>LNEW01000082.1 GCA_001464375.1 Rhodospirillales bacterium Ga0074136 | reverse complement strand
AGGCGCCGAAGGCCAAGGCAAAAGCGAAGCCGGCCGCGAAACCCGCAGCGCCCGCGGCCCGCCGTCGCAAGGCCGGCTAGCCATGGCGCTCGAAGGCTATCGGCAGAAGCGCGACTTCAAGAAGACGAAGGAGCCGGTCGGCAAGGCCACGCGAAAGGCGGGAAGCCGCTTCGTGATCCAGAAGCACGATGCGACGCGCCTGCACTACGATCTGCGGCTGGAAATGGATGGCGTCCTGAAAAGCTGGGCGGTCACGAAGGGCCCCAGCCTGGTGGCCGGCGAAAAGCGCCTGGCCGTCCATGTCGAGGATCACCCGCTGGAATACGGCGCCTTCGAAAGGACCATCCCGAAAGGCGAGTATGGCGGTGGGACCGTCATCGTATGGGACCGCGGCCAGTGGAAGCCCGTCACGGATGCGGGGAAGGGCTACGTCAAGGGACATCTCGAGTTCGAACTTCGGGGCACGAAACTGCACGGCCGCTGGCATCTCGTGAAGATCAAGGGCAAGCCCACGGAGAAGCGGGAGAACTGGCTGCTCATCAAGAGCGACGACGACGCGGCCCGCGCGGTGGGCGAGCCGGACATTCTCGAGGAAGCCCCTCATTCGGTGAAGACCGGGCGGGCGATCAGCGAGGTGGCGCACGAGAGTCGCGGCTGGTCTTCGAAGACAGGCAAGATCGAGAAGCCACCAAGCAAAACCGCGGCGAAGGCGAAGCCTGGCAAGTCGACGCCTTCCCCGGCCAGAAGCGCAGCGCCTGCCGCGCCGCCAGGCAAGGCGCCCTCCCTGACGAAGGCGGTGAAGGCGGACCTTCCGCAATTCATCGAGCCAGCCCTGGCCACGCTGGTGAAGCACGCGCCTTCTGGCGACCGCTGGCTGCATGAGATCAAGTTCGACGGGTATCGCCTCCAGGCGCGGATCGCCGCGGGGCGCGTGAAGCTGCTCACGCGCAGTGGGCTGGACTGGACCAGGCGCTTCGGCCGCAGCCTGGTCGATCACCTCGCCGCCTTGCCGGTCGGCAATGCCATCATCGACGGTGAACTCGTGGTGGAAAGCGCGTCCGGCAGCTCGGACTTCTCGCTGCTGCAGGCGGACCTCTCGGAAGGACGATCGGACCGCTTCATCTTCTATGCGTTCGACATGCTCTTCCTCGATGGCATGGATCTGCGCGCCGTCCCGTTGGTCGAACGCAAGCGTGCGCTCCAGCAGTCCATTGCATCCGGCGACGCGGCGGCCGTGCGGTACAGCGAGCATTTCGAGGAGGCCGGCGCCCTGGTGATGCAGCACGTCTGCCGCCTCAGTCTCGAAGGCATCATCTCCAAGGAGAAACTGTCACCTTACCGGTCAGGGCGGGGCAAGACCTGGTCGAAATCGAAGTGCTCGTCCCGGCAGGAATTCGTCATCGGCGGCTACGTGCCATCGACGACAACGAAGCAGGCGATCGGGTCGCTCGTGCTGGGCGTGCACGAGGGCGGCGCCTTGCGCCATGTCGGCCGGGTCGGCACCGGTTTCACGGTGCGCGTGGCCGAGGAGCTGTTCCGTCGCCTCGACAATCTGCGCGAGGCCGAAAGCCCGTTCTCGGATCCCCTGACGACGGACGAAGCGCGCCAGGTCCGCTTCGTGCAGCCGACCATGGTGGCAGAAGTCGAGTTCCGTGCCTGGACCGGGGACGGCCATCTTCGCCATGCATCCTACCGGGGCATCCGCGAGGACAAGCCGGCCAGCGAAATCGTGCGTGAGGATTTCGGTGCCGTCACCGCATCCAAGCCATTGCCGCGAAGGGTGACGCTGACGCATCCGGATCGCGTCTACTGGCCGCAGGAAGGCATCACGAAGGAGGGGCTGGCGAACTACTACAGCGATGTGTGGTCGTTCATCGCGCCGCACATCGTCGGGCGGCCCCTGGCGTTGCTGCGCTGCCCCACCGGCATCACCGGGCAGGCCTTCTTCCAGAAGCATGCCTGGAAGGGCATCAACGGCGCCATCCGGCAGGTCCGGGATCCGAAGGATCCTGCCGACGAGCCGCTGCTCGGCATCGACGACATCGATGGGCTCATCGGCCTGGTGCAAAGTGCCACGCTCGAAATCCATCCGTGGGGATCGACCCTGGCGGATTGGGAAAGGCCGGACCGGATCATCATGGATCTCGATCCGGGCGAGGGCGTCGAGTGGCAGCGCGTCATCGATGCCGCGGTCGAGGTGCGTGGGCGTCTGGAAAAGGCAGGCCTGGCGGCCTTCGTGAAGACGTCGGGGGGCAAGGGCCTTCATGTCGTCGCACCGCTCGTGCCCAAGGCCGACTGGACGACCGTCAAGGCCTTCACCAAGGCGATGGCCGACGCCATGGCGGCCGACCAGCCCGGGCGGTACGTGGCGACGGTCACGAAATCCAAGCGGGGCGGCAAGATCCTGATCGACTACCTGCGCAACCAACGTGGCGCCACGGCCGTCGCGCCCTATTCGACGCGCGCGCGGCCTGGCGCTGGTGTGTCGATGCCGGTCGGCTGGTCGGAACTCGGCCCCGGGATGGGGCCGGCGCATTTTACGGTCGAGAACGTGGCAAAGCGGCTCGCGGCACTGACGACCGACCCTTGGGCCGATCTCCAGGCCGCGGCAGCCCCGCTCGAAGCAACGAAGCGACGTCGCGCCTAGCTGCGCGGTTTGCCGAGGCTGCGCCGCAGCGCGTCCATGATGTTGACCACGTTGCCGCCAGCCGGTTCTGCCGCGCGCGGCGCCGGGCGCTTCGCACGGCCCGTCTTCTTCGACGCAATGATGTCCAGGAGGCGGTCCTGCACCGGGTCGCGGACCATGGCCGGATCCCATTTGCTGGTCCGCTGTTCGATGAGCTGCTGGACCAACTTCTGCGCCTTCGCGTCGCCGGCGTTCTCGCTGCGCGGAAAATACGCATCGGGGTCGCGCACTTCATCGCCGTAGTGGAGGGTCCATACCACCATGCCCGACTCCCGCGGCTTCAGGAGGACGGCTCGCTCCCGCTGATACATCACGAGGCGCGCGATCCCGACGGTCTTGGTGGACGCCATGGCGTCTCGTATGACGCCGAAAGCCTCCTCCCCCACCTTGCCGTCGGGCGCCAGGTAGTGCGGCTTGTCGTACCAGATCCATCCGACCTCGTCCGCGGGCACGAAGACATCGATATCGATCGTCTTCGTCGATTCGAGCTGGACGGCGTCGAGTTCCTCGTCTTCCAGGATCAGGAAGTCGTTTTCACCGCGGGCGAAGCCCTTCGCCGCGTCGTCATCCTCCAGCGGCGCCTCGGTGACCGCGTCGATGTACTGGGCGCGTATGCGGTTGCCCGTCTTCCTGTTGAGCGTGTGGAACTTGACCTTGTCGGCGTCGCTGGTCGCCGGCGTCATGGCCACCGGGCACGAGACCAGGGAGAGCTTGAGGTAGCCTTTCCAGAAAGGTCGCGGTGCCATCGCGTGCTCCGGGTGTTCGATGTCGACGGCCCCCGGCCGTCCGGTTCTCGCGGATCGCGCGCTGACGGTGGGCGTTGCGCCAAGGCACAGGCCGCGCCACGCAAGGTGACGCGGCCTGGTCCTCGGGTCGGCGTTTAGCCCCGACGCCGTTCATGTTCCGGACGTGCACCGCTGACGTTGGTGCCCGCCACATCGTCGACGGCACGGCTCGCCATGGTGCCGGGCGGGTTGCCCGGCGTGCCGTCGGGCGTCGTGCCGCTGGTGGTATTGTCGCTGCCGTAGCCGCGCCAGCCGGCCGCGCGGTAGTCCGCCTCGCGGTTTGCGATATTCACGGTCGTGTGGCGCGCGAGGATGTCCTCCACGCGGGCCATGCGCGCGTCATCGGCACGGACGGTCACGATCGACCCGCCGCGATCGACGCCCTCGGCATAGACATGCGCCTCCTTCTCGTCGACGCCGGAGCTGGTGAGCGACCCGATAAGCCCGCCCGCCGCGGCACCCGCACCCGCGCCGGCCAGCAGCGCGACGAGCCATCCGGCGGCAACGATCGGGCCGACGCCCGGAATGGCCAGGGCGCCGATGCCGGCGAGCAGGCCCGCACCGCCGCCCAGGACCGTGCCGATGGACGCGCCGACCGGGGCGCCGCTCGAGGCCTCCACGGTGTCGGTCCCCGTCGTCGCCGTCGCCGTCGTATCCTTGCTCATGATGCTGACGTCGCTATCCGTGAAGCCCGCCGCTTCCAGGTCGCGGACCGCGGCCGCCGCGTGCGTGTAGGAATCGAACAACCAGGTTCGTGTGCGCATGGTCATGGTCAACCTCCTTTGGGGCGCGAACCGTCAGTGGCCGCAGCCACTGAGCGGCCCGCGCCGTTCGAATGGGTCTCGAAGGCCTAGCGGGGCGTGGTCGTCGTGGTGCCGCTCGACGGCACCGCACCGGTGGTGCGGGCCTGGCGCGGCAGCGCGGCGACGCCCGGGCCGGCGGCGATGCGGCCGCGGAAGTCCATGGCGAGTTCGACGGTCGACCCGGCACGCATGCCGCGTGCACGCCAGAAGCCCGCTTCATCCTTCATGAGGCCCTGGATGCCGGTGAAGCCCGCTTCCTCGAAGCGCCCCTGCGCCTGGCCCTCGGTGAAGCTGTTGGAGCCGGATTCCAGCGTCGCGGCATCGACGATGGGATTGGCTGCCGCGTCGGTGCGCGGCGTGGCGCGGGCCGGATCGGTTGCCATCGGGGTGGTGGTCGTCATCGGCGGAGCCGCGGCGCGCGGCATCCCCGTTGGTGCTTGGGTGGACGGGGCCGGCGGCTGCGCCGGCGGCGTCTGCGCCGCGGCGCCGGCGGACAGCGCGCCGATGAAGTAAAGGCTAAGTTTTGCGTAACGCATGACGCACCCTCCTTTGAATTATGATCAGAACGCTGCGCGACGGTTGCGGCATTCGGCAAATTCAACGGTTGGGTGGACAGCAAGTTGCGCGACGGCACGTCACGAATTCTTGGGCGCGTGAGGGCTGCGGCAGGACCGGTGTCACGCACGTGGAGGCCCGCACTCCCGGAACATGCATGAGGAAGCCAACGCATCACGGCGATGTGCCTGACCTGATGACATGCGCCCGTGATGGCGGCGCGGCAGGGCGGAATACGCCGCGGCGAACGTGCCGCTCGGCGTCGCGCGGGCGGGCTGGCATTCAAGTGGGGGTCGCAATGCGGCCCCGGATGCACCTGGGACGGGCAGGATGGTAGCGGCGAGCGGACTTGAACCGCTGACCCCGGCATTATGAGTGCCGTGCTCTAACCAGCTGAGCTACGCCGCCATCCACGCGAGGGCCGCGAGTTAGGCCGCGTGCCTGGCGCTGTCAACCGATCCCCGCGCGCGCAGGAAACCGCCAGCCACGACGCGGTCGCCATCATACAGCACGCAGGCCTGGCCGGGCGCCACAATTCCGGGTGCGTCGAGCGCCAGGAAAGCCAGCCCCGCCGCCGCATCCCAGGTCACGCATGCGGCGCGCGGCGCCTCCCGCGCGCGCAGCTTCGCCGTGCAGCGGATGGGGGCTTCCGGCGGGTCGATGAGCCAGTTCATCTCGCCGGCAATCGCCTGGTCCGTCTCCAGCGCGCCGCGCGGCGCCACGATGATGCGCCGGCGCGGCGCGTCCACGCCGGCCACGTAAAGCCGGTCCTCGCCATCCCAGGACGCGGCGCCGAGGCCGCGCCCCTGCCCCACCGTGTAGCGCGCGATGCCGTCATGCGCGCCGACCACGCGGCCGTCGGGGGTGGCGATCTCGCCGGGCGCCAGGGCGTCCGGCCGCAGCTTGCCGACCAGCGCGTCGTAGCGGCCCTCGGGGACGAAGCAGATGTCCTGGCTGTCGGGCTTGTCGGCCACCGCCAGGCCGAAGCGCGCGGCCAGCGCCCGCACCGCGGCCTTGTCGGGCATGTCGCCGAGCGGAAAGCGCGCCACCGCCAGCTGGTCGCGCGTGGTGGCCGCCAGGAAGTAGGACTGGTCGCGCGCCGGGTCCGCCGCGCGGTGCAGTTCCGCACCCTGCGGGCCGTCGATACGCCGTGCGTAGTGGCCGGTCGCCAGCGCCTCGCAGCCAAGGTCGCGCGCCAGCGCCACCAGGTCGCGGAACTTCACGGTCTGGTTGCAGCGGATGCAGGGAATGGGGGTCTCGCCGCGGGCATAGGTGTCGGCGAAGTCGCCGATCACCTCGCGGCGGAAGACCTCCTCGCGGTCCAGCACGTAGTGCGGGATGCCCAGGCGATCGGCGACGTCGCGCGCGTCGTGGATGTCCTGCCCGGCGCAGCAGGCGCCCTTCTTCTGCACGGCGGCGCCGTGGTCGTACAGCTGAAGCGTCGCACCGACCACCTCGTGCCCCTGCTCGACGAGCAGCGCGGCGACGACCGAGGAATCTACACCGCCGGACATGGCGGCCAGCACGCGCATCAGCCATGCCCCCGCGCCGCCGCGGCGGGCCGCGGGAGGATCGGCGCGACGCCGGGCAGGACGACGCGCGGGTCGCCAAGCCGGGCATCGCTGGACGACGGCGACCCGACAGCCCGGCACCGGGCTGCAGCACAAGCACGACGCAACGGCGTCACGGCGGTGATCACGCCTGGAGCCCCTGCTGCCAGAAACGCTGTTCGAGCCGCGCGGCCTCGGCGAAATCCGCGGCCAGGCGCGCGAAACGTGCCTCGCCGCCATGGCTGACGCCCAGCGCATCGATGCGCGCGGCGGCGGCGCGGGCCATGGCCTGGTAGTCCTCGGCGCCGTAGGTGTCGATCCAGGACTGGTAGGGATTGGCGTCGATACGCCGGGCCGGGTCGGCCAGGATGCGCAAGGCCACCTCACCATAGCCCACCGTGCAGGGCACCAGCGCGACTTCCAGGTCCAGGATGTCCCCGGCCAAGCCGCGGTCCAGCACCCAGCGGGTGTAGGAGACCGTCTCGGCGCTCTCGGGCGTGGCGACCACATCGGCCTCCGACAGGCCCCATCCCGCGCAATACTTCAGGTGCAGCTTGGTCTCGTCCAGGATTGCCAGCACCGCGGCGGCCTTGTCGCGCATGGCGGCCAGGCTCTCGCCCTTCACCACCGCCAGCGCCTTGGCGCGGGCGAAGTGGATCAGGAACAGGTAGTCCTGCACCAGATACGTGCGGAAGGCCGGCAGCGGCAGCGTGCCGTCCGACAGGCGCTGCACGAAGGGGTGCCAGGTGTAGCCGGCCCAGTCCGCCGCGGCGGCGGCGCGCAGGCGGCGGAACAGGCCGCCCTCGGCGCCGAAATCGGTTTCCCAGCGCGGCGCGGCCATGGCGTCAGCCGCCTGCGTTGCGGGAGCCGGCCGGCAACTTCACCACCAGCCCGTCCAGCGCATCGGTCATGATGAGCTGGCAGCCCAGGCGGGACGTCTCCTGCAGGTCGAAGGCGAGGTCGAGCATGTCCTCCTCGTCCTCGGTCGGCGTGGCCAGCTTGGGGAACCACGACGCATCTACGATCACGTGGCAGGTGGAACATGCCAGCGACCCCTCGCAGGCGCCTTCGATATCGACGCTGTGGCGGTGCGCGATCTCGAGCACGGACAGGCCGAGCGGCGCATCCACTTCCTTGCGCGACCCGTCGCGCTGGATGAAGACCATCTTCGGCATTGCTACTCCGCCGCCCTGTTTGTTCCGGAAACCGCGCGCGCCCACGCCTCGGCCAGCATGGCAGCGGCGCGGTCCACATCGGCGGGCGAGGTAAAGCGTCCGATGCCGATCCGCAAGGTGGCCCTGGCGCGGGCTTCGTCGAGGCCGATGGCGCGCAGCACGTAGGAGGGTTCGACCTCGGCCGAGGAACAGGCGGAGCCGGTGGAGACGCACAGGCCCGGCGCGGCGGCCATGATGTCCTGCGCCGAGACCCCGCCGGGGAAGGCGATGCTGGCATTGCCGGCGACGCGGGGGGCGTGTTCCGCGTTCAGCGCCAGGCCCGGGATGGCGGCGGCCAGCGCGGCCAGGAAGCGGTCCCGCTGGCCCGCGATGCGCCCGGAATCGAGCAGCCCCTCGGTGGCGGCGATGCGGGCGGCCTCGCCGAAGCCGACGATCAGCGGGGCGGGCAGCGTGCCGGACCGCAACCCGCGTTCCTGCCCGCCGCCGGAGAACAGGGGCGCCAAGCGCACGCGCGGCCGGCGGCGCACATACAGCGCGCCGATGCCCTTCGGGCCATACATCTTGTGGGCGGAGAGCGAGACCAGGTCGGCCTGGATGTCCTGCACGTCGACCGGGATGCGCCCGGCGGCCTGGGCGGCGTCGGTGTGGAACAGCGCGCCGGCGGCCTTGGCGATGGCGGCGATGGCGGCGAGGTCCTGGATGACCCCGATCTCGTTGTTCACCGCCATGGCGGTGACGAGCAGCGTGCGGTCATCGACCGCGGCGCGCAGCGTGCCGGGGTCGACCAGGCCGTTGGCATCGACCGGCAGGAGGACGGGTTCGAAGCCCTCGGCGGCCAGGTCGCGGACGGATTCCAGGACGCATTTGTGTTCGGTGGCCAGGGTGACGATGCGGCGGCGGTCGGACCCTTGGGATGCGGCGAAGCGGGCGGCGCCCTTGATGGCGAGGTTGTTGGCCTCGGTCGCGCCGGAGGTGAGGACGATTTCGCGCGGGTCGGCGCCGATCAGGTCGGCGATGTGGGCGCGGGCTTGCTCGACGGCGTCCTCGGCGGCGCGGCCCATGGCGTGTTCGACGCTGCCGGGGTTGGCGAAGTTGTCCTCCCACCAGGGGCGCATGGCGGCGAGGACGCGCGGGTCGAGCGGCGTGGTGGCGTGGTGGTCGAGGTAGAGGGGGCGGTTCGCGGCGGGCATGGGGGGAAGATGGGGTAGGCGGGGCGCGCTGGCGAGGCGGGGGTGCGGGATTCGGACAAATGGCCGGGGCGCGCGGGAGGTGGCGGTTTCGGACAAATGGGCGGCGCGGGGCGGGGATGGCGCTTTCGGACAAATTCCGTGGGTGCGGCGGTGGGGAGGTTGGTTTTCGGACAAATGGCGCGGACGCGGCACTTTAGGCCTTTAGCGCTTTAGCCTCGGCGGCGGCGTCCTGGCCGGGGCTGCGACAGGGCGGCGGATGCGGTTGTGAAAGAGCGAGGCCCAAACTAAGGACCAAAATCCTAGATACGTTATTGCGGCCCATCAGGTCCAGCGGAATCGCTGCGGCGCCGCAGGCTGCGCGTCGTCGATCATGCTTGCTGGCGCCGATGGCCCGTGATTCGTTTGGTTCATGCCGATTCTCTCGCTCAACGAAATCCGCCAGCGTGCCCAGGGCTTCGTCCAGGAGTATCGGGACGCCACGAGCGAAAGTGCCGATGCCCAGTCGTTCTGGAAGGACTTCTTCCATGTCTTCGGCATCAATGCCCGACGTGTCGGAAGTTTCGAGAAGCCGGTCCGCAACCTGCTGACAATCGCGGGGCGGGGCCGCATCGACTACCTGTGGAAAGGCAATGTGCTGGTCGAGCACAAGTCGCGCGGCGAGGATTTGGATACGGCGGCGGGACAGGCCAGGGATTATTTTCCTGGTCTGAAGGACAACGAACTCCCGCGCTACGTGATCGTCTCCGACTTCGCACGGTTCCGCGTATTCGACATGGAGACTGGCGGGGAGGCCATCGAATTCCCGCTGCGCGACCTGCCGCGGCGGATCGGGCTGTTCGGCTTCATCAGCGGCTACGTCACGCGGGCCGAGGCGCCGCGCAACCCGGTGGATGGCGAAGCGGCCGAGAAGCTCGGCGCGCTGCACGACCTGCTGGAGGATGACGGGTTCAAGGGGAAGCCGCTCGACGTCTGGATGGTGCGGACGCTGTTCTGCCTGTTCGCCGACAGTGCGGGCATTTTCGAGACAGGCATCTTCCGCGACCTGGTGGAAAAGCGCAGCGGCGAGGACGGGTCGGACCTGGGTGCGCTGCTGACGCGCGTGCACCGCGTGCTGGCGACGCCGACGGTGCAGCGCCAGGCATCGCTGGACGAAAGCCTGGCCGCCTTCCCCTATGTGAACGGGCGGCTGTTCGACGCGGTTGTCGAACAGCCGGAGACAAACTCCGCGATGCGCGCGGCGCTGCTCGATTGCTGCCGCGTCGATTGGTCGCGCGTCTCGCCGGCGATCTTCGGCAGCCTGTTCCAGTCCATCAAGGACCGCGCGGAACGCCGGCGCGGGGGCGAGCACTACACGACCGAGGCGAATATCCTGAAATGCCTCGACCCGCTGTTCCTCGATGGGCTGCGGGCGGAACTGGCGGCGGCGGGGCGCGACCCGCGCAAGCTGGATGCCTTCCTATTGCGCCTGCGCCGCGTGCGGGTGTTCGACCCGGCCTGCGGGTGCGGCAACTTCCTGGTGGTGGCGTACCGGGAATTGCGGCGGCTGGAATTGCAGGCGCTGCGGCTGCGCTATGGCGGGGATGATGCAGGGCAGTTGGTCGGCACCATCGTCTCGGCCGTGAACGTGGACCAGATGTTCGGGATCGAGGTGGATGACTGGCCGGCGCAGATCGCGCAGGTCGCGCTCTGGCTGACCGACCATCAGATGAACCTGGAACTGTCGGAGGAGTTCGGGCTGCTGCGGATGCGGCTGCCGCTGACGACGGCGCCGAACATCCTGGTGGGGAATGCGCTGCGGGAGGATTGGGCGGCGTTCGTGCCGCCGGGGTCGGATACGTATTGCGTGGGGAATCCGCCGTTCATCGGGCACCAGTATCGCAGCGCGGAGCAGCAGGCGGACATGCACGCGGTGTGGGGCCGCGAGGGCAAGGTCAACAGGCTGGACTACGTGACGTGCTGGCACCGCAAAGGCGCGGAATGGCTGGCGGGCGACCCGCGCGCGGAATGCTGCTTCGTGTCAACCAATTCCATTACTCAGGGCGAGCAGGTTGGCACGCTGTGGGGTGACTTACTGCCACGCGGCGTGCGTATCCGCTTCGCGCATCGCACCTTTTAATGGACCAGCGAGGCGCGCGGCAAGGCAGCGGTGCATTGCGTGATCATCGGGTACACGCTGCGCGATCCGGGGCCGCGGCTGCTGTTCGACTACGAGACGGTGCGCAGCGCGCCGCACGAGGTTCCGGCGCGGAACATCAACCCGTATCTGGTGGACGCGCCCGATGTGCTGTTGCCGTCGCGGACGAAAGCACCGGCAGGGCGCCCCCAACTGAAGAAGGGAAGCCAGCCGACCGATGGCGGTAACCTTATTCTGACAGACGCCGAACGCCTCGAACTCGTGGCGCGCGAACCCGGTGCGAAGCGCTGGATCAAGCGGTTTGGCGGCGGCGAGGAATTGCTGAACGGCGGCTGGCGCTGGTGTCTCTGGTTGAAGGGGATCAAGCCGGGTGAGTTGCGCAGCATGCCAACTGTCGCGGCGCGCGTCGCCGCCGTGAAGGCTGCACGACTGAAAAGTCCGACAGCGGAGGTGCGCCAAGCGGCGCTCACACCGACCGTGTTCACCCAGGACCGGCAACCGTCGCGGCGGTATCTCGCGCTACCGGAAGTATCGTCGGAAGCGCGGCGTGTGATCCCGATGCGGTTCCTCCCGCCATCCATCATTGCCAGCAACAAGTTGCAGATCGTCGTCAGCGCGAACCTCGTGCATCTCGGCGTTCTCAGTAGCACCATGCACATGGCCTGGGTCCGCTGCGTCGCCGGTCGTCTCAAGAGCGACTACAGCTACGCCCCCTCGGTCTACAACAACTTCCCCTGGCCCACCCCCACCGACGCGCAGCGCGCGAAGATCGAGGCCACCGCGCAGGGCATCCTCGATGCCCGCGCCGCGCATCCCGGCGCGACGCTCGCCGACCTGTATGACCCGCTCGCGATGCCGCCGAACCTGGTCGCGGCCCATGCCGCGAATGACCGCGCGGTCGATGCCGCCTATGGCCAGCCGCGCGGCTTCACGACCGAGGCCGCGCGCCTCGCCTTCCTGTTTGAACGCTACCAGGCCCTCGCGGCCCCGCTGGACGTGGCCCCCGCGCCGCGCCGGCGCCCCCGCCGCGCCGGGTAGTCCAGCCCAACGGCCAGAAAAAGGATGGGGGTCCGGGGGAAGTTGCCTTCCCCCGGCCTTTCCTTCCGTCCCCCACCGCGTATCGTGCCGCGCAGCACCGCCCAGGACACCCCCATGCCCCCCCGCATCCTCATGATGGAGAGCCCCCTCTCCGACATCCCGACCGCGCGCGAGATCGCGCCCCCCGGCATGGACCTCGTCGTCGCCCCCCTCGGCTCCGACGCCTTCAAGGCCGCCCTGCCGGGCGCCGACTTCCTCGTGGGCTTCGGCAACAAGGCGGTCGACGCCGGCTTCTACGCCGCCGCGCCGAAGCTCAAGCTGTTCCAGCTCCTCTCCGCCGGCTACGACACCGTTGATATCGAGGCCGCGCGCGGCGCCTCCATCCCGGTCTGCAACAATGGCGGGGCCAATTCCACCGCGGTCTCCGAACACGCCATCATGCTGATGATGGCCACCTGCCGCCGCCTGGTCTGGCAGCATGAGAGCGTGGTCACCGGCCGCTGGCGCGGCAACGACCCCGGCTCGGTCAAGCTGTTCGAACTGCGCGACAAGGTGCTGGGCCTGGTCGGCCTGGGCGCGATCGGCAGGAAGGTCGCGCGCCTGGCCAATGCCTTCGGCATGCGGGTGCAGTACTACGACATCAAGCGCGTGTCGGAGGCCGAGGAGGACGCGCTCGATGTCCGCTTCCGCCTGCTGAACGAGGTGCTGCGGACCTCCGACATTGTCTCGTTGCACGTACCGCTGACGCCGGCGTCCAAGCACATGATCGGCGCAGCCGAGCTCGCGATGATGAAGGCCACCGCCTACCTGGTGAACACCTGCCGCGGGCCCGTCATCGACGAAAAAGCCCTGATCGCCGCGCTCGACGGCGGGGTAATCGCCGGCGCGGGGCTCGATGTCTTCGACCAGGAACCGCCGCCGGCCGACAACCCGCTGTTCAGGATGCAGAACGTCGTGCTGACGCCGCACTATGCCGGGCCCACCTGGGACAATCAGCCGGCGCGGTTCCGCAACGCCTTCGACAATTGCCAGCGGGTGGCGCGGGGCGAGAAGCCGCTTTGGGTGATACCGGAATTGCAGTGAAGGCGGAGGGGCGCCGCCCCTCCGAACCTGGACCGCCGGAACGAAGGTGGGGCGCTGATCTGTTCAGGCGGCGCGCTGCCGGGTCTGCGCCCGCATGGCCGCCCACGCCGCCACGAATCGCTCCGCCGCATCGTCCGGCACGTTCCACGGCAGCGACACCCGTATGGTGCAGCCTGCATCGGCGCCCATCCCCATCGCCGCCAGCACATGCGATTGCGCGACCTTCCCCGAGGAACACGCCGCCCCCGCCGAAACCCTGATACCCGCCAGGTCGAGCGCGATCACCTGCGTCTCGGCCGGCACGCCCGGCAGCGTGATGGCGCTGGTATTGGGCAGGCGGGGCGCGGTCGCGCCGGGAAAGCGTGCCTCGGGCGCCAGGGCGGCAATGGCGGATTCGATGGCGTCGCGCAGGCGCGCCAGGCGCGGGTCCGGCTGCGCGGCCTCGGCCGCGGCGGCGAGGCCGGCGATGGCCGGCAGGGGTTCGGTGCCACCGCGCCGGCCGCGTTCCTGCCCGCCACCGGCGATGATCGGCGCGGGGTCGATCCCCGGGCGCAGGATCAGCGCCCCAGCCCCCTTCGGCCCGCCCATCTTGTGCCCGGACAGCGCCAGGCTGTCGGCGACACCCAGATCCAGCGCCACGCGCCCGGCCGCCTGCACGGCATCGACATGCAACAGCGCGCCATGGGCGCGGCAAAGGGCGGCGGCCTCGGCGATGGGGTGCAGCACGCCGGTCTCGTTGTTGGCGGCCATCAGGCAGACCAGCGCCGGGCCGCCCCCCGCCAGCGCGGCGCGCAGCGCATCGAGGTCGATCCGCCCGTCGGCCAGCACGGGCAGCAGCGTGGCCCCGGGCGCGGCGCGCAGCACGGCGGGGTGTTCGGTGGCACCCGCCAGGACCCGTCGCCCGGCGGCCAGGCCGCGCACGGCCAGGGCATTCGCCTCGGTGCCGCCGGCGGTGAACACCACGTCCTGCGCGCGCGCGCCGAATCGTGCGGCGAGGGTCGCGCGGGCATCCTCGAGCAGGCGGCGCGCCGCGCGCCCCTCGGCATGCACCGAGGACGGGTTGCCCGGCAGGTCGAGCGCCGCCAGCACCGCCGCCCGCGCCTCGGGCCGCAGGGGCTCGGTCGCGTTGGCGTCCAGCGACAGCGTCATTCGCCGGCCCTGCGAACCGCCTCCGGCCCGGCGGGGGCGCGGGCGCGGCCGGTCACCCGGCCCCCGACCACATCGGCCAGCGTCATGCCGCCCAGGAACAGCCGGATCTGGTCGCCGAGTTCGGCCCAGAGGTCGTGCGTCAGGCAACGTTCGCCCGCCAGGCAGCCGGGGCCGCCTTCCTCGCAACGGGTCGCGATGATGGGTTCGTCGGCCGCCTCGACCACCTCGGCGATCGGGATGTCGCAGGGCGCGCGGGCCAGGCGGTAGCCCCCGCCGGGCCCGCGGGCCGACGCGACCAGGCCGGCACGGCGCAGCCGGGCAAACAACTGTTCCAGGTAGGCCACGGACAGATGCTGCGCGG
Source organism: Rhodospirillales bacterium Ga0074136 (assembly GCA_001464375.1). Taxonomy (GTDB): domain Bacteria; phylum Pseudomonadota; class Alphaproteobacteria; order Acetobacterales; family Acetobacteraceae; genus Neoroseomonas. The sequence continues at coordinate 126,887 of LNEW01000082.1, read as the reverse complement.
TGGCGATGTCATTGAGGGTCACCGGGCGGCCATCGACGCAGCCCTGGTTGCTGCCCTCGCGGGCGGCCATCTCGACCATGGCCATCACGGCGTAGCGTCCGCGGGTGGACAAGCGCATCGCCTACTCCGCTCCCTTTGCAACCCAGCCCGGCACCCGTGACATGGGGTGCCTGTAGTGATTCTGTTATGAAAACCCGATCGAGGTTCGTATAGTGCGGGCGCTCCGGGAAACGGGAACCTCCCCCGGGGCACCACGGAATGCCCTGAAGCATTGATGAAGGAGCATCATTCTTCCTGCGAAGCGACGCTTGCAGACGAAGGATGCCCTTTTCCGACTACTGCGGTCAAGAATTGGGCCGCACCGACTGCATTCCTTGGAGGGCGCCCCCGCGCCCGCCTGGCGAAGTTCCCCAAACGTGCGGCAGGTCGCCGCGGCATTCGGTGTCATCCCATGGATGGACCGGACCGCAGGACCCGCGGCAGAGCACATTGGACTGTACGCACGATGCCCGAGGTCATGTTCGCCGGGCCGGATGGCCGGCTCGAAGGACGCTACCACCATTCGAAGCGCCCCAATGCCCCGGTGGCTCTTATTCTCCATCCCCACCCGCTGCATGGCGGGACCATGAACAACCGGGTTTCCTACAGCCTGTACCAGCGCTTCCAGGCGATGGGCTTCTCGGTGCTGCGGTTCAACTATCGTGGCGTGGGCCGCAGCCAGGGTCGCTATGATGGCGGCATCGGCGAGGTGTCCGACGCGTGCTCGGGCCTGGACTTCCTGCAGGCGGTGAACCCCAACGCATCGATGCTGTGGTGCGCAGGCTATTCCTTCGGGTCCTACGTGGGCATGCAGGTGCTGATGCGCCGGCCCGAGATGGGCGGCTTCGTGTCCATCAGCGCGCCGGCCTCCCATTATGATTTCGGCTTCCTCGCACCCTGCCCCTGCAACGGGCTGATCTTCCACGGCGCGGACGATGAACTCGTGCCCGAACCCTCGGTGCGCAAGCTGGTCGACAAGCTGAACCTCCAGAAGGGCATCACCATCGACTACCGCGTGATGCCGGGGGCCGGGCACGTCTATACGCCCGAGCAAACCGAGAAGGTGGTGGACGCCGCCGAGGACCACGTGATGGGCGTGCTGAACCGCAGCCGCATGGCGCTCGCCGCCGACTGAGGGCGCCTCCTTCACGCACGAAACACAGGGCCGCCGGGCATACCGGCGGCCCTTGTCGTATCCGGGCGGCGCATCGCCGGCCACGACCTGCCCTGGGCGGGGCGAACCACGGGAACCGAGCGCAGCCTGCGCGATGCGGCGTGGCCTGTCGGTTATGCAGATCACACTCCGGCCACCGCGCAGGCAGGCTTCCGCGCCGCCGCGGCAACGGGCATCCTGCCGGCAACCAACCGGAGGAGACGCGCCATGGCGCACAGCCCGACCCGCCGCGGCCTGATGGCCGCGACGTTCGCCACGCCGGCGCTCGCGCAGGGCAGTGGCTGGCGGCCGGACCGGCAGATCACCATGATCGTCGCCTTCGCCCCGGGCGGCGGCACCGACGCCGCGGCGCGCACCATCGCGCGCTTCATGGAGCGCGACCTCGGCCAGTCCGTGGTGGTGCTGAACCGACCCGGCGCGGGCGGCGAGATCGGCTTCAGCGAATTGGCGCGCGCCCGGCCGGATGGCTACACGATCGGCTTCATCAACACGCCCACCATCGTCACCATCCCGATCGAGCGCCGCGCGCGCTTCAAGCTGGAAGACTTCGCGCTGATCGCGAATATCGTCGACGATCCGGGCGGCATCTGGGTGCTCAACGACAACCCGATCCGCGACTTCCAGGGCCTGCTCGCGGCGGCGCGGGCCGCCCCGGGCACGATCGGCTACGGCACCACGGGCATCGGTTCGGACGACCACCTGGCGATCCTCGCGATCCAGCGCGCGACCGGGACGCAGTTCCTGCACATTCCCTTCGCCGGGTCCTCGCAGGTGAAGCAGAACGTCATGTCCCGCTCGATCCCGCTGGCCGTGATGAACATGGCGGAGGGCATGAACGAATGGCGCCAGGGCGTGCTGCGCCCGCTGGTGCAGATGGGTGCCACGCGCTGGGAACCGGCGGCGAGCGTGCCGACGCTGAAGGAGATTGGCCTCGACATCGTGGAGGGATCGATGCGCGGCATGGCGGCGCCGGCTGGCATGCCGCCCGCTCGCGCTGTCGGTGCGCCGGACGGTGGAGAACGACGAATTCAAGGCGCTGGCCGTGCAGCAGAATTTGCCGCTGCGCTTCCTCGCCCCGCCGGAATATCTGCGAGAGTTGCAGGCGCTGAAGGCGCGCTACGAGGCGCTGTGGGCGCAGCATCCGTGGCGGGAGTGAGGGGGGCGCGGGCGCGGCCATCGGATCGCGTTCGCTGGCGCATCAGTGCAGGGCGCGAAGGCGATCCGGGCAGATGCTTGGTGGGACGTGTCGGCCGGGTCAACCGTTAACTGCCGAGGAGGCACGATGGACGCGCGCCAGCCCAGCCAGACCGCCGACGGGGCCGCCATCATGCGAGCGCTCCACCAGCAGTTGCCAGCCGAGGCGCGAATCCTGGACGACCCGATCGCCACGATGCTGGTCGACCCGCAGAGCGACGCGTTCAAGGCTCGCGTGTCCTTCGTCGCCCAATTGCCCGAACGCGTCCGGCTGCGGCTGACAAATTTCGTCCTGCGCAGCCGCTATGCGGAGGACTGCCTGGCGCAGGCTGTCCAGGATGGCACCACGCAGTACGTCGTGCTGGGGGCGGGACTCGACACGTTCGGGTATCGCCAACCGGCGTGGGCTCGGCACCTGAGCATCATCGAAGTCGATCATCCTGCGACTCAGGACATCAAGCGGAAACGCCTGCGCGATGGCGGGATAGAAATCCCGGACAATTTATCCTTCGCTGCTGTCGATTTTGAATCCGTCGGTCTGGAGGTCGGCCTTCGACAGGCGGGATTCGACAGTTCCAGGTCGGCATTTTTTTCGATGCTGGGCGTCAGCCAATACCTTGCCTCCGATGCGCTCGACGGGACTCTCGAGTTCGTTCTCTCGATGCCCAAGTCCAGCGAGATCGTTCTCAGTATCGTGCTTCCCGATGACCTATTGCCGACCGACGAGGCGGCCTTGGCGGCCTCCTACGCGGCGCGATTTGCTGCAATTGGCGAGCCGTGGCTCACGCGACCCACACCTGACGCGTTCGCGGCCAGGCTTCGCGGCATGGGATTCTCCCGGGCCGTCCATCTGTCCCCTGACGAAGCCAACAAGCGCTATTTCTCCGGCCGAACGGATGGCCTGCAGGCGTCACTGCAGGAGCAAATGATCCGAGCCGTCGTCTGATATCCCATGCTGAGGATCGCAGCTGTCCTGCCGACGGCGGGCCAGCTCCCAATTGTCGAGCAACCTTCGACGCGCGGGCGAAGATGGCCCGAAACAGGAAGCTGAGAACATGAAGGGCGTCTGGCCAATCCTGTATGCCTTCTTCGATGAGCACGAACGGCTCGACCGCGCCGCGATGCGTGGGCAGGTCGAGGCCTGCATCCGCGGCGGCGCGCATGGCATCGCGGAATTCCACAAGCTGACGCTGGTCGAACGCCGCACGATCATCGATTGGGTGCTGGAGGATGTCGCCGGCCGCCTGCCCGTGGCCGTGACGGTGAACGAGGCCGGGGTGACCGCCGCGCGGGAGGTGGCGCGCGCCGCCGAGGCCGCTGGCGCCGCCTGGCTGATCCTGCAGCCGCCGCAGATCGCCGGCATGAACGAGACCGCGCTGGTGCGCTTCATGGGGGCGCTGGCCGAGGCCGTGTCGATCCCCTGCGGGCCGCAGAACAATCCCTCGATGATGGATGTGGCGCTGTCGGCCGGCGCGCTGATGACGCTGCACCGCGCGCATCCGCATTTCCGCATGATGAAGGGCGAGGGCCCGATCCTGTACGTGAAGCGGCTGATCGAGGAGACCGAGGGGGTGTTCTCGGTGTTCAACGGCCTGGCGGGGCTGGAGCTGACCGACACCTTCCGGATCGGCTGCGCGGGCATGATCCCCGCGCCGGATGTCGCGGATGTGCAGGCGCGCATCTGGGACCTGATGGCGGCCGGCGAGGAGGATGCGGCGGAGTCGCTGCACCGGTCGGTGCTGCCGATCGCGACCTTCATGATGATGCCGCGCACGGCGGAGCATTTCGCCGCTTACGGCAAGCCGTTCTTCGCGAAGCGGGCGGGCATCGCGCCGCCGCATGGCCGGCGGCCCTGTGTGGACCCGCATCCGCTCGGGGCGGAGATCCTGGAGCGGCTGGGGCGGCGGTTGCCGTCGCTGGCGGGCTGAGGCGCGGCGGTGGCCGCGGCCGCGCCGCCGGTTCCTACAGCAGCGACCCCACGATCCGCCCGCCCGTCATCGGCCGCCGCACGCCCGTCGTCCCGGGAAACGTGATCGGCAACCCGCGCGCCACCCGTGCCGCCAGCAATCCGAAGGCCTGGGCCTCCAGCGCATCGCCGTCCCACCCCGCGACTTCCACCGGCCGGACCGGTTCCTCCAGCGCGCCGGCCAGTGCCTTCATGATCGCCGGGTTGCGCCGCCCGCCGCCGGCCACCAGCCATTGCAGCGGCGGTTCCGGGAACAGCCGCGCCGCGGCGGCGACGCACACCGCGCAGAAGGCGCACAGCGTCGCCGCGCCATCCGCGGCGGACAATTCGGCGGCGCCGGCATCCTTCAACGCGCGGTCGAAATCCAGCCGGTCGAGCGATTTAGGCGGCGGCGCGGCCAGGTAGGGATGCGCCATCAGCCGCCCAAGCACCGCGCCATCCGCCTGGCCGGCCAGCGCCAGGCGCCCCGCCGCGTCGTAGTCCTTGCCGGTGTGCTGGCGCGCCCAGTCATCCAGCGGGCCGTTCGCCGGGCCGGTGTCGAAGGCCAGCATCTCGCCATCCTCGCCAAGCCAGGTGACATTCGCCACGCCACCGAGGTTGAGGATCGCCAGCGGCTTGGGCAGCGGCGCGGAGAGCGCCCGATGGAACACCGGCACCAGCGGCGCGCCCTGCCCGCCGGCCGCGACGTCGGCGCTGCGGAAATCATACGCGACCGTCATGCCGGTGCGCTTGGCCAGCGCCGTGGCGTCGCCGACCTGCCACGTGAAGGGCGTGATGTTGCGCCCCGCCACCGGCGGGCGGTGCAGGATGGTCTGGCCATGGAAGCCGACCAGGTCGGCCTCGAGTCCGATCGCCTCCACCGCCTCGGCATGGCGGTCGGTGATGCGGCGGATGGCGTCCAGCAGGTCGGGGTCGGACGCGGACAGCGTTTCGGCGCGGTCGAGCAAGGCGCGCAGCGCGCGGCGCAGCTTCGGGTCATAGGGCAGGGTCAGGCGCGGGCCGATCCGCTGGATCGTCTCGCCATCCGTCTCCAGGTAGGCGGCATCCACCCCGTCGAGGGAGGTGCCGCTCATCAGCCCGATCGTTCTGAGCATGCTTTTTGCCGTGATGCCTGTGCCGTGCTAGCCCCCCTGCCCTTCCGGCGGAAGTCCCCGCTGCACCAGGACGACACCATGACGGCCCCGAAAAGCGACTTCCTGCGCATCGCGAAGGAACGCGGCTACATCCACCAGACGACGGACGAGGCCGCGCTCGATGCCGCGCTGAACAAGGGCGGGCTGGTCGCGTATATCGGCTACGACTGCACGGCCGACAGCCTGCATGTGGGCCACCTGCTGCCGACCATGCTGCTGCGCCTGCTGCAACGCACGGGTGGCAAGCCGATCGCGCTGATCGGCGGCGGCACCACCAAGGTGGGCGACCCGTCGGGCAAGGACGAGGCGCGGCAGTTGCTGACCGAGGCGACCATCGAGGCCAACAAGGCCGGCATCCGCCGCACCTTCGAGGCGCTGCTGGATTTCGACGCCGGCGCGATGATGCTCGACAACGCGGAATGGCTGGATGCGCTGCACTACATCCCGTTCCTGCGCGACGTGGGGCGGCATTTCAGCGTGAACCGCATGCTGACCATGGACAGCGTGCGGCTGCGGCTCGAGCGCGACCAGCCGCTCAGCTTCCTCGAATTCAACTACATGCTGCTGCAGTCCTACGACTTCCTGGAGCTGCACCGCCGCCACGGCGCCGTGCTGCAGATGGGCGGGTCGGACCAGTGGGGCAACATCGTGCTGGGTGCGGACCTGATCCGCCGCATGGCGGGCGGGGAGGCGCATGCGGTGACCACCCACCTGCTGACCACGGCGTCGGGCCAGAAGATGGGCAAGACCGCGGCGGGCGCGGTCTGGCTCAACGCCGACCGGCTGTCGCCGTATGACTACTGGCAGTTCTGGCGCAACGCCGAGGATGCGGATGTCGGCCGCTTCCTTGCTCTGTTCACCGAATTGCCGATGGACGAGGTGGCGCGCCTCGGCGCGCTGGCCGGCGCCGAGGTGAACGAGGCGAAGAAGATTCTCGCCACCGAGGCGACCGCGCTGCTGCACGGCCGCACCGCGGCGGAAGGCGCGGCCGAGACGGCGCGGCGCGCCTTCGAGGAAGGCGCTGCGGCCGACACCCTGCCCGCCATCACCGCTACCCTGCCGGCGGCCTTCATCGACCTGGCGGTGGCGGCCGGGCTCGCGGCCAGCAAGGGCGAGGCGCGGCGGCTGATCGCGCAGCAGGGCCTGCGCCTGAACGATGCGGTGGTGAGCGACGTGGCCCTGAACGTCACGGCCGCCGACCTGCGCGATGGCGCGGCGAAGCTGTCGGCCGGGCGCAAGCGGCACGTGCTGGTGCGCGCGGGCTGACGCCGCTGCCCGGCGAAGGTGCGGCGTCAGATCCCGTCGTAGTTCACGAAGGGTGACTTCTTGAGGTAGTGCGGCTCGTTCTTGGCGGATTCCAGCATCTGCTGCGCAACGCCGGGGTGCACCTCGTAGCGGCCGCTGGCCAGCATGGTCTTGGCGAGGGAATGCGCCTTCATGCGGATGAAGTTGCCGCTGAGCGGCTTGAGGCCCTTGGCCTCGCGGTACATGGCCTCGGCGATGTAGGCGATCGCCTCGCTCCACTCGACCTTCACCATGCCGGACTTCTTGTAGTCCATGTGCGCGTGCGTGGCTTCGTGCACCAGCACCGAGCAATCGTCGGCGTCGGTGATCTTGAAGGTCGGCTTCAGCCAGAACTCGTTGTAGTCCAGGTAGTAGGATGCCGCCGCGCCCTCGTTCTGCGCCGCGGTCAGCTTGACGCCGATCCTGCCGCTGCTGACCAGCCCGGCGACGTCGACCGCATAGGCCTGCGGATAGACCATGAACTTGTCGAACTTGAAGTTGATCTTGCCGATCGCGGTGTCGGTCTTCAGGAACGTCGCGATGTCGTCCTTCAGCGCCATGACCTTGTCTCCTGAGGCTGGCCGAGTGTGCCCCGCGAGAGAGAATGCGGCGCGCCCTGCGGCTGCGCCAACGCAGCGTTTCACACGGGCGCGCCGCGTCGCGCCCGTGGGCTCGACCTGGTGCATGTGCCCTCTCGCGGCTTTCCGCCGGCGACGCTCGACCTCGTGGCGGGGCGGGTGCAGGCGATGTTCAACGTGCCCTCGGCGGCGCTGCCGCATCTGCGCGCCGGCACGCTGCGCCTGCTGGTCCAGTCCGGCGAAACCGCCTGGCCATCTTGCCCGAGGTGCCTGCCTTCGATGAGGCCGGCCTGCCGGACACCGCCTTCTTGGGCTGGAACGGCGTGGTCGCCCCGGCCGGCTTCCGGCGCGGCGACGCGGAACGCCTGGCCGAGGTGATCCGTGCCGCGATCACCACCGACCCGGCGGCGCGCAGCGGGCTCGATGTCGCCGGCAACGAGATGCTGGGCACCTCCCCCGCCGCCTTCGTCGCGTTCCAGGCGCGTGATGCGGCGCGCTGGACGGCGGTGGTCGCGCGGCCGGGGCTGCGCGCGGCTCGAACCGGTTGCCGCGCGGGAAGCCGTTGGGCGGCGCCTTGCCCGCCCCCGCCCGGTTGCCGAGCCAGGGGCGCAGGTCGACCTCGGTGCGGGTGCGGTCACCCAACGCCCAGGTCAGGCCATCGGCGCGGTTGAACACCTTGGCGTCCGACAGCCCGCCATCGCGATAGGCCTGCAGCTGCACGCCGCGGCCGCGCGACATTTCGGGAACCTGGTCGATCGGGAAGACCAGGAGTTTCCGGTTCTCGCCGATCACCGCAACGGAGTCGCCATCCGCCGGCACGCACAGCGCGGCCTCGGTCGGCGGGTCGATGTTCATCACCTGCTTGCCGGTGCGCTTCTCCGCCAGCAAATCCTCGCCCTTCACGATGAAGCCCTTGCCGTCGGAGGCCGCGACCAGGAACCGCTGGGCGTCGCGGTGGACGAACATGGCCACCACCGCGTCCTCGTTCGTGAGGTCGACCACCAGGCGCACCGGCTGGCCGTCGCCACGCCCGCGCGGCAGGGTGTCGGCCTTGATGGTGTAAGCCTTGCCGTTGGTGGCGAAGACCACGATGCGGTCGGTGGTCTCGGCGTGCAGGGCGACGAGCAGGCTGTCGCCTTCCTTGAAGCGGATCTCGCCGTCGAGCGGGATGTGGCCCTTCTGGGCGCGGATCCAGCCCTTCTCGGTCAGGATCACGGTGATGGGTTCGCGTTCGACGAAGGCGGCCTCGTCGACCAGCACGGCGGGCAGGATGCGGCCGGTCTCGGTGCGGCGCCTGCCGAGCGGGCCGTCGCCGAAGGCCAGGCGGGTGGCTTCGATTTCCTCGGCGATGGCGGCCCAGCGCTTCGCGTCCGAGCTCATCAGGCCCTGCAGCTTCTTCTGCTCGGCCGACAGTTTCTTGTGTTCCTTGCGGATCTCCATTTCCTCGAGCTTGCGCAGGGAGCGCAGGCGCATGTTGAGGATGGAATCGGCCTGCAGGTCGGTGAGTGCGAAGGTCGCCATCAGCACGGGCTTCGGTTCGTCCTCGGCGCGGATGATGCGGATGACCTCATCGAGGTTGAGGTACGCGATCAAATAGCCGTCGAGGATTTCCAGCCGCCGCGCGATCGCCGCGAGGCGGTGTTCGGTGCGGCGCACCAGCACGACATGGCGGTGGTCGAGCCAGGACCTCAGCACCTCGCGCAGGGACATCACGCGCGGCGTGCGCTCGGCGTCCAGCACGTTCATGTTCAGCGGAAAGCGCGATTCCAGCGTGGTCGCGCGGAACATGGTCTCCATCAGCACGGCGGGTTCGACCGTGCGCGTCTTCGGCTCCAGCACCAGGCGCACAACATCGGTGCTTTCGTCGCGCACATCGCCCAGCAGGGGCAGCTTCTTTTCCTCCAGCAGCTGCGCGATCTGTTCGATCAACCTGGCCTTCTGCACCTGGTACGGAATTTCCGTGACGACGATCTGCCAGGTGCCGTTCTTCAGGCGCTCGGTCTCCCAGCGGGCGCGGACGCGGAAGCCGCCGCGGCCGGTCTCGTAGGCCTCGCGCACCGCCTCGGCGGGTTCGACCAGCACGCCGCCGGTGGGGAAATCCGGGCCCTTGATGTGGGCCAGCAGGTCGGCCTGCGGGTCCTTGATGAGCGCCAGCGCGGCGGCACAGAGCTCGCCCGCATTGTGCGGCGGGATGGAGGTGGCCATGCCGACCGCGATGCCCGCCGCGCCATTCGCCAGCAGGTTCGGGAAGGCGGCGGGCAGGACGATGGGTTCGCGTTCCTCGCCATCATAGGTGGCGCGGAAATCGACGGCGTTCTCCTCGATGCCATCCAGCATGGATTGCGCGACGAGGGTGAGGCGCGCCTCGGTGTAGCGCATGGCCGCGGCGTTATCGCCGTCGATGTTGCCGAAATTGCCCTGGCCCTCGACCAGCGGGTAGCGCGCGGCGAAATCCTGCGCCTGGCGGACCAGCGCCTCGTAGATGCTGCTGTCGCCATGCGGATGGTACTTGCCCATCACGTCGCCGACGATGCGCGCGCATTTCTTGAACCCCGCCTCGGGATCGAGGCGCAGCTGGTGCATCGCCCAGAGCAGCCGGCGATGGACCGGCTTCAGGCCGTCGCGCACATCCGGCAGGGATCGCGCGGTGATGGTGGACAGCGCGTAGGCGAGGTAGCGCTCGGACAGGGCGTCCGCGAGCTTGGTCTCGCGCGTGTGGCCGCCCTCGTCCGGCGCGGCCTTGATGTCGTCGGGCATGGTGCTGATTCGTGCTTCGTTCTCGGTGGCGCGGGCTTACACCGCCAGACCGGGAGGGACCAGCCCGGGGTGTAGGGTCTAGGGAGCGGTGGCCAGCGCCGCCACCCGGTCGGCCAGGCGATGCCGTGCCTCGGGCACCGGGCGGTGCCGCGCGCCGAAAGCGTCGCGTTCCAGGAAATGGCCCGTCAGGCGCAGCCCGGCATCCCAGGCGGCGGGATCGCCGGGGGTCTCGCCATCGCGCAGGAAGGCGGGCAGCGGCAACAGCCGGCCGGTGAAGGGCGCGGCGGCCCCCGCGCTGACCGCACGGCCAGTGCGCGGGGAGAGGTGGGTGAGGCCCTCTCTCACGCCGGTGACGGCGCAGGTGTCGAGGTTCAGCCCGTAGCCGAGTTCGCTCAGCACCAGGGCTTCCCAGCGGATGTAGTCCGCCAGCACGCCTTCAGCGCCGCCGGCGAGATGCGCGATGACCGAGACCAGCGCGTGGAAGGCGCGCGGATGGGGTTCGCGTTCGGGCAGCGCATCGGCGGCGATGGCGCAGGCGGAGGAGAGCAGCGCGAGTGCCAGCGGGTCGTCCATGGCCAGTGCCGCGGCGGGATGCACCATCTCCGCGCTGATGGCGCCGAGCTGGTCGGGAAGCCGGGCAATCCAGCGCGCCTCGACCAGGTTGCCCGGCAGCCAAAGGCCAGCCTGCCCGCGCGAGGAGCCGCCCTTGGCAAGTCCCGCATGGCGGCCGTGATCCTCGGTCAACAGGGAGACGACGACGCCGGATTCTCCCAGCGGACGCGTCTCGATCACGATTGCAGGAGCAAGCCATTCCATGTGTCGTACATGGCCCCGCAGGACGGGGTGCGCCAGCACGTTTCATTTTGCGTTCATGGCAACGGCCACATCCTTGGGCACCGAGCACAGGAATTGACCGCGCATCATGAACCGGTTCCCGATCGCCACGCGTATCCACTTCATCACTGCCATCGCCCTGGCCGGTCTTCTGTCCATCGCGGCGATCCAGGCTTGGCAGGGGAGTGCGCAGCTCGAACGCGATCGGATCGGACTGCTGCGGTCCGTGGTCGAAACCGGCGTCGGCATCGCAGCGGCTGAACACGCCCGCGTCGGCGCCGGCCAGTCCACCGCGGCCGAGGCCCAGGCCCGCGCCGCAACCGCGCTGGCGGCCATGCGCTACCAGGGCCAGGAATACCTCTGGGTGAACGACATGGACGCCCGGATGGTGATGCACCCGATCCGCCCCGATCTGAACGGGCGGGACGTGGGCCCGATGCAGGACCCGAACGGCTTCCACCTGTTCCGCGCCTTCGTGACCACGGTGCGTGCGGATATCCGGGGCGGCGTGGTGGGCTACCTCTGGCCCCGCCCGGGCGCACAGGAGCCGGTCGAGAAGCTGTCCTATGTCGCGGGCTTCGAACCCTGGGGCTGGGTGATCGGCACCGGCGTCTATGTGGACGACCTGCGCGCCGCGCAGCGCACGCTGTGGCTGACCGGCCTGGGCGAGGCGGCGCTGGCGGGGCTGGTGGTCGCGCTGCTGGCGACGCTGCTCGCGCGCGGCATAGCCCGCCCGCTTGCCGCCATCACGGCCAGCACGACAGCGCTCGCCGGCGGGGACCTTGGCGTGCCGGTCGCCGGCGCGGAGCGCGCTGACGAGATCGGGCGCCTGGCAGCCGCGCTCGAGACCTTCCGCCGCCAGGGCATCGAGCGGGCCGACCTCGAAGCCCAGGCCGCCGCCACGCGCGCCGCCCAGGAACGCCGCCACGCCGCGATGGAAACCCATGTGCAGGATTTCGGCGCCTCCGCCGGCGGCACCATGGCCGATGTGGTCGGCAGCGCGCAGCGCATGCGCGAAGTGGCGCAGTCCATGGCCAGCACCGCCGAGCGCATCCGCAGCCGTGCCGTGGAAACCGGTGGCGAGGCCGACGAGGCCGCGCGCAACCTGTCAGCCGTTGCCGCCGCGACCGAGGAGCTCGCGGCATCCACCAGCGAGATCGCGCGCCAGGTTGCCGACGCCACCCGCGCCGTCGGCGATGCGGTCGCGCAGGCGAAGGAGAGCGACCGCATGGTGGCCGGCCTGGCGAGCGAGGCCGAGGCGATCGGCAGCGTTGTCCGCCTGATCGAGGACATCGCCGGGCGCACCAACCTGCTGGCGCTGAACGCCACCATCGAGGCGGCGCGCGCGGGTGAGGCCGGCAAGGGCTTCGCCGTCGTCGCGAGCGAGGTGAAGGCGCTCGCTACCCAGACCGCGCAGGCAACCGGGGATATCGGCGCGCGCATCGCCGCCGTGCAGCAGGCGACCAGGCTCGCCTGCGAAGGCATCGCGCAGATCAGCAGCACGGTGGCGCGGGTCGAGACGATCGCCACCTCGGTCGCGACGGCCGTCGAGGAACAGGGGCAGGCAACGCGCGAGATCGCATCCTCCGCACAGCTCGTCTCCTCGGCGACCGCGACCGCCAGCGCGGCGATGGCCGAATTCGCCACCGCAGCGGATTCCGCGACCGCACTGGGCCAGGACGTGCTGCGCGCGGCGGAGCGCAGCGGCACCGAGGCCGACATGCTGCGCGGCGAGCTCGACGCCTTCCTCGCCGCCATGCGCGCGAACGAGGACCGGCGCAGCTTCGAGCGGGTGCCGATGCACGGGGCCGCCATCACGCTGCTGCTGCCCGATGGCCGCGAGCAGGCCGCGCGCCTCATGGATCTGTCCATCGGCGGGGCTGCGCTGCAGACGGATGGCAGCCTGCCCCCGGGCATCACGGTGGGGCTGCGCTTCGCAAAGGGCGGCGCCGTAGCCCAGGCGCGGATCGTGCGCTCCGAGGGCGGGAGCATCGGCTGCGCCCTGCGCCAGAATTCCGAGACGGCCGCGATGGTCACGGCTGTTCTCGATGCCGCGCAGCGGAAGGCCGCAGCCTAGAGCAGATCCCGATCAGGGGGAATCATCCGATCGGGTGAAGATGCTTGCGAAAACAATTGGCTAGAGGCGTTGCAGCGCGCCAAGGCGCGCGGAGATGGCTCCAGGTCGCGCGCGCTTCGCCCGAAGATGGCGGGGCGCGCCCCGCCGCGCCGGTGCGGCTTAGCCAACATCATCAAGGCACAAGCGATGCGGGCGGAGCGCCGGCACCACGCAGTGCGCGGTCCATTCGACGCTCACCAGCCTCTCACGTCCATCATCAACGGCGGGAGCACGCAGCCCAACGCCCCGGCGATACCGGGTGGCCTCCGCTTACCAAGGACCAGATCGATATCCCGAGCGCGACGAGCACCGCCAGGCCCAGCACCGGAATGCTGAGCAGGACCGCGCCGTCATGGCTCCAGACGTCGCAGCGGACGCGCCACTCACGGCGGCACACCGGCGCGACGGCGATCAGGACAAACCAGACGCCGCCCAGCAGCCCGGCAGACAGGAGACAACCCAGGCGCGGGCTTTCACCCCGCGTCGTCCAGCCCGATCGCCCTGATCCGCGCCCGCTCCTCATCCCAGCCCGTGCGTTCCTTCACGTTCAGGAACAGGTGCACCGGGCGGTCCAGCAGCTTGGTCAGTTCGATCCGCGCGCTCTGCCCGATGGTGCGGATGCGCGAGCCCTTCTCGCCGATGATGATGGCCTTCTGCGTCGCGCGCGAGACATACACCGTGCAGTCCACCCGCACGGAGCCATCCTCGTTCTCGGTCCACTGCTCCGTTTCCACCGAGGCGTGGTGCGGCACTTCCTGGTGCGTCTGGCGCAGGATCTGCTCGCGCACGATCTCGGCCGCCAGCATGCGGTTGGGCAGGTCGGTGAGCTCGTCCTCGGGGAACAGATACGGCCCCGGCGGCATCGCCTTGGCCAGGTAATCCTGCAGGCGATCGACCCCCTCGCCCTTCTCGGCCGACACCATGAAGGTCTCGGCGAAGGGCAGGATGGCGTTCAGCTCCGCGATCAGCGGCAGCAGCCGCGGCCCGGGGATCAGGTCGGTCTTGTTCAGCGCCAGCCAGACAAGGCGGCGGGACTTCGCCAGGCCCTCGGCGATGCGCCGCACCGCATCGGTCAGCCCGGCCCGCGCATCGACCACCAGCAGCGCGATGTCGGCATCCTGCGCGCCGCCCCAGGCCGCCGCCACCATGGCGCGATCCAGCCGCCGGCGCGGCGCGAAGATGCCCGGCGTATCCACCAGGATCATCTGCGCCCCGCCGTGCATGACAATGGCGCGGATGCGAAAGCGCGTGGTCTGCGGCTTGGGCGAGACGATCGTCACCTTGGTGCCCGCCATGCGGTTCACCAGCGTGGATTTGCCGGCATTGGGCGCACCCACGATGGCCACCAGGCCGCAGCGTGTCGGGACGTTCATGGTGCTACCCCTGCCAGCCAGGCTTCGGCGGCGGCGAGTTCCGCCGCGCGCTTGGTCTCGCCCCTGCCCTGCGCCTCGCGCCCGGCCGCGCTCACAGCCACGACGAAGACCGGTTCATGCGACGGGCCCTCGGCCGACACCAGCGTATACACCGGCAGCGCATGCCCGCGCCCCTGCAGCCATTCCTGCAGGCGGGACTTGGCCGGCAGCGGCGGGCGTGCGGGCTCGGCCTCGACCAGCGGGGCGAAGACACGGCGGAAGAATGGGCGCACGGCATCCAGCCCGCCATCGAGATAGGCCGCGCCCAGCAACGCCTCCAGCGCATCAGCCAACACGTTCGGGCGGGTGTGGATGCCCGGGCCGGCAGGGTCGGAGGCGACCACCAGGTCGTCGCCCAACCCGAGGCGGGCGGCGATCCCGGCCAGCGTCTCGGCCGCCACCAGCGTGCCGAAGCGGCGCATCAGCATGCCTTCGCGCTCGGCCGGGAAGCGTTCGATCAGCCATTCGGCCATCAGCAACCCGAGCACGCGGTCGCCGAGGAATTCCAGGCGTTCATTCGATGGCATCGCCGCGCCGGGCAGCCCGGTGGCAGATGAATGGGTCAGCGCCTCGCGCAGCAGGCCTTCGTCGCGGAAGCGCAGCCCCAGGCGCCGTGCCACCGCCGCCACATCGCGCGGCGGGGCCGCGCCAGCCTCACGCGCGCGGCGCGCCATGGGGCGTCCTGCCGCTCATCGCACCGCCGAGAACAGGCGGGACCAGCGGATGGCGAAGGGCCAGCCCCAGACCTCCCACCAGGCGGCGGAACCATCGACCGAGAAGAAGATGAACTCCGCGCGGCCCACCAGGTTCTCGATCGGGATGAAGCCCACCGCGTTCATCGCCCGGCTGTCGAGGCTGTTGTCGCGGTTGTCGCCCATCGCGAAGACATGGCCCTCGGGCACGCGGAATTCGGTGGTGTTGTCGAAGGGACCGTCGTCGGTCGCCTCCAGGATGTAGTGAACGGCCGAGGCAGCGCCGGCCGCGCCCGGCAGCGTCTCGCGGTACAGCCGCACCGTGATGCGCGGGCCGTCGCCCTCGACCGTGTAGGGGCCGACGAAGTCGCGCCGCACCGCTTCGCCATTCACGTGCAGAATGCCCTGGCGGACCTGGATGCGGTCGCCCGGCAGGCCGATGATGCGCTTGATGTAGTCGGTGCTGCCATCGCGCGGCAGCTTGAACACCGCGACATCGCCGCGCGCGGGAAGCCCGCCGAAGATGCGCCCGCTGAACAGGTTCGGGCTGAACGGCATCGAATGCCGCGAGTATCCGTAGGAGAATTTCGAGACGAACAGGTAGTCGCCCACCAGCAGCGTCGGGATCATCGAGCCCGACGGGATGTTGAACGGCTCGAAGGCGACGGTGCGGATGCCGACCGCGATCAGCGCCGCGTAGACGACGGTCTTGATGCTCTCCAGCCAGCCGCCGGACTTCTGCTTCGCCATGGGGGTGCTTTGCGGCCTGGTCACGGGGTTGCGCGCCGGCCGGACCGGTCGGGCGGCGCAGGGAAGCCAGCGGGCGGGGCAACTGTCAAGGAAGCGGGACCGCGGTGATCACCACCATCGCCTGGGCATAGGGGAATTCGTCGGTCATGGTCAGCGCGATCTCCGCCCGGTGCCCCGGCGGGGTGATGGCGGCGAGCCGCGCCGCCGCGCCGCCGGTCAGGCGCAGCGTCGGCTGGCCGGATGGCAGGTTCACCACACCCAGGTCGCGCCAGAACACGCCCGCGCGAAAGCCGGTGCCCAGCGCCTTCGATGCTGCCTCCTTCGCGGCGAAGCGCTTGGCGTAGGTCGCGGTGCGTATGCGTTCGGTGCGCTTCTGCGCCTTGGCGCGCTCGGCCGGGGTGAAGATGCGTTCGAGGAAGCGGTCGCCATGCTTCTCGATGGTCTTTTCGATGCGCCGGATGTCGAGGATGTCCGAGCCGATGCCGATGATCATCCCTTCGCCCGATCCACTTGCGTGACACCCGGGCAGGCGCGCAGCGCGGCCAGGATGGCGGCCAGGTGGCCGGTGTCGCGCACCTCCACATCCACCAGCACCTCGCACCAGTCGCCGGACCGGTTGACGATGCGCAGGTTGTTCACCGCGCCCTCCTGCCGGGCAATGGCGGTGGTCAGGCCGGCCAGCGCGCTGGAGGTGTTCTCGGCGGTCAGTTCGATGCGCCCGACATGGCCGCCCTTCAGCCCGCCATCATATTCCCAATCCACGTCGATGAAGCGTTCGGGGGTGGCGGCGAAGGCTTCCAGGCCGTGGCAATCATGCTTGTGGATGGTCACGCCGCGGCCGGTGGTGACGATGCCGACGATGCGGTCGCCAGGCAGCGGGTGGCAGCAGCCGGCGAAATGCACCGCCATGCCGGAGACCAGGCCGGTGATGCCCATGGCGGTGTCGCCGCGCCGCGCGGAGGGCGGGCGGTCGGCCTTGCCGGGCGAGAGCGTCGGCCCCGCGCCCAGCCGCCCGCGCGGGCGCGCCAGCGGCATCTGGTCGATGCTGCGCGCCGGCGTGCGCAGTTCCGGAACGGCGGCGGTCAGCACGTCGCGCGGGGAATGATTGCCGGCGGCCACGGCGATGCACAGCGCCTCGAAATCCGGCAGCTTCAGCACCTTGAGCGCCGGTTCGACCTGCTTTTCCGAGAAATCGAGCCCGGCGGCGCGGAACACCTTGGCGATGGCGGCGCGGCCTTCCTCCTTCTGCGTCGCGCGCTGGCGGGCATGGACGAAGCGGCGGATGCGCGCGCGCGCCTTGCCGGTGACGACGAAGCGTTCCCAGGCGGGGTTCGGCGAACCGCCGCGCGCGGTGATGACCTCGACCTGGTCGCCGTTTTCCAGCGTGTGGCGCAGCGGCACGATCTTGCCGTTGACCTTGGCTCCGACGGTGTTGTCGCCGACCTGGCTGTGCACCTGGTAGGCGAAGTCCACCGGCGTCGCGCCGCGCGGCAATTCGATCAGGTCGCCCTTGGGCGTGAAGCAGAAGACCTGGTCGCGATGCAGCTCGAGCTTGGTGTGATCCAGGAAATCCTGCGGGTCGGCGGCGGATTCCAGGATCTCCAGCAGGTCGCGCACCCATGGGTAGCGCTTGCGCGTGGTGGCCTGCCCGTCGCCCTGCTTGTAGACCCAGTGCGCGGCCACGCCGTATTCGGCGATGTCGTGCATCTCGCGCGTGCGGATCTGCACCTCGATCTTGGCATTGCGCCGTTCGGGCACCGTCACGCCGGTATGCACCGACTGGTAGCCGTTGGTCTTGGGCGTGCTGATCCAGTCCTTGAAGCGGCCTGGCACCACGCGATACGACGAATGGATGGCGCCGAGCGCGCCGTAGCAATCCCCCTTGTCCTTCACGATGACGCGGAACGCCATGATGTCGGACAGCTGCTCGAACGCCACGTTCTTGCGCTGCATCTTGAGCCAGATGGAATAGGGCGACTTCTCGCGGCCCAGGATGTCCAGCACCTCGACGCCGGCTTCGGCGAGGACGCGGCGCAGGTCCTTCTCGATCTCCTCGATCAGGTCCGCACCCTGGCCGCGCAGGTAGGTCAGGCGCGCGGCGATGGTCTGCCAGGCGTCGGGGTTCATCTCCCGGAAGGACAGCGTCTCGATCTCGGTCTTGAGCGCGTCCATGCCGATGCGCTCGGCGAGCGGGGCGTAGATCTCCAGCGTCTCGCGCGCCGTGCGCACGCGCTTCTCCGGCTTCGCCACGGCGGACAGCGTGCGCATGTTGTGCAGTCGGTCGGCCAGCTTGACGATGAGGACGCGGATGTCCTCGCTCATGGCCAGCACAAGCTTGCGGAAATTCTCCGCCTGCTTGGTGCGTTCCGATTGCAGTTCGAGGCGCGTCAGCTTGGTGACGCCATCGACCAGGCGCGCCACTTCCTTGCCGAAGCGCTTTTCGAGCTCCGCCAGCGTGACGCCGGTATCCTCGACCGTGTCGTGGAGCAGCGCGGTCGCGACGGTCGCGGCATCCAGGCGGTAGTCGGCGAGGATGCCGGCGACGGCCAGCGGATGCACGATGTAGGGCTGGCCGTCCTCGCGCTTCTGCGGCGCATGCGCGTCGGCGGCGAGCGTGTACGCCGCCTCGATCAGCGCGCCATCGGCGCGCGGATCATAGGCCAGCACCTGGCGCGCCAGTTCGGCCCCGGGATTGACCGCGGTATCGGTGCGCAGCCCGTCAGGGGCCAGCGCTGGGCCGGTTCGTCGGGTGCCGCCGGCGCCCTGGCCCATGCGCGGGGGGCCTTAGCGCTTGCCGCCCAGCTCGGCGGCGATCGCCGCCTCGATGTCGTCGGGCGAGAGGTCGTCGGCGCCGGCTTCGGGCAGGGGTTCTTCCTGCACGTCCATGATGCCGAAGATGTTCTCGTCGGTGGCGATGATGTCCATCACCTCCTCCTCGGCGGGCTCGGGCTCCGGCGCGCGGCTCAGCGACTTGATCAGGTCGCCTTCCAGGCCGGCCAGCTCGACCTTCTGCTCGGCGATCTCGCGCAGCGCGACCACGGGGTTCTTGTCGTTGTCGCGGTCGACCTCGATCTCCTCCCCGCGGGCGATGTTGCGCGCGCGCTGGGCGGCGAGCAGCACGAGCTCGAACCGGTTGGGGATACGCTCGATGCAGTCTTCGACGGTGACGCGCGCCATAGGAGGGGGCTCCAGCCTGTTCGGAGGGCGCGCGGAACGGCTGCGCGCCCGGGATGTCCGGTAAACGATCCACATAGACAGCGGCGCGCTGCGGTGCAAGGCGCGCGGCGGCGTCAAGGCCGGGGAAAGCTGGCGGCTTCGATGCGGTTGCCGTCGGGGTCGATGACGAAGGCGCCGAAATAGGTGGTCATCGACGCGCCGCGAGGGCCGGGCGCACCGCCATCGGCGCCCTCGCGCGCCAGCGCGGCGGCGTGGAATGCCCGCACGGCCTGCTCATCCGCCGCGCGCAGGCAGACATGGGCGCCCGACCCGGGGACAGGCACCAGCCCGGGGCGCAGGTTCAGCCAGAATTCGGGGTATCGCTTGCCGAAGCCGATGCTGCCCGCCCGCGTGACCAGCCGCGCCAGGCCGAGCGGCGCCAGCACGGCATCGTAGAAGGCGCCGGCGCGCGCGAGGTCGGCGACCGGGATGGAGACGTGGTCGATCATGGCGGGCCGAGCCGTCGGATCGCCTGCCCCGCCACCCCCGGCAGCAGGTCGGCCACCGGTCGTTGCAGCACCGGATGCACCCAGCCTTCAGCCACCTCGGCCAGCGGGCGCAGCACGAAGGCGCGCTGGTGCGCGCGTGGATGCGGCAGGATCGGGCCCGCCGCCAGCACCCGCCCCCCAAGGTCGATCAGGTCCAGGTCCAGCACCCGCGGCGCGTTCGGGAAGGGTCGCGCGCGCCCGGCCTCGTCCTCGATGGCGTGCAGGGCCGCCAGCAGCGCCTCCGGCGTCGTCTCGCCCGCCAGCAGCGCAACGCCGTTCACGAAGGGCGGAGAGTTCGGGTCGGGCGGGATGGGGGCCGATTCCCACCAGGACGACACCGCCACCACCCGCATGCCCGGGATCGCGCCAAGACGACCGACCGCCCAGCGGCAGGTCTCGCGCGGGCCGGACCCATCCGGGCGCGGAAGGTTCGCACCGATCGCCACCAGCGCCGCCTCAGCGCCCATGACAGCGCCGCGCGAAGGGTGTAGCGGACGGCACCCCGCGGATTTGCGGGCTCTCGGCACGCGATTTGAGGGTAAATACAGGCATGGCGAATACAGGCATGAGACGGGGCGGTGGCGCGGAACGGGTCGGGTTGTTCGTGGATGGGGCCAACCTGTACCACACCTCCCGCGCGCTGGGCTTCGAGATCGATTTCGCCGCGATGCTCGACTACTTCCGCGGCGGCACCTACCTGGTGCGCGCCTTCTACTACACCGCGCTGATCGAGACCGAGGATTATTCCCCCCTGCGGCCGCTGACCGACTGGCTCGCCTACAACGGCTGGCAGGTGGTGACGAAGCCGGCCAAGCAGCAATCCGACCCGACCGGGCGGATGCGCCTGAAGGGCAACATGGATGTCGAACTCGCGGTCGACATGCTCGAGATGGCGCCCACCATGGACCATGTCGTGCTGTTCTCCGGCGACGGGGATTTCCGCCGGCTGGTCGAGGCCGTGCAGCGCATGGGCGTGCGCGTGACGGTGGTGTCCACCGTGCTTTCGCAGCCGCCGATGATCGCGGATGAGCTGCGCCGCCAGGCCGATACCTTCATCGACCTCGAGGAGATCGCGCCCGAGATCACGCGCCGCCAGGTGGAACCGCGCGCGCGACCGGCGCCACCTGCACCGGCTGCGCCGGCGGCCTCCGCGCCACCCCGCCCGACGCGCGCCACGCCGGCCGACCCCTTCGCCGACACCACGCTGGACCCGGAGGCGTGAGCCAGGCGGCGACGCCGGACCACGACTGCCCGCTCTGCCCCCGGCTGGTGGCCTACCGCACGGCCAACCGGGCGGCGAACCCCGGCTGGCACAACGGCCCGGTGCCGTCCTGGGGCCCACGCGACGCCCCACTGCTGGTGCTGGGCCTGGCACCCGGCGTGCGCGGGGCGAATCGCACCGGGCGGCCCTTCACCGGGGACTATGCGGGGCGGCTGCTGTACGGGACGCTGCTGAAGTTCGGCGTCGCGCGCGGGGAGTTCCGCGAGGACCCGAATGACGGCATGGAGCTGCTCGGCTGCCGGATCGCCAATGCCGTGCGCTGCGTGCCGCCCGAGAACCTGCCCACCCCTGCCGAGATCCGCACCTGCAACGGCTTCGTGCAGGCCGAACTCGCGGCGATGCCCAGGCTGCGCGCGGTGCTGGCGCTGGGGGTGGTGGCGCATGCCGCGTTGCTGCGCGCGAAGGGCATCCCGGCGTCGCGCTACGCCTTCCGCCACGGCGCGATCCACACCCTGCCGGATGGTTTGTGGCTGGCGGATTCCTATCATGTCAGCCGGTACAACACGTCGACGAGGCGGCTGACGCCGGAGATGTTCGAGGCGGCGGTCGGCGCGCTGCTGGCGCGGCTGGGCACGGTGCTGCCACCGCGCGCCTAAGCGCGTATCCGCACCAACTGGACACTCCCGCTTGCAGGTCGCGACCGCGAACCGGGCATGACCGAACGCACAGCGCGCTTTGCGCGGCACGCGTTTCCACTTCAGGAATCTTTCGATATCGGATTTAACTAGCGTCAGCGCGTCAGTCGCAGGAGCCGCGCGGGAGGGTCCGGATGGCCACCGTAACGATCGTGACGTCCGATCCCGCCGAACTACGCCCGCGCACCATCTTCGTCCCGCTGCACGGCACGGGGACGTCGTCCGCTACCGCGGCGAGCTTTCGCCTGGAGAACGACCTCTTGGGCGTGACGGGTGTCGACGGCAGGCTCAATGGCACGGGCTTCGCCTTCAGCCCAGGCGATCCGAACGGACTACCGATCGCCGGCCTGATCACCAGCATCGACATCCTTCGCGACCAAACCTTCGGGGACACACTGTTCTACACGATCGTGTTCGCGACGCCGATCGATGCGCTCACCTTCCGCAGCACCAATTTTGACCTGACCACCCTGCTGTATGGCGGTGGGGATTCCATGCTCGGGGCGATCGGCAACGACTGGCTCGCCGCCCATGGCGGCAACGACACCATGGCCGGCGGCTCTGGTGACGACACGCTCGATGGCGGCGCAGGCAGTGATTCATTATTCGGGCAGGGCAGCAACGACAGCCTGCTCGGCGGCGCCGGCACCGACATCCTTGATGGCGGGACGGGCAACGATACGCTGCGCGGCAACGACGATGCCGACACCCTCAGCGGCGCCAGCGGCGACGACGAGCTGCGCGGCGACGCCGGCCATGACCTTCTGCGCCCGGGCTCTGGGCAGGACAGCGTGTATGGCAGCACCGGCAACGACACCATCCTGATCTCCGACATCGTCGGGCCGGCCGAGGTGCTGGGCGGGGCCGACCACGACACGCTGGTGGTCAACGTCTCCGGCGGCTTCGGGATCGCCGACCTGACGGAGACGACGCTCGCGACGCTCGAGGTGCTGCGCATCGAACTCGGCACGCCAGCACTGACCGTGGCGCAGCTCGCCGCCTTCACCACCGTCCAGCTCTCGACCGGAGCGGGCAGCATCACGGGCATCCTGCTGATGGACGGCGGCAGCATCAACCTCCAGGCGCTGGACATGCCGCAAACCACGGCGGCGGGGCTGACCGTAACGCTGTTCAACAGCGGGACCGCGACGCCCGGCTTCGCCATCGGTGGGCGCTATTCCGGCGCCTTCATCAACGACAACATACTGGGCAGCGGGCGGGCAGACAGCATCGGCGGCGCCAATGGGCACGACACGCTGTGGGGCGGCGCCGGGGCCGATACGCTGAACGGCGGCTTCGACCATGATTCGCTGTCCGGCGGCGCTGACAACGACCAGGTCAATGGCGGATCCGGCAACGACACGGTCCAGGGCGGCGCCGGGTCGGACACGCTGACCGGCAGCAGCGGCGCCGACCGCTTCCGCTACGCCGCCGAGGATATGCTGGTGACCAGTGCGCAGGACTGGATCATGGACTTTACCCGCAGTGCGGGGGACCGGATCGACCTCTCGGCGGTAGATGCCAACGTCAATTCCGGCGGCGACCAGGCCTTCGGCGCGCCGATCCCGCTGAGCGGGGGCGCCGCGCCGCCGCCGGTGGGAAGCCTGCGCTACGAGGTCTTCGCCGGATACACCATGGTCTACGCCTACAATGATTCCGACGCTGCGGCGGACCTCGCGCTCCGCGTCGTTGGCGCAGGGTACACGCCGGTCGCGTCGGATTTCATTCTGTAGCCGAGCCGGGGGGCCCTAGGCCGACGGTGCGGCCAGCACCGCCTCTATCGCTGCGGTCATCGCGCGGCTTTCCGGCTCCACACTGGTCGCAAAGCCCTGCACGCTGCGCCCGTCCCGCGCCACCAGGTATTTGTGGAAATTCCAGCGCGGCTCGCCGCCCGCCCGCGCGCCGGCCCAGCGGAAGAACGGGTGCGCCTGTGGTCCGCGCACGCGCGTCAGCCCGGCCATCGGAAAGTCGATGCCGAATTGCGCGTCGCAGAATGCGCGCACCTGCTGGTTCGTCCCGCTTTCCTGGTTGAAGTCGTTGGAGGGCACGCCCAGCACCACCAGGCCGCGTGCGGCGTAGCGTTCGTGCAGCCGCTGCAGGGCCGCGTATTGGGGGGTGAAGCCGCAGAAGGACGCGGTGTTCACCGCCAGCAGCACGCGCCCGCGCCAGGCGCCGAAGTCGTGCTCGCCACCCTCGATCGCCGGGATGCGGAAGCTGAAGGCGTCGGGCTCGGGGCCGGCCGCCATCAGCAGCGGCGCGCCCAGCAGCAGCGCACGGCGCGGTGCGCGCAGCGCGGGCCTCGGCGTATCAGCCATAGCGTTCCTCCATCCAGGGGTCGCCGCGATTGTGGTAGCCGCGGACCTCCCAGAAGCCGGGGCGGTCCTCGATCAGCAGTTCGATGCGCGTCACCCATTTCGGGCTCTTCCAGAAATACAGCTTCGGCAGCACCAGGCGCACCGGGCCGCCATGCTGGCGCGTCAGCGGCGCGCCGTCCCAGGAATGCGCGAACATCACGTCCTCGCCGGAAAAATCCTCCAGCGAGAGGTTGGTGGTATAGCCGTCATAGCTGGTGAGCGAGACGAAGCGCGCCGTGGATTTCGGGCGCGCGAAGTCCAGCAGGTCGCGCGCCATGACGCCGGCGAAGCGGTTGTCGTAGCGCGACCATTGCGTGACGCAGTGGATGTCGCGGACCATCTCGGTCTGCGGCAACGCCATGAAGCCCTCCCAGTCGAGTGCCAGGCGGTTCTCCACCAGCCCCTCCAGCCGCAGGCGGAACTTCTCGCGCGAGACGTCCGGCTGTACGCCGAGGTCGAGCACCGGCCAGTCCGTCACCAGGGTCTGGCCGGGCGGCAGGCGGTCGCGCTCCGGGTCGCCATGCGTGCCGGTCAGCAGCCGGCCTTCCTCGGCCCAGCGTTCCTTGGTGCGGATCAGCTTGTCCTTGATCGCGCCGGTGGTGGGGATGTCGTCGTCGGCCATCGGGGACTCCTGCCGGTCGTTACGTGCGACGCCGACTGGCGGATGCAAGGGCGGCTATTCGCGGCCCTTGTTGCGCATCAGCCGCGCCTTGTCGCGCTGCCAGTCACGCGCCGCGATCGCCGCGCGCTTGTCGTGCTGCTTCTTGCCCTCGGCGAGGCCGAGCAGAACCTTCGCCCGCCCGCGGTCGTTGAAGTGGATGTCCAGCGGCACCAGCGTGGCGCCGTCGCGCGTGATGGCGCCGGTCAGGGTTTCCACCTGCTTGCGGTGCAGCAGCAGCTTGCGCGGCCGGCGGGGTTCGAAGCGCGAGACGAAGGACCCCGCCTGCCATTCGGGGATATACGCGTTGAACAGCCACATCTCGCCCTCGCGCTCGCCGGCCCAGGCTTCGGTCAGCGTGGCGCGGCCGGCGCGCAGCGACTTCACCTCGGGACCCACCAGCGCGAGCCCGGCCTCGATCGTCTCGTTGATCTTGTAGTCGAAGCGCGCCTTGCGGTTCTGCGAGGCGATGCCGTGGGAGATCAGCCCCGTCTTCTTCTTCTCAGGTGACATGTTTTATGCCCTCAATCGGCGGGCGCCGGCCATCCGGCCGGCTTGCCTTGGCGCCATGCGCTGGCGTGTCGGGGGCGGTGGGCGGTCTGGGCGCGGTCGCGCCTTGCGCTCCCGGCCCGAGGCAAGCGCCTCGGTCCGCAGGGATTGGTGGCGGCTGCGGTCGCCGCGCCGATGCGCCGTATCAGGTCGTTGCTCAGTTCAGCAGCCCCACCGAGACCATCGCCTCGCGCACCCGCGCCTTGCTGGCATCGCCGAGCGGCGCCAGCGGCAGGCGGCAATGGTCGGTGCTCTTGGCCAGCAGGCTCGCCGCATACTTCACCGGGCCGGGCGAGGTCTCGCAGAACAGCGCGTCGTGCAACGGCACCAGGCGGTCCTGGATCGCCATCGCCTCCTCGAGCCGCCCTGCCCGCCAGGCCTTGTGCATCTCGGCGCACAGTCGTGGCGCGACATTCGCGGTCACGCTGATGCAGCCCACCCCGCCCGACGCATTGAAGGCCAGCGCCGTGTGGTCCTCGCCGGACAACTGGATGAAATCTCCGCCGCAGGCGCGCTTTTGGTGCAGCGGGCGGGTGAGGTTCGCGGTCGCGTCCTTCACGCCCACGATGTTCTTGTGCTTGGCCAGCCGCGCCATGGTCTCGACCGACATGTCGACCACGCTGCGCGCCGGGATGTTGTAGATGAACAGCGGCAGGTCGACGGCATCGGCGATGGCGCTGAAGTGCAGGAACATCCCCTCCTGCGTCGGCTTGTTGTAGTAGGGCGTGACCACCAGCGTGGCATCCGCGCCGGCCTTCTTGGCATGGACCGCGAAGTCGATTGCCTCGGCGGTGGAATTGCTGCCCGCGCCGGCGATGACCGGCACGCGGCCCTTCGCGGCCGCGACGCACATCTCGACCACGCGCTTGTGCTCGTCGTGCGACAGGGTCGGGCTCTCGCCGGTGGTGCCGACCGGGATCAGCCCTTCCGTACCCTCCGCGATCTGCCATTCGACCAGGTCCTGGAAGGCTTTGCCGTCCACGGACCCGTCCTGGCGCATCGGCGTGATGAGCGCGACCATCGAGCCCCTGAACATGGCTGTTTCCTCCGGACCTAACGCGAGAGCGGGAAACTAGGCGCGTGGCCCCCTGGGAACAAGACTCCGGGACAAGGTTGCGGGACAAGCCGGGGCCGGATCGGCTAGGAAGGCAGCCATGCGCCGCCTGCTGATCCTGGGCCTGCTGGCCCTGCCCCTGCCGACCCTTGCCCAGCCCTGGGCGCCCGAAGGTGCCCGCGCGGCCGGGCGCCAGGCGCTCTCGGCTGCCAGCGCCGGCCGCTTCGCCGAGGCGGAATCCTTCGCCAACGCCGCCGATCCGCTCGCCGCCAAGATCGTGCTCTGGATGCGCCTGTCGAATCGCGCCGCACCGGCCTCGGCGGCGGACCTGGTGACCTTCCTCGCCGAAAACCCCGACTGGCCGCTGCCCGACGCCATGACGCGCCGGGCCGAGGCGGCGCTGTCGGCCGACCTCGACGACGCGCTGGCGCTGCGGCACTTCACCCGCCAGCCGGCGCGTACCCTGGTCGGCACGCTGCGCCATGCCGAGGCGTTGGAGCGCACCGGCCGCGCCCAGGATGCCCGCGCCGTGATCCGGCGTGGCTGGACGGAAACGGCCGGCGATGCCTTTGCCGAGGAAGCCCTGGTCGCGCGCTTCGGCACCGGCTTGACCGAGGACGACCACTGGCGCCGCTTCGACCGGCTGGCCTTCGCGCGGGATTTTGCGGGCGCCGCGCGTGCCGCCGGCCGCCTGGGCAGCGCGCGCGCCGCCGCGGCGAATTTCCGCCTCGCGCTGGCGCGCGACGATGACAGCGCGCTGGCCACCCGACCCACCGATATCGGCTGGGCCTATGAGCACGCGCGCCTGCTGCGCCGCCGCGACCGCGATGCCGAGGCCGCCGCCGCCTGGGCCGCCGCCGAGGGCCTGCAATCGGGCCTAGCCGGCGATGCCGCGCGCGCCGTGTGGTCGGAACGCCAGGTGCTGTCGCGCAAGCTGCTGCGCCTGGGGCAGGAACGCGAGGCCTACCGCACCGCCGCCGCGCACGGCCAGGCGGCCCCCGGCGAAGCGCGCCAGGAAGCGGAGATGCTCGCCGGCTTCATCGCCCTGCGCCGGCTCAACGACGCCGCCGCGGCGGAACGGCATTTCACCGCGCTCGGGCAGGATAGCCGGTCGGTCATCACGCGCGCGCGCAGCGCCTATTGGCAGGGCCGCGCGCTGGCGGCGCGCGGCGATGCGTCGGGTGCGCGCACGCGCTACGCGGCCGCGGCCGAATTGCCGGTGGCGTTCTACGGGCAGCTCGGCGCGCTGGCGCTGGGCGAGGATGCGGCGCGGCTGTCCGCCCGCGTGGCGCGCGCCGCGACACCACCGGTGACGCCGCCGCGCGCGGCGGATTTCATGGCGCGCGAACTGGCCCGCGCGGTGCTGACGCTGGCCGATCTCGGCGACACGCGCCGCGCGCGCATCTTCCTGCTGCGGCTGGAGGACCTGGCGAATGACGGCACCGACCGCATGCTCGCCGCGCGCCTGGCCGCGCATATCGGCCGGCAGGACCATGCGGTGTGGGTGGCGCGGCGCGCGGGTGCGGCCGGCGACATGCTGCTGCCGGTCGGCTGGCCCACCCCCTATACGCCGCCGGTCAGCAACCCGGAGCCCGCCTTCATCAACGCGATCACGCGCCAGGAGAGCAACTTCGACACCGAGGCGGTGAGCGGTGCCAATGCGCGCGGGCTGATGCAGCTGCTGCCGTCCACCGCCACGCTGGTGGCGCTCCGGCTCGGCCAGCCCTTCCAGGTGGCGCAGCTGACGGCGAGCCCGGAGGTGAACATGCGCCTGGGCGCGGCCTTCCTCGACCAGATGCTGGAACGCTACGCCGGCGCGCTGCCGCTGGCCGCCGCCGCCTACAATGCCGGGCCGGGACGCGTGGACCAGTGGCTCGGCACCTATGGCGACCCACGCGGGGCGGGTGTCGACATGATCGACTGGATGGAACAGATCCCGTTCACCGAGACGCGCAACTACGTCCAGCGCGTGATCGAGAACGTGATCGTCTACCGCGCGCAGGATGCCTCCGCCGCGGCGCGGGAGCATCCGCTGGCGCCCTTCCTGCGCGCCGCGCCGTGACGCCGCGGCGCGTCACGCTGTCGGCCCGCGACGGGCTGGCGATGTCGGCGCTCGAATGGCCGGGGCCGCGGGACCGCATGCCGGTGCTGGTGCTGTCGGGCATCTGCCGCTCCGCGCTGGATGCGGTGACCATCGCTGCTCACCAGGCCGGGCGGCGGCGCGTGGTGGCGCTTGACTACATCGGCCATGGCGAGAGCGCGCGCGCCACCGACCCGGCGCGCTACCGGCCCGAGGCGCTGATCCGCGACGTGATGGACGCGATGGCGGCGCTGCACCTGCATCAAGTGGCGCTGGTCGGCACGTCCTTCGGCGGGCTCGCGGCCATGGCAATGTCACTGATGCGCCCGACCGCCATCGCCGCCGTGGTGCTGAACGACATCGGCCCGCGCATCGAACCGGTGGGGCGGGAGGCGGTGGTCGATTTCATCGGCACCGACCCCGCCTCCCCGACCCTCGATGCAGCACTGGCCTGGTTCCGCGAACGCCACCCGCCGATGCCGCTGCTGGACGATGCCGCCTGGCGCGACTTCGCCACGCGGACCTATGCCGAAGGCGCGGACGGGCATTGGCATCCGCGCTGGGACATCCGCATCGCGCAGCAGGCGGTAGGCGATGCCGCCGGCCCACCGCCCGACCTGTGGCCCTACTTCGGCGCGCTGGCGACACGGCCGCTGATGCTGGTGCATGGCGAGGAGAGCCGCCTGCTGAGTGCGGCGACGGTCGCGGAGATGCAGCGGGCGCAGCCCGCGATGCAGGTGGTGCGCCTGCCCGGCACCGGCCATGCGCCGACGCTGGGCGAACCGCCTGTCGCGGCGGCGCTGGAGGGCTTCCTGGACCGCCTGCCGTGACCGGCCTGGGCGCGACGCCGAAGCGAGGCCTGCGATGACGCAGCGGATGAGCCCGGCGCTCGCGGTGGCGACGATGGCGGGGATCGGGCGGCTACGGCCCGCACCCGGCACATGGGGATCGCTGGTCGTGCTGCCGGCGGTGTTGCTCGGACCGTTCGCGTGCCTTGCGCTGGCCGTGGTGGTGACGGTGGCGGGATGGATCGCGGTGCGCGCGGTGCTGGCCGAGGGCGGCGAGCAGGACCCCGGCTGGATCGTGGTGGACGAGGCGGCGGGCATGCTGCTCGCACTGGCGGCGTTGCCCGCGGGCGCGGGCTGGATCGGGGCCGTTGCCGCCTTTGGCCTGTTCCGCGCCTTCGACATCCTGAAACCCTGGCCGGTGTCCTGGGCGGATGGGCTGCCGGGGGCGACGGGCGTCATGCTGGATGATGTGCTGGCCGGCGCGATGGCCGCCGCGGTGCTGTGGCTGGCCGGAGGGCTGTGGTGATGCTGCCGGAGACGACGCTCGACCAGGCGCGCGACCTGCTGGCGGCGCTGGAGGCACAGTCGCTCACCCTCGCCACGGCAGAGTCCTGCACCGGCGGGCTGATCGCCGCGGCACTGACCGCGATCGCCGGGTCGTCATCGGTGGTGATGGCCGGCTTCGTGACCTACTCCAACGACGCCAAGATGCGCATGGTCGGCGTGGGCGCGGATACGCTCGCGGCGCATGGCGCGGTCAGCGAGCCCGTGGCGCGCGAGATGGCGGAAGGCGCGCTGCGCGCGGCACAGGTGGATATCGCGCTGTCCTGCACCGGCATTGCCGGCCCCGGGGGTGCGACGCCCGGCAAGCCGGTCGGGCTGGTGTTCATTGGCTGCGCGCGACGCGGCGGGGCGACGGCGGTGGAACGCCACGTCTTCCCCGGCGACCGGACGGCGGTGCGCGCCGCGACGGTTGCCGCGGCACTGCGCCTGGCCCAGGGCTGACGCCCTGTTGCCTTGACACCCCGCGGGCGCGCGCTTCCCCTGGTCGCACCATCGCCACGCCTCGTGGCGCAATGAGACTGGGAAGGAAGCCGATCCATGGACCGCCGCAGCCTGCTGCGCGCACTCGGTGCCGCGCCCCTCATGCCAACCCTTCCCGCGCTGGCGCAGGCGCCGGCCTGGCGACCGGACCGGCCGGTGCGGTTCGTGGTCGGCTTCGCCGCGGGCGGCAGCACCGATACCTCCGGGCGGCTGGTGGCGAATGCGATCAGCGGGACGCTCGGCCAACCGGTGGTGGTCGAGAACCGCGTCGGTGCTGCCGGCAATATCGGGTCGGAACACGTCGCGCGCAGCGCACCGGACGGGCTGACCTATGTGGTGGCGTCGGTCGGCACGCATGCGACCAACCAGTATCTGTATCGCGCCCTGCCCTTCCATGTGGCGAACGACTTCACGCCGGTCTCGCTGGTGCTGGTGAGTGCCGCGGTGATCGTGGTGAAGCCGTCCCTGCCGCTGAACAGCGTGGCGGAACTCGTGGCCTATGCGCGTGCCAATCCCGGCCGGTTGAACATCGGCACGAGCGGCGTGGGCGGCACGCAGCATTTCGCGGCGGCGCTGTTCGAACAGCGGGCCGGGGTGCAGTTCACGCACATCCCGTATCGCGGCGGCGCGCCGGCCATGGCGGACCTGGTGGCGGGGCGGCTCGACCTGGTCTTCTCGCCGCTGGCGGAGACCATGTCGTTCATCCAGGGCGGCCAGGTGCGCCCGCTGGGTGTCACGCGCACGGAACGCATGCCGGCGCTGCCGGATGTCCCGCCGATCGCGGATGCCGTGCCAGGCTACGAATTCAATTCCTGGATCGGCATCTTCGGCCCGGCGCGACTGCCGGCGAACATCGTTCGGACGATGTCGGACGCGATCGCCGCCGGCGTGCGCTCACCGGAGGTGAACCAGCGCATGGTCAGCCTCGGCTACCTGCCGGTGGGCGGCGGGTCGGAGGCCATGGCCGACCTCCAGCGCCGCGACATGGCGACGATGGAGGCGCTGGTGCGCCTGACCGGCGCCAGCGCGGACTGAACGCGGCGCGCGGGACACACCTGCCGCGCACGTCGTGCGCGAATCGGCGCGGCGGTTGCTCGCGCGCCGTTTCGCGGAGCAGTGTAACGCCATGATCAAGCCATTCAGCACCGCGTCGATTCGTCGTCGTGGCCTGCTCGCCGGCCTGGGGACGGCGGTGCTGGCCGGCGGCGCGGCCCGGGCGCAGGCCACGCCACAGGCGCCGGGCGAATGGGACGGGCCGCAGGTCCTGGACCTGCGCAACCTGGCGCCGTCACCGGCGCCGGACCGTCAGCGCTGGATCTGGATCCAGAACGAGGCGCGGGAGGAAGTCGCGCTCGCGTACCGCACCGGGCAGGACTACGACATCCGCGCGCTGGCGCGCCTGCAGCACCTGTTCCGCGACCTGCGCGCGAGCACCGCCGGGCCGATCCCGCCGCTGCTGGTCGACATGCTGTCGCTGATCCAGGAACGGTTCTCCTACACGCGGCCGATCCGCCTGATCTCGGGCTACCGCACGCCGGCGACCAATGCGTCGCTGCCCTTCGCGGCGCCGAACAGCCTGCACATGCGCGGCATGGCGGCCGATATCGTCGTGCCGGGGCTGCCGCAGGCCGATGTGTGCAGCCTGGCGATGATGTATTCGCAGCACCTGGGGTTCATGGGGGTGGGCTGGTACGGGTCCTTCACCCATGTGGATATCGGGCCGAAGGCGTCCTGGACGCGGATGCTGTAGGCTTCGCAACGTCTACCCGAAGCGCAGCTTCCACAGCACGAAGCCGGCGAAGAGCCCCAACCCTGCCAGGACCAGCCCGCCAGTGGCGGCGAGCTGGTTGTCGGCATGCACCTCCGAGGGGTCCTGCGTCGAGATCACGAAAGGCTGGCGCGTGTCCGGCTTGCGGATGCGCAGGCGTGCCTCGGTGGTGCCGGATGGCGCCGCCCCCTCCGGCGCCCCGGCAGCGTCCTGCCGGGCGCGACGACGACCGCGCCGGGACTCGGCCTCCCCCATCGCAAAGATCGGGTCACCAGCCATGATGTAGCGCTCGACGTAGCGATACTGCGCCGGCGAATCGCCGAAGACCGACTTCACGGTGGCGGTCACGCGCAAGGTGGGGGGCGTGTAGCTGCCAAGGTTCAGCTCAGGCTCCGCGTCGCCGCGCTGCGGCTTCTCGGATGAGCCGTTCCAGGCGCTCCAGGCGGTCTCGTACACGCGGGCACCTTCCGGCGCGACGAAGCAGCTGGCCTTCCCGTCCGTCACGCGGATCATTTGGTCGCTGCTGTCGAAGAACACGCGCTGCCAATCCGGCGGCGGCGCCCCGTCGCGCCGCTGGAAGGTTTCGGGCGGGCGCAATTCCTCCACCCAGGCCTCGAACCAGGCGCAGCGGCGGCCGGAGAGCGGCGCCCGCAGGTTCCCCTCCGCCACATGCCCCCAGACAACGCCATAGCCTGGCGCGAGAGCCGACACTTCGACCGGCCGCATCCGCTTCATGGTCCGCGCGACGAATTTCGACCAAACCGCGATCCCGATGCCGAGCCCCACCATGATGATGGGGAACAGCATGAAGAAGCCGAACATCTCGACAGGCATCGAACGCATGCAGATCCCCCCGGCAGGGATGGCTGCGGTGGCGGCGAAGCGTCAGGCGGCGGCGAGGGCCGTACGGATCTCGCTGATTGCCTCGTCGATCATCGGCGCCGTGACATCGAGGTGGGTGCAGGCACGCACGCGGCCGCCGAGGCCGCTGACCGCCACGCCGCGCATGGTCAGCTTGGCCTGCAACTGCTCCACCGTCATGCCGGCACCCTTGATGTCGAAGAACACCAGGTTGGTGTCGGGTTCCTCGACCACCACGCCCTGGATCTGACGCAGGCCGCGGGCGAGCGCCTTGGCATTCGCGTGGTCCTCCGCGAGGCGGTCGACATGGTGGTCGAGTGCGTAGATGCAGGCGGCGGCGCAGATCCCGGCCTGGCGCATCGACCCACCCAGGCGCTGCTTCCAGCGCCAGGCGCGGCCGATGAATTCCTCATCGCCACACAGCACGGCGCCGAGCGGCGCGCCGAGGCCCTTGGTGAAATCGAGCCAGACCGAATCGTAGTTCGCCACCATGTCCTTGGCCGCGATGCCCGCACCCACGCAAGCATTCATCAGCCGCGCGCCGTCCATGTGCGTGGCCCAGCCCTGTTCATGCGCGACGTCCGCGACGGCGTTGAGCTGCGCCAGCGGCCAGATGGCGCCGCCGCCGATGTTGGCGGTCTGCTCGACCTCCAGCAGGCGCTGGGGCGGCGCGTAGCGGGTCTTGGGGCGGATCGCGGCGCGCACGTCATCGGCGGTGAACATGCCGCGCGGGCCCTTCATGGGCATGATCTGCACCCCCGTGAGCGCGGCGTGGGTGCCGCCCTCGCTGTGCAGGATGTGGGACGTCTCGTGCGCGATCACCTCGTCGCCCTTGCCGCAATGGGTGAGGATGGCGATCACGTTGCACATGGTGCCGGACGGCAGGTACATCGCCGCCTGCTTGCCCATCAGCGCCGCCATGCGGTCGCACAGTTCGTGCACGGTGGGGTCGTCGCCGTGCTGCTCGTCGCCGACCTCGGCGCGCATCATCGCGTCCTTCATGGCGGGCGTCGGGCGCGTCTGGGTGTCGGAATAGAGGTTGATGCGGGTGGGCGGCGCGCCGGCGGGCGGGCGGTTCGGGGCATGGACCATGGTCATGTCGTCCTGGCTGGAGTTGCACGCAGGATGCCCGCCGCGCGACGATTGGGCCAGGGGGTGCCGACATGGTCGCAATCCGCAAGGTCGCGCTGCTGCGCGAGGAAGCATTTTCGGAGATGGACGCCGCGGGCGCGCGGCCTGTGGTGCGCGCGGTCGCGATGGTGGTGATCGCGAACCCGTTTGCCGGGCGCTTCGTGGCGGACCTGTCGGAACTGGTGGACGCAGGCGCCGTCCTGGCCGCGCGCGTCGCGCCGGACCTGGTGCGGATGCTGGCTGGGCCGGCGGTGTCCTATGGCAAGGGTGCGATCGTGGGCGTGGCTGGTGAGATCGAGCATGGCCACGCGTTGCTGCACCCGAAGATGGGTGCGCCGCTGCGGGCGGCGATCGGCGGCGGGGCGGCGTTGATTCCCTCGGCGGCGAAGGTGGGTGCGGTGGGGGCGGCGTTGGACTTGCCGCTGGGCCACAAGGATGATGCGTGGTCGCGCGGGCATTTCGACGCGATCACCGTCAGCCTGGGCGATGCGCCGCGCCCGGATGAGATCCTGGTGGTGATGGCGCTGTGCGATGGCGGGCGTCTGCTGCACCGCATCTGACCGCGGGGTCCGGGGGGCACGCATGCCCCACGTCGGGGTGCAGGGGCAACGCCCCTGCTGCTGGCCTTCACCCCGCCAGCACGTACCCATACATCTGTTGCCTGCGGCGAGGTGCGCATCGGTGGCGAGCGGCACCTCGCGCAATGCGACCGAAGCGCCGATCTCGGCCAGCGCCATCTCGATCGGGGCCGAGCCGGAGCCGCGGTCGCCATGCAGGATGTAGGTCATGGCGCGATGGTCGCGCGGCATGCGGGGCCGCGCTAATGCAATGCGCTGATCGGGTGCATCAGCGGCGCTGAAGGCGGGGCTCAGCCAGTCGCTGACGGTGCCGGCGAACCCGGCGTGACCGGCGCCGTGCTGCGGCCATACAGCGCCGTCGCGCGGCGTTCGAAGGCGCGCACCATCAGGCGCACCGCTTCGTTGAACACCATGCCGATCGCCATCTGCAGGATGCGCGAACGGAATTCGAAATCGACGAAGAAATCGACCTCGGTGCCGGTGGGCACGGGGTGGAAGCGCCAGTGGTTGTTCAGGTAGCGGAAGGGCCCGGTCTCGTAGGCCACGTGGATGTGGTCGGGGCGTTCGAGTGTCACGCGGGAGCGGAAGGTCTCGCGGAACATCTTGAAACCGATGGTGAGGTCGGCGACCAGTTCGCCCTCGGTCTTCGACAGCACGCGCGCGCCAACGCACCAGGGCAGGAATTCGGGGTAGCGGCGCACATCCGCCACCATGTCGAAGATCTGCTCGGGCGCGTGGCGCAGGATGCGCTTCTCGGCGTGGGTCGGCATGTCAGGCGCGGGCCGGCGCGAGCCGCGCGGCGCGCGCATCACGCAGCGCGGCGAAGTCCCGGTCGGCATGGTAGCTGCTGCGCGTGAGCGGCGTGGCGGAGACCAGCAGGAAGCCCTTGCCGCGGGCCGCCGTCGCGTAGTCCTCGAACTCCTCGGGTGTCACGAAGCGTTCGACCGCGGCGTGCTTCACCGTGGGCTGCAGGTATTGGCCGATGGTGAGGAAATCGACCTCGGCGGCGCGCAGATCGTCCATCACCTGCAGCACCTCGATGCGCTCCTCGCCCAGGCCGACCATCATGCCGGATTTGGTGAAGATGGACGGGTCGCGCTGCTTCACGCGGTCGAGCAGGCGCAGGGAATGGTAGTAGCGCGCGCCGGGGCGGATGGTCGGGTAGAGCCCGGGCACGGTCTCCAGATTGTGGTTGAACACGTCGGGGCGGGCGTCGACGACGACCTCCAGCGCGCCGTCCTTGCGCAGGAAGTCGGGCGTCAGGATCTCGATGGTGGTTTCCGGCGCGCTGCCGCGGATGGCGCGGATGGTCCGGGCAAAATGCTCCGCCCCGCCATCCTGCAGATCATCGCGGTCGACGGAGGTGATGACGACGTGGCGCAGGCCCAGGGCGGCGACGGCCTCGCCCACCCGCCGGGGTTCGTCGGAATCGAGCGCGTTCGGCAGCCCGGTGGTGATGTTGCAGAAGGCGCAGGCACGCGTGCAGATCTCGCCCATGATCATCATGGTGGCGTGGCGCTGGGACCAGCATTCGCCGATGTTCGGGCAGGCGGCTTCCTCGCAGACCGTCACCAGCTTGTTCTCGCGCATCAGGGCGCGGGTCTCGTGGTAGATCGGGTGCGTGGGCGCCTTCACGCGGATCCAGGCCGGCTTGCGCTGGATGGGGTTGTCCGGGCGATGGGCCTTCTCCGGGTGCCGTTCGGCACCGGTGCGGGGCTTGCGGTGATCAATCTCGGTGCGCGTCGTCATGGGGCCTTCCAGACGCCGATATAGGCCCGCCCCGGCGATTGCGCGAGGCTTCCGCCCCGCAGGTCAGATGTGCAGGACCTTGCCGTAGGCATCCAGCACGCCCTCATGCATCGCTTCCGACAGCGTCGGGTGCGGGAA
This sequence comes from Rhodospirillales bacterium Ga0074136, assembly GCA_001464375.1. Classification (GTDB taxonomy): domain Bacteria; phylum Pseudomonadota; class Alphaproteobacteria; order Acetobacterales; family Acetobacteraceae; genus Neoroseomonas. The sequence goes on along the minus strand of LNEW01000082.1, from coordinate 90,585 downwards.
GACCGTGGCCATCAGTTCGGCTTCGGTCGTCTCCAAGGTGCGGGCGATGCCGTAGCCCTGGATCATTTCGGTCACCTCGGGGCCGACCATGTGGGCGCCGAGCATCGCGCCGGTCTTGGCGTCGAAGACCGTCTTCACGAAGCCCTCGGGTTCGCCCAGCGCGATCGCCTTGCCGTTGCCGATGAAGGGGAAGCGGCCGACGCGGACCTCGTGCCCGGCGGCCTTGGCCGCGGCCTCGGTCAGGCCGACGCTGGCGACCTGGGGGCGGCAGTAGGTGCAGCCGGGGATATTGGTGACGTCCATCTCGTGCGGGTGCAGGCCGGCAATGGCCTCAACCACGATCACGCCCTCATGCATCGCCTTGTGCGCGAGCCAGGGCGGGCCGGCCAGGTCGCCGATGGCATAGACCCCGGGTTCCCCGGTGCGGCCATAGCCGTCGATGATCACATGCGTGCGGTCGACCTTCACCTTGGTGCCTTCGAGGCCGATATTCTCGACATTGCCGACGATGCCGACCGCCGAGATCAGCCGGTCCGCCTTGATCTCGGTCACCTTGCCGCCGGCCTCGACGATGGCGGCGACGCCGTCGGCCTCCTTGCGCACGCCCTGCAGCTTGGCGCCGGTGATGATCTTCATGCCCTGCTTGGCGAAGGATTTCTGCACGAAGGCGGAAACCTCGGCATCCTCGACCGGCAGGATGCGGTCCATCACCTCGATCAGCGTCACCTCGCTGCCCATGTTGAGGTAGAAGGACGCGAATTCGGACCCGATCGCGCCCGAACCGATGACGATGAGCCGCTTCGGCAGCGCATCGGGCACCAAGGCTTCGCGATAGGACCAGATCAGCTTGCCGTCGGGTTCCATCCCCGGCAGCACGCGCGCGCGCGCACCGGTCGCCAGGATGATGTGCTTGCCGGCAACCTCGGCGACCGGCTTGCCGTCCTTCGTGACCGCGACCTTGCCCGGGCCGGCGAGTGCGCCATGGCCGTCGAAGACCGTGATCTTGTGCTTCTTCATCAGCCCCTTCACGCCGGAGGAGAGCTGGTTCGCCACGTTGCGCGACCGCTTGATGACCTTCGCGAAGTCGAAGCGCGGGTTGTCCACCGCGAAGCCATACTGGTCGAGGCTGTGCAGCATGTGGTTGATCTCGGACGCCCTGAGCAGCGCCTTGGTCGGGATGCAGCCCCAGTTGAGGCAGATGCCGCCCATGTGCTCGCGTTCGACCAGCGCGACCTTCATCTTGAGCTGCGCCGCGCGGATGGCCGCGACATAGCCGCCGGGGCCGCCGCCCACCACCACCAGGTCGAATGTCTCGGCCATCACGCTGCCTCCGCTGCCAGGGACCTGAGCGCATCGCCGGCAAGGCGGCGCGTGATCCATTCCTTGAGAGTGTCCGCGCCCATCGCGTCATAGGTCGCGATCGCCGGGGTATTCCAATCGAGCACATTCCAGGCGAGCCGCCCGCCGCCCTCGGCCAGTGTCTCCTTCGCCAGGCGCGCAAAGAGCGCCTTGGCGATGCCGCGCCGCCGGTACGCCGGTTCCACCCAGAGATCCTCCAGCCACCGCCCATGCCGGGCGAGGAAGGTGGAGAAGGTCCAGTGGTACAGCGCCATGCCCGCGGGCGCGCCATCGACCTCAGCGATCAGGCAGCCGGCGCGGGCAGGCGCGCCGAAGAGCGCGGCGTGGAAGTCGGCCTCGGTGCCGCGCGCCTCGTGGGCGAGCTTCTCGTATTCGGCCAGCGCGCGCACGAAGCGCGCGATGGTCGGGACGTCGGCGGGCGCGGCATCCCGCAGGACCAGGCTCGCCGCCATCAGAGCATCAGGCTCAGCGGATCCTCGATGGTGCGCTTCAGCGCCTGGATGAATTCCGCCGCCAGCGCCCCGTCGATGACGCGGTGATCGACCGACAGCGTGCAGGTCATCACCGTCGCGATGGCCAGCGCGCCATCCTTCACCACCGGCTTCTGCAACCCGGCCGAGACCGCCAGGATGCCGCCCTGCGGCGGATTGATGATCGCGGAGAAATCGCTGACGCCATACATGCCCATGTTGGAGATCGAGAAGCCGCCGCCCTGGAATTCATCGGGCTTCAGCTTGCCGGACTTGGCCCGCGCCGCGAGGTCCTTCATCTCCGCGCTGATCGCGGCCAGTCCCTTGCGGTCGGCGCTGCGCACGATCGGCGTGATCAGCCCTTCGGGAATGCTCACCGCGATCGAGATGTCGACATCGTGGTACTGGATGATCGCATCGTCGGTCCACGACGCGTTGCAGGCCGGGAAGCGGCGCAGCGTGGCGGCCGTCGCCTTGATGACCAGGTCGTTGACCGACAGCTTGTAGGCGCCCGGCCCGTCCTTGGGCGAACGCGCGTTCAGGTCGGCGCGCAGCTTGAGCAGCGCGTCGATCTCGATATCCATCGTCACATAGAAATGCGGGATGGTGGCCTTCGATTCCGACAGACGGCGCGCGATCACCTTGCGCATCGTGCTGTTGGGCACGGCGGTGTGCGGCGCGGTGGTCGCGAAGGGCGCCGCGGCGGCCTTCGGCGCGGGTGCCGCGGCTGCCGGGGCGGCGGCGGCAACCGGCACCGCGGCAGGTCCACGCGCCAGGGCCGCTTCCACATCCGCCTTCACGATGCGGCCATTGGGGCCGGAGCCATTCACGCCCCCGAGGTCCAGCCCCGCCTGCTGCGCCATGCGCCGCGCGAGCGGCGAGGCGAAGACCCGATCGCCCGTTCGCGGCGGATCCGGTTGCGGATCGAAGCCCTTCGCTGCACCGGGCGCCACTGCGGGCGCCGCGGTCGGTGCGGCCGTTGGCGCCGGTGCCGCGGCCGGCGCACCCGCGGCGGGCACCGCCTCGCCGGCATCCACCAGCACCGCGATCACGTCGTTCACCTTCACGCCCTGCGTGCCGTCGGGCACCACGATCTTCCCGAGGATGCCCTCGTCGACCGCCTCGACCTCCATCGTCGCCTTGTCGGTCTCGATCTCGGCGATCACGTCGCCGGCCTTCACCCGGTCGCCTTCCTTCTTCAGCCAGCGCGCCAGGTTGCCCTCGGTCATGGTGGGGGAGAGCGCCGGCATCAGGATGTTGGTTGCCATCTGCTGGTCCCCCTTACTTGTAGGTCACGCGCTTGCACGCATCGACCACCTGTTCGAGGCGGGGCAGCGCGAGCTTCTCGAGGTTCGCCGCATAGGGCATCGGGATATCGAGCCCATGCACGCGCACCGGCGGCGCATCCAGGTGGTCGAAGCAGACTTCCATCATCTGCATCGCCACCTCGGCGCCGATGCCGGCGAAGGACCAGCCTTCCTCCAGCGTCACCAGGCGGTTGGTCTTGCGCACGGAATTCGCGATGGTCTCGGTGTCGAGCGGGCGCAGCGAGCGCAGGTTGATGACCTCCGCGCTGATGCCCTGCTCGGCCAGCTTTTCCGCCGCCTGCATCGCCATGCCGACCATGATCGAGAACGCCACGATGGTGACATCCGTGCCCGGCCGCTCGATCTTCGCCTTGCCGATCGGCAGAACAAAATCCTCCGCCGTCGGGCAGTCGAAGGACTGGCCGTACAGGATCTCGTTCTCCAGGAAGATCACCGGGTTCGGGTCGCGGATGGCGGCGCGCAGCAGCCCCTTCGCATCGGCTGAACTCCAGGGTGCGACCACCTTGAGCCCGGGGCAATGCGCGTACCAGGACGCGTAGCACTGCGAATGCTGCGCCGCCACGCGCGATGCCGCGCCGTTCGCCCCGCGGAAGACGATCGGGCAGCCCAGCTGGCCGCCCGACATGTACAGCGTCTTGGCAGCGGAATTGATGATCTGGTCGATCGCCTGCATCGAGAAGTTGAAGGTCATGAACTCGACGATCGGCTTCAGGCCCGTGAAGGCCGCCCCCACCGCCATGCCGGTGAAGCCGTGCTCGGTGATGGGCATGTCCATCACGCGCTTGGGGCCGAATTCGTCCAGTAGGCCCTGGCTGATCTTGTAGGCGCCCTGGTACTGGCCGACCTCCTCGCCGATCAGGAACACGTCCTTGTCGGCGCGCATCTCGGCGGCCATGGCATCGCGCAGCGCCTCGCGCACCGTGATGGACTTCACCGGGCCCCAGTCGCGCTCGGGCTGCACCTCGGGCGTGCGCGGGGCGGCGGGCACGGTGGCGTCGAACCGCTGCGCGGTGCCGGCATCGGCGATCATCTTCTCGTTCTCGCGCTCGTTCTTGTTGGTGATGCCGTGCATGGTCTGCGCGGCCGCGCCGCCGGCGCCGCCATCCAGCTCGGCGATCGGGCTGTTCACCTGCACGCCCTCGGTGCCCTCGGGCACCAGGATGGCGCTGAGCGTGCCCTCATCGACCGCTTCGACTTCCATCGTGGCCTTGTCGGTCTCGATCTCGGCGATCACGTCGCCGGACTTCACGGCGTCGCCCTCCTTCTTCAGCCAGCGCGCCAGCTTGCCCTCGGTCATGGTCGGCGAGAGGGCGGGCATCAGGATCACGGCGCCCATGTCACTTCGCCTCCAGCAGGATGTCGGTCCACAGTTCCGATTCCGGTGGCTCCGGCGATTGCTGCGCGAAGTCGGCGCTGTCCTGCACGATGGCCTTCACCTCGTCGTCGATGACCTTCAGCTCCGCCTCGGTCACCGCGAACTGGTCGACCAGCAGCTTGCGCGCCGTCTCGATGCAGTCCGACGTCTCGCGCATCTTCTGCACTTCCTCGCGCGTGCGGTACTTCGCGGGGTCGGACATGGAATGGCCGCGGTAGCGGTAGGTCTTCATCTCAAGCAGGTACGGCCCCTTGCCGGCGCGGCAGTGGGCAACGGCGCGCTCGCCGGCCTCGCGCACCGCGACCACGTCCATGCCGTTCACCTGCTCGCCCGGGATGCCCCAGGCCGCGCCGTTCTGCGACAGGTCCCGCGATGCGGAGGCGCGCTCGACATGGGTGCCCATGCCGTACTTGTTGTTCTCGATCACGAAGATGCAGGGCAGCTTGAACAGCGCCGACAGGTTCAGGCTCTCGAAGACCTGGCCCTGGTTGGACGCGCCCTCCCCGAAATAGGTCACGGCGACGTTGTCGCTCTCGCGGTACCAGTTCGAGAAGGCCAGGCCGGCGCCCAGGCTGGTCTGCGCGCCGACGATGCCATGCCCGCCGTAGAAGCCCTTCTCGCGCGAGAACATGTGCATGCTCCCGCCCTTGCCCTTGGAGTAGCCGCCGATGCGCCCGGTCAGCTCGGCCATGACGCCGCGTGCCTCCATGCCGGTCGCCAGCATGTGCCCGTGGTCGCGGTAGGAGGTGATGACCTGGTCGCCCGGCTTGAGCGCCATCTGCATGCCGACCACGACCGCTTCCTGGCCGATGTACAAATGGCAGAAGCCGCCGATCAGCCCCATGCCGTACAACTGCCCTGCCTTCTCCTCGAAGCGGCGGATCAGCAGCATGTCGCGATAGGCCTTGAGCATGTCGGCCCGGCTGATCGCCGGTTCCTTCCCGCGCCCCCGGCGCTTGGGGCTGGTCTCGGCGGCCTGGGCCATGGCGTTCACTCCCTCGGATCGGCACTTACTGGCGTCGAATTAGGCGCCGAATGCCGTTCCGCGCAAGCGCCATCCGAAAAAAATCGTTCTTTCGCAATGCAATAAGGAACTTAACTTGAATTCGGTTAAGCATCTGAATCTGCGCGTCCGGTCGGGCCTCAGCGCCCCGGCAGCCCCTGCACCTGGCGCTCGCGCGGCGCCGTCACGGTGAAGCCGAAGCGGATGCGCCGCTCCGCCCCCGGGCGCAGCAGCGGCAGCGCGGCGCGCCCGACACAGACGCCATCGAGGGTGGGCGCACACCAGCCCCGGGGAAGCACCACGCAACCGCAACGGTCGGCACGTCGCGTGTCGGCCCCACCGCCACGCAAACCGGGCGCCTGTGGCGGCGCCGCGACACTGGGGGTCAGTAGAGCCGGCGGTCCTGCGGATAGGGCACCACGATCTCGTCGCGCCCGGCCATGTTCAGCAACGCACGCGCCCGTTCATCCAGCTGGTCGCGGTCAAGCCGGTCGCTGCGCAGGCCGCTGACGCGGCGTTCGATGGCGTCGCGGTCGGCCTCGGCGCGGGCGAGGTCGGCGCGCGCGGCGGCAATGTCGGCCACGCGATGCTCGCGCGCGATCAACCCGCGCTCGCCATGCATGGCGTGCCAGACGAAGTACCCCGAGACCGCCAGGAAAACGACCGGCAGCGCGAGGGCATTGAAGACGCGTTTCAGGAACCGCAACAGGGACATCCGCGAACGAGCGACACCGGAGTCTAAGCGCCGTAGCGACTCGGTGTCACCCGCTTCGTCCAGAAATTCGGCGCCGCCGCGCAATTTTTTTCGCGCCCGCGGCGCACAGGACTCACCGGCGCAGCACGCCGCGCCCGGCATAGCGCGCCGCCGAACCGAGCCCCTGCTCGATGCGGATCAGCTGGTTGTACTTGGCCAGCCGGTCCGACCGCGACAGCGACCCGGTCTTGATCTGCCCGCAATTGGTCGCGACGGCCAGGTCGGCGATGGTGGCATCCTCGGTCTCGCCCGACCGATGCGACATCACCGCGCGATAGGCGGCACGATGCGCCGTCTCCACCGCCTCCAGCGTCTCGGTCAGGGTGCCGATCTGGTTGACCTTGACCAGGATGGCGTTGGCCGTGCCGCGCTCGATGCCCAGGCGCAGGCGCTCGGGGTTGGTGACGAACAAATCGTCGCCGACCAGCTGGACCTTGGCACCCAGGCGGTCGGTCAGCGCCTTCCAGCCGGCCCAGTCATCCTCGCTCATGCCATCCTCGATCGACACGATCGGCCACTTGGCGCAGAGCGCGGCCAGGTAATCCACCATGCCGCCCTGGTCGAGCGTCTTGCCCTCGCCGTCCAGCCTGTAGGCGCCATCGTGGAAGAACTCGGTGGCGGCGCAGTCGAGCGCGAAGACCACGTCCTCGCCCACGCGATGCCCGGCCGCCTCGCAGGCCTTGGCGATGAAGCCCAGCGCCTCGTCGGCGGAACCGATATTGGGCGCGAAGCCGCCCTCGTCGCCGACATTGGTCGAATGGCCGGCATCGTGCAGCGCCTTCTTCAGCGCCATGAACACCTCGGAGCCGACGCGCACAGCATCGGCGATGGTGCCGGCGCCGACCGGCATGATCATGAATTCCTGGATGTCGATCGGGTTGTCGGCGTGCTTGCCGCCATTGATGATGTTCATCTGCGGCACCGGCAGCGTGCGCGCGAAGACGCCGCCGACATACCGGTACAGCGGCACATCCAGGTTCACCGCTGCCGCCTTCGCCACCGCGAGGCTCACCGCCAGCATGGCATTGGCGCCAAGCCGCGCCTTGTTGGGCGTGCCGTCCAGCTCGATCAGCACCTCGTCGATGCGCACCTGCTCCTCGGCATCCATGCCGGAGATGGCGTCGAAGATCTCGCCCTCGACATTGCCGACCGCCTTGAGCACGCCCTTGCCGCCGTAGCGGGCGCGGTCACCGTCGCGCAGTTCCACCGCCTCATGCGCCCCCGTGGACGCACCCGAGGGCACGATGGCGTGGCCGCGCGCGCCGGTGTCGAGCAGCACCTCGGCCTCGATCGTCGGGTTGCCGCGGGAATCCAGGACCTCGCGGGCAATGATGTCGGCAATGGCGGACATGCGGGAACTCCAGGGGCTGCGTTGCGGGGGTGGCTACACGAGCGCGGCAAAACGCGAAAGGCCGCCGCGGCCGCCGGGTGTGCAAGCCGGCGGGACCGCCGTGCCTGGCAGAGGCAGGCCAGGCTGCGCGGCGCTGCGGGCCGGCCGCCGCGCCAAAGGCTGCGGCCGCGCTCAGCGCGCCTGGGCCAGCACCGACTGGAACCGCGCCAGCGCCGCCTGCAACGCCACCGCGCCGGCCGGATCGCCCGCCCCGGCCGCGGCATGGGCCGGCACCAGCGCGCCAAGCAGGCGCACCACCTCGGCCGCCGGCAGGTCGAAGCCATCGGCGGCGAGGGCCGCCTGCACGCGGTTCCACAGCGCCAGGCGCTCGGCCGGACCCAGCCGCTGGCCGGTGGCGAGCAGGCCGCGCTGCGCCTCCCGCCAGGCCTCGTGGCGCTGCGCCAGCACGCCGCGCAGGCCGGCGCGCGCGTCGTCGCCCATCACGGATTGCAGCAGGGACACGGCGGCGGCCAGCGCCCCCTGGCGCGCGGCAGCCAAGGTGGCGGCATCCGCGCCGGCCGGCACCGGCGCGGCAAGCGCGCGGAAGCCGTCCAGGCCGCGGCGGCGCGCGGCGTCGGACGGCCAGCGGCCGGGCACCGCGCGCAACCCGCCGAGCGCGGCCTCCAGGCGCGCCAATGCGGCGGCGGCCTCGGCATCGCCGCCCGCCGGCGCGCCGCCGGACAGCACCGCCAGGCGCTGCGCCGCGATCACCACCAGGTCCATCCCCGGGTCGAGCACCGCCCCCGCCACCGGGGCCGCCGGCGCGGGCAGCGCGCGCTGCACCGTCGCGGCGGCGGCGAAGCGCAGCGATGCGGCCTGTTCCACTTCGACCCGCTCGCGCGCGGCCAGGTGGTCGATCATCTGCCCGATGGCGCGGTCCGCGGCGATCGCCAGCCTGGCGTGGTCCGCCGCCGGGCCCTGCGGCGTGGGCGGGGACACGGCGCAGCCGAGCAGCGGCAGCAGGGCAAGCAGGGCGACAAGGCCTCGGCGCATGGCGGAACTCCGGTTCGGATGGACGGCACGCGGGCCGCCGCAGGTCACAAGCACCCGCCGCGCGGGCCTGTCGATCACGGGCTGCACCGGGGTGTGGCGTGCCCGGGGGCCGGGCAGCCGGTCGGATGGGTGCATGCGGCGGGCCGGCGCGCTACGCGCGATGTCACGCCACGGGCGCGACGGCGTGGCGCGGGCGGCCGCGCCCGCGGAACCGCCCACCGGCGAAACCCGCCGGCACGGCGCGGCCGGGGCGTTGCGCGTCACCACGGAAAACAGGTCCAGCGCGCTCCCAAAGGCACGGCGCCGATCTCGATGCGCGCCCAGGTCTTCGCCTGCGGGTCGCCCTGCATCTCGACCGAGGCCCCGGCGGCGAAGCGCCACATCAGCCTGTCCGCGAGCCGCAGCGTTTGCGGCGGCGATCCCGGCACGAGGTCGAGCGGATGCGCCACCACCGCGCCGCGCAGGCCCGGCGGCAGGGCCTGGTCGGCCAGCGCCCAGGCCCGGGCATCGTCGAAGCGCGCGCCGGGTTCGCGCGGATGGATCACGGCGCACCAGGCGAGGTTGTCCGGCCCGTGGTGGAAGCTGAAGGCCTGCGCGTCGGGCGCCCAGTCCGGCCAGTGGCGGATGGGCCGCGTGCTGGGCTCGGGCGGCAGCATCACCGCGTAGAAGAACGCCAGGTGGAAGCGCGCGCGCTGGCGGATGGGGGCGTCCGGGTGCCCGGCCAGGTCGCGCAGCACGGGCTCCATGCCCGGCACAACGCCGCTTGTCTCGGTCGCGGTCTCGATGGCGAGGTCGGCATGGCCGCCGCGCATCATGCGCCGCACCGCATCGGGCGCGTGGTCGCAGATCTCGTGCAGGTGGAAGTCGATGCCGTTGAAGGGCATGCCGGCGGGCTCGGGGCCGCTGCGGCGTTCCAGGATGTCCATCATCCAGTCGATCGGATCGACCGGCACGTCCTCGCGCGCATGCTGCCATTCCGACCAGAAGGGGCCGGCGATGCCGGGGCGGGCGATGTCCTTCGCGGCCACCAGCGCGAACATCGCGGCGGGATCGAGCGCGCTGCCCTCGCGCCCGCTCAGCACCCGCGCCGCGCAGGCGCGCACATGGTCCGACGGGTGGTCGAGCAGCGCGACCAGGCGCGCGACATCGGCGGCGTCATCCTCGTCGAAGGGGCGGTTCAGGAGTTGGATGCCTTCGGCCACGGCCGGATCGACCCCCGGCGGCGGCGCGGCGCGCAGGCCATCGAGCCAGCGCAGCAGCGGCGTGAGCATCGGCTCGTGGGTCGAGGAAAAGCGCAGCCGGTCAAGGAAGGCCGGGATGACATCGGCATGGCGCGCCTGCGCGGCATCGATCGCCGCGAGCAGCCAGGCCAGGCGCCCGCATGGGTCATGCGGCAGGGTCACGCCGGCGTTGCGCGCGCGCACCACGCTGCTGGACTCGGCCCAGAACACCGCCATCACCAGGCGGTCGATGGCGCGGGCGCGGATGGCGGCGTCGGCATGATCAAGCCACGGGCGCATCGCGGCCAGGAAGGCATCCCATTCCGCGCCGCGCAATTCGTGCAGCGGGGCCTGCGCCAGCGCAGCGAAATCCGGATGATCGGCCATGGCCGCCGATAGAGGCGCCGCGGGCGCCGCGCAAGCCGCGGGCGGTGGTTCGTTCAGCCGCGGCGGCGCGCCTGGCGCAGGTCCCGCTGCAGGTCGATGCGCAGCCCCAGGCGGTCGCAGGGCACCAGGATACTGGAGGGCAGGCCGCTGGCGACCGGCATGCGGGATGTGCGCGGCCGCGAATGGCCGGCCAGGCGGACATCGATGCCGGCCGACCCGCGGTTGCGGACCACCGCGCCCCATTCGCCGGCAAGGGCGGTGACGGGATCGCCCGGTTCGTCGCGCAGCAGGCGCACCAGGTCGCCCGGTTCATAGACCGGCACCGCGGTGCCATCCGCCAGATACGTGACCCGCATGCAGCCCCCTGTGCGATCGGCCCGGAGACTGCGGCGAAGGGGATGAAGGAAGGCTTGCGGGCATCACCCCTGGCGCGGCGCGCCTGGGCTACCCGCCATCGCCCGGCCGGCGCGCCGCCCAGAACAGCCAGGCGATCCAGCCGAAGGCGCTGACGAACAGCGCATGGGCGCCGAGCACGACGACCAGCGTCTCGGCATGCCAGCCGGACAGGCGCAGCGCGGTGAGGCCGGCGGGCACCGACCACCACAGCACCAGCGCCACGACGGCTGCGATCAGCAGTGCCGGCACCGGGCGGCGCGGCGCCGGCGGCAGGCCGGGCGGGCGGCGCATCATGCCGTCCGACCCCGCATCGGGTCAGCCGGCCTTGGCCAGCGCGTCGAAGGCCTTCAGCCGGGCGATCAACGCCGGCATCTGGCGCAGCGGGATCATGTTCGGCCCGTCCGACGGTGCGTGGTCGGGGTCGGGGTGGGTTTCGATGAACACCGCGGCGACGCCCACGGCCACCGCAGCGCGCGCCAGAACGGGGGCGAATTCGCGCTGCCCGCCCGACGACGTGCCCTGCCCGCCAGGCTGCTGCACGGCATGGGTCGCGTCCATCACCACCGGGTATCCCGTTGCCGCCATGATCGGCAGGGATCGCATGTCGGCGACAAGCGTGTTGTAGCCGAAGGACGCGCCGCGTTCGCACAGCAGGATGTTCTCGTTGCCGGTGCTGGCGATCTTGGCGGCGACGTTCTTCATGTCCCACGGGGCGAGGAACTGGCCCTTCTTCACGTTGATGGCGCGCCCGGTTTCACCGGCCGCGATCAGCAGGTCGGTCTGGCGGCACAGGAAGGCGGGGATCTGGAGGACGTCCACGGCCTCGGCGGCGGGGGCGCAGTGGTCGGGCAGGTGGACGTCGGTGAGGGTGGGCAGGCCGGAGGTGGCGCGGACGTCGGCGAGGATGGACAGGCCTTCCTTCATGCCGATGCCGCGGGCGGCGGAGACCGAGGTGCGGTTCGCCTTGTCGTAGGAGGATTTGTAGATCAGCGGCACGCCGGCGGCGGCCGAGATTTCCTTCAGCGCGGCGGCCATCTCCAGCGCATGGGCGCGGGATTCGATCTGGCAGGGGCCGCAGAGGAACACCAGCGGGAGGTCATTGCCCAGCGTGACCGGGCCGATGGAAACGTGGCGCATCACACCAACCTGGCCTGCTTCACCGCCGCCCCCACGAACCCCGCGAACAGCGGATGCGGCTCGAACGGCTTGGACTTCAGCTCCGGGTGGTACTGCACGCCGATGAACCACGGGTGGTCGGGCACTTCGACGATTTCCGGCAGCACCCCGTCGGGCGACATGCCCGAAAACCGCAGCCCCGCAGCCTCCAGCCGATCCTTATAGGCGACATTCACCTCGAAGCGGTGGCGGTGGCGTTCCTCGATCAGCGGGGCGCCGGCGTAGACCTCCCGGACCAGCGAGCCTTCCGCCAGCGCGGCCGGATAGGCGCCCAGGCGCATCGTGCCGCCCATGTCGCCGCGCGCGTCGCGCTTCTCCACCTCGTTGCCGCGCAACCATTCGGTCAGCAGGCCGACCACCGGTTCGGCACAGGGGCCGAATTCCGTGCTGGACGCGCCCTTGATGCCGAGCAGGTTCCGCGCCGCCTCGATCACCGCCATCTGCATGCCGAAGCAGATGCCGAAGAACGGGATGCGGCGTTCGCGGGCGAAGCGCACGGCTTCGATCTTGCCCTCGGTGCCGCGCTCGCCGAAGCCGCCCGGCACCAGGATGCCGTTGACCTTCTCGAGCCGCGCGACCGCCTCGGCGTCGTTCTCGAAGATCTGGCTGTCCACCCAGTCGAGGTTGACCTTCACATTGTGGGCCATGCCGCCATGGGCCAGCGCCTCGCTGAGCGACTTATAGGCATCGAGCAGGTTGGTGTACTTTCCCACCACGGCGATGGTGACCTCGCCCTCGGGCTGCTTCACCGACTGCACGATGCGTTCCCAGCGGCCCATGTCGGGCTCGCCATAGGCGGACAGGCCGAACAGCCGCAGCACCTCCTGGTCGAGGCCCTCGCGGTGATAGGCGAGCGGCACCTCGTAGATGGTGCTGGCATCGAGCGCGGGGATCACGGATTCGGGGCGCACATTGCAGAACAGCGCGATCTTGCGGCGTTCGTTCTCCGGGATCGGCCGGTCGGACCGGCACAGCAGGATCTGCGGCTGGATGCCCAGGCCGAGCAGTTCCTTGACGCTGTGCTGCGTCGGCTTGGTCTTCAATTCGCCCGCCGAAGCGATGTAGGGCACCAGCGTCAGGTGCATGAACAGGCTGCGCTGCGGGCCCAGTTCGTTGGCCAGCTGGCGGATGGCTTCGAGGAAGGGCAGCGATTCGATGTCGCCGACCGTGCCGCCGATCTCGACCAGCACGAAGTCGTAGGAGTCGGTCTCGGCCTGGATGACTTCCTTGATCTTGTCGGTGATGTGCGGAATCACCTGCACCGTTCCGCCCAGGTAGTCGCCGCGGCGTTCTGCGGCGATCACGTCGGAATAGATGCGCCCGGTGGTCCAGTTGTCGGGCTTGCGGGCGGACACGCCGGTGAAGCGTTCGTAGTGGCCGAGGTCGAGGTCGGTCTCGGCCCCATCGTCGGTCACATACACTTCGCCGTGCTGGTAGGGGCTCATGGTCCCCGGATCGTAGTTCAGATACGGGTCGAGCTTGCGCAGCCTGACCTTGTAGCCGCGTGCCTGCAGCAACGCGCCGAGCGACGCGGATGCGATGCCCTTGCCCAGGGAGGAGACCACGCCGCCGGTGATGAAGACGAACCGCGCCATGGGCGCTCTCCTTAGACCGGCTCGCGCGAAACCACCACCCGCGCCGCGCGCGGAGTGGCGTCGCCCGGAAGTGGTTGAAAAGCGGCTAGTTCGTGGGCACGGCCGGCAGCACGGGGGCGGCCGGGGCGCTGGCGGGGGGCGGCGAATCGAGGATCGAGCGGTTCTGTTGCGACGCACCGCGGTTGAGCAGCGCCAGCGCCAGCGCCAGCACGAAGAACAGCGTGCCCAGGATGGCGGTGCCGCGGGTCAGCAGGTTGGCGGTGCCACGCCCCCCCATGAAGGATCCCATGCCCCCGGAGGAGCCGATGCCCAGCCCGCCGCCCTCGCTGCGCTGGAGCAGCACCAGGCCGATCAGGGCAAGGGTGACGAACAGGTGGACAACGAGGAGGACGGTGGTCATGGCGTGGCGTATCTAGCGAAGCGCGGGCGCCGGGGCTAGACCCATCTCGCCGCGCCGTCGCGGCCAGATGGGCCTAGAGCCTTGTTCTGCCGCATTTTCCCCGGCGCCAGGCGATTCCGCCTAGCTTGACAGTGTTTCAGCCCGCCGCGGCCGCGATCGCCAGGAAATCCTCCGCCACCAGGCTCGCACCCCCCACCAGCGCCCCATCCACATTGGGCAGGGCGAGGATGCCGGCGGCGTTGGCGGGCTTGACCGACCCGCCATACAAAATGCGCAGCGTGGCGCCCTGCCCCGGGAAGGCCGCCACCAGGCGGGCGCGGATCATGGCGTGCATGGCGGCGATGTCGGCCTCGGTCGGGGTGCGCCCGGTGCCGATCGCCCAGACCGGTTCATAGGCCACCACCCCGCCGGCGGCGCCGAAGCCCTCGGGCAAGCTGGCCGCGACCTGGGCGGCGACGACCTCCTCGGCGCGGGCGAGCAGGCGGTCATCCTCGGGTTCGCCCACGCAGACGATGGGGATCAGGCCGGCGGCGATGGCGGCCTCGGCCTTGGCGCGCACGGTCGGGTCGGTCTCGCGGTAGGCGCCGCGGCGTTCGGAATGGCCCAGGATGACGAAGCGCGCCCCGGCATCGGCCAGCATGGGCGCGGAAACGTCGCCGGTGTGGGCGCCCTTGGCGGCCATGTGGCAGTCCTGCCCGCCCACGGCGACCGCCGTGCCGGCCAGGGCGCCGGCCAGCGCCGCCACCAGCGTGGCCGGTGGGCAGACCACCAGTTCAGCCTGGCCCTTGGCTCCGTCCTTGACCGCGTGTGCCAGTGCCAGCCCATCGGCGGCCAGGCCGTGCATCTTCCAGTTGCCGGCGATCATCGGGCGGGTTCCGGGGGTCATCGGCGGCGTCTCCTGCGGGGCGTGCCGAAGTATCGGAAATGCGCCCGGCCTCCAAGCCGGGCCGCGCCCGGGCGGCGCCGACAGCGTCACCCCGCCCCGCATGCGGCCGGCCGCCGCGTTGCCCCGGACCGTGCTCGCCGCCAGGTTCACCGCCGCCGCGTTGCCCGCCGGTCATTCCGCAAATGGGGCAATCGGGCAACGGCACCCTACCGCACCCCTTCCGCCGCCCGCCCGCCACGGCTAAGCACGCCCCCATGCTTACCGCGCTGCGCCGCCTCGCCGGCACCTGGGTCGCCAAGATCCTCTTCGCCCTGCTCGTCCTGTCCTTCGCCGTGTGGGGGATCGAGGACGTGGTGCGCGACCTCGGCCGCGAGACCGCGGTCGCGCATGTCGGCGGCGAGCCGATCGAACTGACCGAGGCGCAGGCGAATGCGCGGCGCGAGATGGCGCGCATCGCCCGCCAGATGGGCAACCGCTTCGAACCGGACGACAATATCCGCCGCGCGGTGGCAGCCCAGGCGCTGGAACAACTGATATCGGACCGCGCGCTGCGCGCCGAGGCCCGGCGCCAGGGGATCGGCGCGCCGGCCGACGCGGTGCGCAATTCGGTCTTCGCCATCCCTGGGCTGCGCGGGGCCGACGGCACCTTCTCCCGCCCGATCTTCGACAGCTTCCTGCGCCAGAACGAGCTGAACGAGCAGCAATTCCTCCAGGTGGTGGCGGGCGACCTGCTGCGGCAGCAGCTGGCCGGCGCGGTGCGGTCGGGCGCCGTCGGACCCGATGCGATGTCGGCACCCCTGCTGGCCTGGATGATGGAGCGCCGCGCCGCCGAGGTCGTGGCGATCAACACCGCCACCATGCCGGACCCCGAGGCGCCGACCGAAGCCCAGCTGCGCCGCTACCAGGAAAACAACCCGGCGCGATTCTCCTCGCCGGAATACCGCGAGGCGGCGATCGTGGTGCTCTCGCCCGAGGGCATCGCCGCCGAGATCGAGGTGCCCGACGCCGACCTGGCGCAGGCCTACGAACAGCGCCGCGCGCAATACGACACGCCCGAGCGCCGCGCGCTGCGCCAGGCGGTGGTGCCGACCGAGGCCGCGGCGCGCGAGATCGCGACCACGTGGCGCGGCGGCGCGGACTTCCCCGCCATCGAGGCGGCGGCAACGGCAGCGGATGGCAGCGCCGCGGATCTCGGCCTGCTCGACCGCGGCACGCTGCCGCTGGCGAATGTGGCGGAAGCCGCCTTCGCCGCCGCGGCGGAGGCGGTGACCGACCCGGTGCAATCGCCCTTCGGCTGGCACGTCATCAAGGTGGACCGCATCGAGCCTGCGGCGGTGCGCACGCTCGCCGAGGTGCGCGACGAATTGCGCGCCGAGGTGGCGCGCGACCGCGCCCTCGACATGGCCTATGAGCGCGCGAACCGGGTCGAGGATGCGCTGGCCGGCGGCGGCGGCCTGGCCGAGGTCGCGCTGCGTTTCGGCGCGCAGGTCGCGACCGTCACGATGGATGCCACCGGGCGTGACCCGGACAATGCGGTTGTCGCGCTGCCGGTGCCCGAGGGGCAGCGCGCCGACCTGCTGCGCGCCGTCTTCGCCGCGCGCCAGGGGGATGCGCCACGCATGAGCGAGATGGGCGACGCCTTCGTGGCGGTGGAACTGCGCGCCATCACGCCGCCCGCGCTGCGACCCTTCGAAAGCGTCGAGGGATCGCTGCGCGCGGCCTTCGACGCGGATGCGCGCCGGCGTGCCGCCGAGGAACGCGCGGCCGCGCTGCTGGCCGCCGTGCGCGGCGGCAAGCCCATGCAGGAAGCGGCCGAGGAAGCCGGCTTCACCGCCCAGCGGATCGGCCCCTTCGGCCGCAACCCGCAGCAGGCGGGAACGCTGCCGCCGGAACTGCTGGCCCCGTTGTTCGAGGCGCGGACGGGCGACGTGACCATGGCCGAGACGCGCACCGGCTTCGCGGTGGCGAGGCTGGGCGAGGTCATCCCCTTCAACCCGGCAAGCGATCCGCTCGGCCTGGGGCGCATCCGCACGGAGATCGAGCAGTCGATGCAGGATGAGTTGGAGGAACAATACGCCATCGCGCTGCGTGGGCGCGCGGATGTGCGCATCAACCGCACCCTGCTGGACCAGGTGAGCGGGCGATGAGCGGCACCGACCGCGCGGCGGTGCGCGCCGCGCTCGAGGCCGGGCGCGGCGGCATCCTGGTGCGCGAACGCGTGGCGGACCTCGACACCCCGGTCGGTGCCTTCCTGAAGCTGACCGGTGGCGCGCAGGCCAATGCCTTCCTGCTGGAGTCGATCGAGGGTGGGGCCGCGCGCGGGCGCTATTCGGGCATCGGCCTGGCGCCGGACCTGGTGTGGCGCTGCCGCGACGGACGCGCGGAGATCAACCGCCACGCCTTGACCGCGCCGCACGCCTTCGAGCCCGAGCCGGGCGCAGCGTTGGACAGCCTGCGGCGCACCATCGCCGAGGCGCGCATGCCGGTGCCGCCGGGTCTGCCGCCGATGGCCGCCGGGCTGTTCGGCTACCTCGGCTACGACATGGTGCGGTTGATCGAACGCCTTCCGTCGGTGAAGCCCGACGTGCTCGGCATTCCCGATGCGGTGCTGACGCGGCCCACGCTGATGGCGGTGTTCGACCATGTGCGGGATACGCTGACGCTGTGCGCGCCGGTCTGGCCGGGCGGCGAGCCGGGCGCGCTGATCGATGCGGCCGAGGCGCGGCTCGATGAGGCGGAGGCGGCGCTGGACCGCCCGGTGCCGCGCGCCGCGCCGCCGGTGAACCTGCCGCGCCTGGCCCAGCCCGACAGCAACTTCACCGAGGCCGGCTACATCGCGGCGGTCGAGCGCGCCAAGGAATACATCCGCGCCGGCGATGCCTTCCAGGTGGTGCCCTCGCAGCGTTTCTCGGTGCCCTTCGCGCTGCCGCCGTTCGCGCTGTATCGCGCGCTGCG
This sequence comes from Rhodospirillales bacterium Ga0074136, assembly GCA_001464375.1. Taxonomy (GTDB): domain Bacteria; phylum Pseudomonadota; class Alphaproteobacteria; order Acetobacterales; family Acetobacteraceae; genus Neoroseomonas. Next base: position 72,898 of record LNEW01000082.1, on the reverse strand, counting down.
GCGGATCAACCCGGCGCCCTTCCTGGTGTTCGGGGATTTCGGCGGGTTCTCGGTGGTCGCCGCCAGCCCCGAGATCCTGGTGCGCTGCCGCGACAATACCGTGACGGTCCGCCCGCTGGCCGGCACGCGCCGGCGTGGTGCGACGCCCGAGGAAGACCGCGCGCTGGAAGTGGAATTGCTGGCCGACCCGAAGGAGCGCGCGGAGCACCTGATGCTGCTCGACCTCGGCCGCAACGATGTAGGGCGCGTCGCCGCCATCGGCACGGTGAGGGTGACGGCGCAGTTCCAGGTCGAACGCTATTCGCAGGTGATGCACATCGGGTCCGAAGTGCAGGGGCGGTTGCGGGATGGGCTCGATGCGCTCGATGCCTATTGCGCGGGGTTCCCGGCGGGCACGCTGACCGGGGCGCCGAAAATCCGGGCCATGGAGATCATCGAGGAGTTGGAGCCGTCACGGCGGGGGCTTTATGCCGGCGGCATCGGGTATTTCGGTGCCGATGGCGGCATGGACACCTGCATCGCGCTGCGCACCGCCCTGGTGAAGGACGGCGTCATGCATGTGCAGGCCGGCGCCGGCGTTGTCGCGGATTCCGACCCCAAGTCGGAGTACGAGGAGACGCATCAGAAGGCTCGCGCGCTGTTCCGCGCGGCAGAGGAAGCGGTGCGCTTCGCAGCCGGCAAGCGTGAGCGCGGGAACGCCTGACCCCGTGCCGCTCGCGGCAACGCCTGAACCCGTGCCGCTCGCGGCAACGCCTGACATCGCGCCGCTGCTGGCGCTGGCCGAGGAGGCCCGTGCCGGCGGCCGTGCGCGGGAAGCCGCCGCGGCGTTGCAGTCGCTGGCGGCGCTGGTGCCGAACGACACGCGCATCCGCGCCGCGCTGGCGCGGTGCCTGTTCCAGGCCGGACTGTGGAACGAGGCCTGGGCGGCCTACGACGTCCGCTTCGAATTGCTGCCCACCGCCTTCCCCCGCGTGACGCGGCCGGGGCCGGACGGGCCGGTGCCGTTGCCGCCCTGGCGCGGCCAGGGCAGCCCCGAGGCCGTGCTGGTCATGGGCGAACAGGGGCTGGGCGATACCATCCAGTTCGCGCGCTACCTGCCGCTGCTGGTGGCGCGCGGGATGCGCGTGCATGCGGTGCTGGATGCGCGGCTGCATGCGCTGCTGGCGCCGGTCACCGGCGGGGTCGATCTGCGCGCGAGCGGCGCGCCGGGGTCGGTGCCGGGCGTGCGCGCCTGGCTGCCTCTGATGGACCTGCCGCGCGCGCTGGGGCTGTCGCCGCAGCACTATCAGGGGCGGGTGCCGTATCTCGCGGCGGATCGGCAACGGCGGGCGAAGATGCGCGCGCGCATCGGCGAGGGCGGGCTGCGCATCGGCATCGTGTGGCAGGGCAATCCGGCAGCGCCGGTGGATGCCAACCGGTCGGTGCCGCTGGCGGCCTTCGCGCCGCTGGCGGCCATTCCCGGCGTGCGGCTGTTCTCGCTGCAGAAGGGGCCGGGAGAGGAGCAGGACGCCCGCTTCCCGCTCGACCGCCTGGGGCCGGAGTTGGATGGCGGGGCGGATTGGTTCCTCGACACCGCCGCGGCGATCGAGGCACTGGACCTGGTCGTCGCGGTCGATACCGCCGTCCTGCATTTGGCCGGCGCGCTGGGGCGGCCGGTGCTGATGCTCATGCATGGCCGGCACGCCGACTGGCGCTGGCTGCACGCGCAGGATGTGCCGGTCTGGTACCCTTCGGTGCGGCTGCTGCGTTGCCCGGATGGTGGGGCGGATTGGCGGGGCGCGGCGGCGCGGGCGGCGTTCCTGGTGCGCACGGGGAACCTCCCGCCGGCGGTTTGATCTTGCGATGGGTCATATGGACCTCCATATTGGCTCACATGAGCGCGACCACCGCCATGATCGACCCCCACACCATCGCCGAGGCGATGGGTGGCGAACCCGTCCTGAAGACGCCCGTGCATTCGATGCTCGACCTGCACAAGCTCATCGTCCATGGCGTGCCGAAGGCGGCGGTGGCGTTCCTCGGCAGGACCTTCGCGAATGTCATGCCGACGCAGGATTTCGCGGCGATCTTCACCTCTGCCTCCACCATGAAGCGCGCCGGGCCGCTGTCGCTCGCGGCCGGCGAGCGTGTCCAGCGCGTGGCGCGCCTGACCGCCCTCGCGGAACGCACCTTCGGGGACCGCGACAAGGGCGTGGCCTGGCTGACGACGGCGCATCCGATGCTGGGGCGCGCAACGCCGCTGGAATTGGCGCGCACCGAGATCGGCGCCCGCCAGGTGGAGCGCCTGCTGACCAACATCCTGTTCGATCTGCCGGCCTGACGGGCGGTGCCGCTGCGCGTGGTGCGGATCGCGCGCGCGGCGCATCCGGTGTGGTCGGGAACCGGCGCGGCGATGGCGGGCGGACGGTGGAACGCGGTCGGCGTGCCGGTGATCTATGCGGCGAGCAGCCGGGCGCTGGCGATGCTCGAAGTGCTGGTGCAGGGCGGCGACATGGCCGCACCGCGGGACGCCGTGCTGGCCGTCATCCCCGATGACGTCGCGATCGAGGAGCTCGCGCCCCTGGCGGCGGGATGGCGCGAAATCGACAGCCCCTCGGCCATGGCAGCCGGCACGGCGTGGGTGGTCTCGGGCCGCACGGCGGTGTTGCGCGTGCCCTCGGTCATCGTGCCTGAGGAAGCGAACTACCTGGTCAACCCCGCGCATCCCGATGCGGCGCCGATCGCGGTCAGCCTGCCGCAGCGCGTGGAATGGGACGCACGGTTGTTCGGGATCGTGGCGCCACAGGGCGGCGCGTGAACGTCGGGCCGCTACCGCCGCGTCGTGTCGAACGCCGCCATCATCGCGCGCTGACCCGCACCACCGCATCCTCGCGCGCCGCGACGTCCGGCAGCAGCCGCGCGCCCAGCCCTGGCCCGTCCATCGGCAGCACCCAGCCCTGTTCGACCCGCGGCAGCGCCGTGACCAGGTCGCGGTACCAGGTCGCGAGCGTCGCGCGCACCACTTCCTGGAACATTGCCGTCGGCGCGTGCATGGCCAGGTGGACCGAGGCGATCAGCGTGATCGGACCGGTGCAGTCATGCGGTGCCACCGGGCGCGACCAAGCCTCGGCCAGCGCGGCGATCTTGCGCGCCTCGGTGAGCCCGCCGCACCAGGCGAGGTCGAGCATGACGATATCCGTGGCCCCCGCCACCAGCAGGTCGCGGAAGGCCACCTTGCCGCCGAGCGTCTCGCTCGCGCAGATCGGCACGCGCACGGCGCGGCGCAGTTCGGCCAGCGACGCCACGTCGTCCATCTTGGCGATCGGGTCTTCCGCCCAGGTGATGTCGAAGTCTTCCAGCGCGCGGCAGATCGACAGCGCGGCGGGCATCGACCACAGGGAATGCAGTTCCGCCATGATCTCCATGCGGTCGCCCACGGCGCGGCGGATCTTGGCGAAAGGCTCCAGGCCCTTCTTCAGGTCCGACAGCGTGATCGACACGCCCTGCGTCGCCGGCGCGTAGATGTCGAAGGGCCAGATCTTCATGGCGTTGAAGCCTTCCGACAGCAGGCTTTCGGCCAGCACGCCGGCATCGCGCATGAACGCCACCTGGTCGTCGTATGGCCCGCGCGCTTCATCCGCCGCGCCGATGTCGCGCCGCGCAGCGGACTTCGTGTTGTAGTCGTAGCCGGCGCAGGTGTTGTAGGACCGCACGCGATCACGGCATTTCCCGCCCAGCGCCTCGTGCACCGGGATGCCGTGGCGCTGGCCTGCCAAGTCCCACAGCGCGATGTCGATGGCGGACGCCGCGCGGACCTCGGCGGATGACCCGCCGAAGCCGACATAGGGCGTGAGCAGCAGGCGCGAGATCGCCTCGATGTCGCGCGCATCACGGCCGAGCAGCAGCGGTGCGACACTTTCGTGAATCACCGCCTCCACCGCCGCGGCGCCGCGGAAGGCTTCGCCGAGGCCGGTCAGGCCTTCGTCGGTGGTCACCTCCGCCCAGATCAGGTTCGGGCGCTCCCCGATGCGGATGGTGCGGATGGACGTGATGCGGCTCATTCGGCGCGGATTCCCTGGCGGCGGACCACCTCGGCCCAGCGCGCGGCCTCGGCGCGGACATGCGCGCCCATCTGGTCGGGCGTGCCGCCAAGCGGTGTCGCGCCCAGTTCCATCATCCGCGCGCGTACGGCGGGGTTCTGCAGCGCCCGGCCGAAGGCGGCGTTCAGCGCGGCGATCGCCGCCGGCGGCGTGCGCGCCGGCGTCATGAAGCCGAACCAGCTGTCGATCGCCATGCCCTGCACGCCCTGCTCGGCGAAGGTCGGCACGTCGGGCAGCTCCGGGATGCGCGTATCGCTCACCGCCGCCAGCGCGCGCACCGTGCCGGCGCGGATATGCGGCAGGATCGACGGCAGGTTGTCGAAGAACACATCGACGCGCCCGGCCACCAGGTCGGTGATGGCCGGGCCCGATCCGCGATAGGGGACGTGCGTCATCTCGATCCCGGTGATCGATCGCAGCAGCTCCGGCCCCAGATGGTTCGAGGCACCAACGCCCGACGACGCGAAGGACAGCGGCTGGCGGCGCGCGAGTGCCAGGAATTCCTGCACATTCGCCGCCGGCAATTCGCGCCGCACCGTCATCACGTTGCGCACCGCGCCGGTCAGGATGACCGGTGCGAAATCGGCCAGCAGGTTGTAGCCGGGATTGGCGTACAGCGCCGGGTTCGCGCCGCAGGGGCCGAAGGCGCATTGGATCAGCGTACTGCCATCGGCCGCGCCGCGCGCGGCTTCCGCCATGCCGATATTGCCGCCCGCACCACCACGGTTCTCGACCACCGCGCCGCGCGGCAGATGCGGCGCGGCGGCCTCGGCCAACAGGCGGGCGACGATGTCGGACGTGCCGCCCGGCGTGAAGGGCACGATGATGCGCACCGGGCGGTCCGGCAGGTCGGCCGCGCGCGCCGCGCCCGGGAGCACCAGCAACAGGCTCAGCATGATGGTTCGCAGCATGGTCGCGCCCCTCCCTGGGATCGTCGCGCCGAGGCTAGCCTGTTTCGCGCGCCCGGAAACCCGTCTCGGGCTTCCCTGGCCCGGGCGAGGCGCGTAGCGAGGGGCCATGACCGCCGCCGCAGCCGCGCCGCAGACACCCGCCCGCATGGCGCCGCGCGCCGCCGCCACGCCCGGGATCGGTCAGCTGCGCATGCACCCGGTCGAGGCCGCGTTGTTCCGTGCGCAGCTGACCCCCCCGCCGGGCTGCTACCTCGAATGGGGCCTGGGCGGGTCAACCGCCGAGGCGCTGCGCGCCGGCGCAGGCCTGGTGGTCTCGGTCGAGGGTGATGCCGCCTGGATCGCCGGCGCCCGCCGCGATGCGCAGGTGGTGGCGGCGCAGGCCCAGGGCCGTTTGCGGCTGCTGCACGCCGATATCGGCCCGACCGGGGACTGGGGCACCCCCACCGACCCCGCCACCGCGGCACGCTGGCCCGGCTATGCCGAGGCGCCCTGGGCGGTTCTCGCGCAGGCCGGCGCATGGCCGGACCTGGTTCTGGTCGATGGGCGCTTCCGCGTCGCCTGCTGCCTGGTCCTGGCGCGCGAGGCGCTTGCGCGCCGCAGGCAGGCCCCGCCGCGGCTGATGCTGCATGATTTCAATGCGAAACGGCCCCATTACGCGGCGATCGGGATCGCCTGGCGCCAGGTCGACCGTGCCGGGACGCTGCGTGTCTTTCGCCTGCGCGGCCGGGTTGACCCGGCGGCCCTGGCCGCGGCCATCGCAAGCCACGCGCAGGACCCGCGCTGACCGCACCCGCCCGCCTGCCCGCTTGATTCCCCCCGCGCTCCGGTCCAAGCATCACGCGCCATGATCCTGCTGATCGACAACTACGACAGTTTCACCTTCAACCTGTTCCACTTCCTGGGCGACCTGGGGGCAAGGGTGGAGGTGCGCCGCAACGACGCGATCGACCCGCAGGGTGTGCTCGCGATGAAGCCCGAGGCGGTGGTGCTCTCGCCCGGCCCCTGCACGCCGAATGAGGCCGGGATCTGCCTGCCGCTGATCAGCCTTGCCGCCGAGGTGCGCCTGCCGGTGCTGGGCGTGTGCCTGGGCCACCAGGCCATTGGACAGGCGTTCGGCGGCGCCGTGATCCGCGCGCCGGAGCCCGTGCATGGCAAGGTCTGGCAGGTGCATCACGCGGGCGCCGACGTGTTCGCCGGCATCCCCACCCCCTTCGCCGCCACGCGCTACCATTCGCTGATCATCGACCGCGCCACCATGCCCGCCTGCCTCGACATCACCGCCTGGACCGAGGACGGCATCGTCATGGGCGTGAAGCACCGCGACCTGCCGATCTCGGGCGTGCAGTTCCATCCGGAGAGCATCGCCTCCGCCCATGGCCACGACCTGCTGCGCAACTTCCTGACGCTGGCCGGCGCCACGCTGCCAACGCCCGTCGCGGCCTGATGTCGCTGAAGCCGATCCTGGCGCGGCTGGCGTCCGGCGAGCGCCTGGCCGAGAGCGAGGCCGAGGAGGCCTTCGGCATCATCATGGCCGGCGAGGCGACGCCGGCGCAGATCGCCGGCCTGCTGATGGCGATGCGGGTGCGCGGCGAGACGGTGGCCGAGATGACCGGCGCGGTGCGGGCGATGCGCGCGCGCATGGTGGCCATCGAAGCCCCGCCCGACGCGATGGACATCGTGGGCACGGGCGGGGATTCCGCCGGCACGCTGAACATCTCCACCACCACGGCGATGGTGGTCGCCGGCTGCGGCGTGCCGGTCGCCAAGCACGGCAACCGGGCGCTGTCGTCGAAATCCGGCGCGGCGGATGCGATCGCGGCGCTGGGCATTTCGCTGGATGTGCCGATCGACCGCCTGCCCGCGGTGCTGGCCGAGGCCGGCATGGTCTTCCTGATGGCCCCGCGCCATCACGCGTCCATGCGCCACGCCGCCGGGCCGCGCGTGGAACTCGGCACGCGCACCATCTTCAACCTGCTGGGGCCGCTGGCGAACCCCGCGCGGGTGAAGCGCCAGATGACCGGCGCCTTCGCCCCCGAATGGCTGCGCCCGATGGCCGAGACGCTGGCCCGCCTGGGCACCGAGCGCGCCTGGCTGGTGCATGGCCAGGGCCTCGATGAACTGACGCTGGCGGGCGAAAGCCAGGTGGTGTCGCTGGAAGCCGACGGCACGCTGCGCGACTTCACCGTCACGCCGGAGGATGCCGGGCTGCCGCGCGCGCCGGCCGCGGCCCTGAAGGGTGGCGACCCGGCGGAGAACGCCGTGGCGCTGGAAGCCCTGCTGAACGGCGCGCCGGGCGCCTATCGCGATGTCGTGTTGCTGAACGCGGCCGCCTCGCTGATCGTCGCCGGCCGCGCCACCGACCTGCGAGAGGGCGCGGCCATCGCCGCGCGCGCCATAGACCAGGGGGCGGCGCTTGGCGTATTGACGCGCCTCCGCGCCGCCTGCCCCCCCAAGGACGCCGCTGCATGAATGCGCCCACTGTCGTCACCACCGCCGCCGGCGCCGTCTCGGTGCCGGACGTGCTGGTCCGGATCCTCGCCGACAAGGAGAAGGAGGTGGCCGAGCGAATGGCCGCGACCTCCCAGTCCGAGATCGAACGCGCCGCGGCGCACGCCTCGCCGGTGCGCGACTTCGTGGGCGCGCTGTGCCAGCGGATCGGCGAGGGCCGCACCGGGCTGATCGCCGAGATCAAGCGCGCCTCGCCCTCCGGCGGGCTGATCCGCGACCCCTTCGAACCCGCCGCGCTCGCCGCCGCCTACGAGGCCGGCGGGGCGGCCTGCCTGTCGATCCTGACCGACGGGCCGTATTTCCAGGGCGCGCGGGAACACCTGGTGGGCGGCCGCGCCGCCTGCTCGCTGCCCGTGCTGCGCAAGGACTTCATGGTCCATCCCTGGCAGGTCTTCGAGGCCCGGGCGATGGGCGCGGACGCCATCCTGCTGATCATGGCGGCGCTGAGCGACGAGCGCGCCAACGAACTGGAAGACATCGCCCTCTCGCTCGACATGGCCGTGCTGGCCGAGGTGCATGACCGCTCGGAACTGGACCGCGCGCTGGGCCTGCGCACGCGGCTGATCGGCATCAACAACCGCGACCTGCGGTCGCTGCAGACCGATATCGGCACCACCGAGGACCTGGCCCCGCTGGTGCCGGCCGACCGCCTGCCGGTGGCCGAGAGCGGCATCCGCACGCCGGCCGACGTCCGCCGCATGGCGATGGCCGGCGCGCATTGCATCCTGGTGGGCGAACACCTGATGCGCCAGGCGGACGTCACCGCCGCCGCGCGCGAGCTGGTCGACGCGCGCTGAAGCCCCCGCCATGGCGCTTACCCATTTCGACGCCGCCGGCCAGGCCGCCATGGTCGATGTGGCGGGCAAGGACGAGACATCGCGCAGCGCCACGGCGCGCGGGCGGATCGTGATGCAGCCGGCGACGCTCGCGCTGATCCGCGAGGGGCGTGCCGGCAAGGGCGACGTGCTGGGGGTGGCGCGCATCGCCGGCATCATGGCGGCGAAGAAGACCTCGGACCTCATTCCGCTGTGCCATCCGCTGATGATCAGCAAGGTGACGGTGGACCTGGTCCCCGAGGGCGCGGATGCGGTAGCGATCCAGGCCACCGTGACGCTGACCGGCCGCACCGGCGTGGAGATGGAGGCGCTGACCGCCGTCACCGTCGCCGCGCTGACGGTCTACGACATGGTGAAGGCGGTCGATCGCGGCATGCGCATCGAGGACGTCCGCCTGGTCCACAAGGCCGGCGGCAAGTCGGGCGAGTTCCGTGGCGAGTGACCTGCTCGCGGTCGAGGAAGCCCGCGCGCGCATCATCGCCGTGCTGACGCCCACGGCCGCCGAGACGGTGGCGTTGGCCGAGGGTGCCGGGCGCGTGCTGGCGCGCGGCGTGACGGCACGGCTGACGCAGCCGCCGGCGGATGTCTCCGCCATGGATGGATACGCCGTGCGCGCCGGCGATGCGGTGGACGGTGCCACGCTGCGGGTGACCGGCGCGGCGCCGGCCGGGCGGCCCTTCGCGGGCGTGGTCGGCGCGGGCGAAGCGGTGCGTATCTTCACCGGGGGCTTCGTGCCGGACGGCGCCGACGCGATCCTGTTGCAGGAGGATGCGACGGCCACGGGCGACACCGTCCGGGTGAACGAAGCCGTCGCGCCCCGGCGCCACATCCGTCGCCGGGGCCTCGACTTCACGGAGGGCGCCGAGGTGCTTGCGGCCGGACGCAAGCTGACGGCGCGCGACATCGGCCTGGCCGCGGCATCGAACAACCCATGGCTCGCGGTGCATCGGCGTCCGCGCGTGGGTATCCTGGCGACAGGCGACGAGATCGCCCTGCCCGGCGACCCGATCCCGCCTGGCGGCATCGTGTCCTCCAACGCGCATGCGCTGGCGGCGCTGGTGCGCGGCGCGGGCGGCGATCCTGTGGTGCTGCCGATCGCACCCGACGACACCGCCGCGATCGCCGAGGTCGCCGCCAGCGCGCATGCCTTCGACCTGCTGGTGACGACCGGCGGCGCCAGCGTGGGCGACCACGACCTGGTCCAGCAGGCGCTGGGCGGCGAAGGCTTCGAACTCGGCTTCTGGAAGATCGCGATGCGGCCGGGCAAGCCGCTGATCTGGGGACGGCTGGGCCGCACGCCGGTGCTCGGGCTGCCGGGCAATCCGGTCAGCGCCATCGTCTGCGGCGTGGTGTTCCTGATCCCGGCGATCGCGCGGCTGTCCGGCCTGCCGGGCGCGCCGCCGCCGACGCGCCGCGTGCTGAGCGCGGTGGCGCTGCCGCAGAACGACCGGCGGGCCGACCATCTGCGCGCCACGCTGGCGGTCGACGACCAGGGTCGGATGGTGGCGACACCGGCCGCCGTGCAGGATTCATCGATGCTGGCGACGCTGGCGCGCGCCGATGCGCTGGTGCTGCGCGCGCCCTTCGCGCCGGCGCTGCCAGCGGGGGCGGAGGTCGAGGCGATCATGCTGGCCGAGCTCGGGGTGTAGCGCAGCGCAGGAGCGCCGGCGGGCGCCGCTTCGCCCGCGCCTTGGGAAAACCGGTCAGCCCGGCGCGGCGGGCTGGAGCGCGCCGCGGCCTTGGCGCGCTGCCACGCGGCGATGGTAGTCGCCGAGGCCAGGGCTGGTGCCGACCGCCCGGTTCATCGCCCGCCAGCGTCGCAGCACCCGTGCCGCGGCATCGCGGTGCGCGCCGAAACCGAAGCCGTCCTGCGCGATCGCGCCGAGCGCGCGCGCGTACTCCGCATCGAAGCGCGTCCAGGGCACGTCGGTCGCCTGGCCGGCGCGCAGCTGGTAGCGGTAGGCCAGCGCCTGCGCGACCGGCGCCGCGCCCTCCATCGCCGCCAAGGCGCGCAGGTCGAAGATGACGTCGTCGATCAGCCGGAACGGCGCGAAGGGCTGGACCAGGTCGCGCCGCGCGATCAGGTGCAGCGACGCGAAGGCGTCGCGCCACTGCGCGAAGCCGAGGCGGTCATCGCCGGAAGCCGGGATGTGCCGCAGCGCCTGGCCGCCGGGGTCGCGGACGACGGACGGCACCACCACGGCGCCCGCCGAGCGCGCCTGCCGGAGCGCCCGCGCGATTGCATCCGGAGGTCCCTCCAGCGCGTCGTCGCCATCGAGGATCATGACATGCGTGCCGGTCGCCACCGCCAGCGCGCGGTTGCGCGCGGCGTAGGCGCCGGTCGCGACCGGCCCCACGGCGCTGAAGCGCAGGCGCGGATCGGCGGCCAGCAGCGGCGCGTAGTCGGTGCCGTCATCCGAGGCGATGACGATCTCGACCGCTGCCCCGGCCGCGCGCGACAGCACCGAGGCGACGGCGCGCGGCACCAGGTCCGGCAGGCGGTGGGCCGCGATCAGCAGGGAGAGGTCTGGTCGATCCATGGCGGTGCATCCTGGCAGGATGGCGTCGCGCGGAAAGCGCGCATGCGGGGGAATTCATCCACAGGCGAATCCCATTGACTGTGACTCCGGAACCTTTCTAGAACATCGGTCTGGTTGCCGGTTTGTTCCAGACGAGTCGCGACCGGTACGGTGGGGAGAGAGCCTGGATGCTCACGCGCAAGCAGCACGAATTGCTGATGTTCATTGACCGCCACCTGCGCGAGACCGGCTTTTCGCCGTCCTTCGAGGAAATGAAGGGGGCGCTGAACCTCAAGTCGAAATCCGGCATCCACCGTCTGATCACGGCGCTGGAGGAACGCGGCTTCCTGCGCCGGCGCGCGCATCGCGCCCGCGCTCTGGAGGTGATCCGCCTGCCGGAGAACCTGGCCCCGCGCGCCAGCCGCGCGCCGAAGACCAGCGATGTGCCGCTCGGCCCCAATGTCATCCGCGGGCCCTTCGCGGCCCAGCCGCCCCGCCCGGCGCCGGAAGCCGCCAACGACCCGGCCGCGGTCAGCCTGCCGCTGTTCGGTCGCATCGCCGCCGGCGTGCCGATCGAGGCGCTGCGCGACAGCGGTGCGTCGGTCGATGTGCCGGCCGCGCTGCTGGGCACCGGCGACCACTACGCGCTGGAAGTGGCGGGCGATTCCATGATCGACGCCGGCATCCTCGATGGCGACACCGTGCTGATCCAGCGCGCCGAGACCGCCGAGAACGGCACCATCGTGGTGGCGCTGGTCGATGAGAACGAGGTCACGCTGAAGCGGCTGCGCCGGCGGGGTAATTCGATCGCGCTGGAACCGGCGAACCCGCGGCATGAGACGCGGATTTTCGGGCCCGACCGCGTGCGGGTGCAGGGGCGGCTGGTGGGGTTGCTGCGGCGGTACTGACGCGGCGCGGGCGGCGCCCTTGCTACCATAGGTAGCATTACATCTCGGCAATGCTCCATTGATGTCGTGGCACCGGGCTGTCGGGAGGCGGATGCTAATTCCGACCTCGGAAGGGTAGTGCCATGGCCATCATCACCGGGACCGCCGGCAACGACACCATCACCAACACGGTGTCGTCCTTCGGGCCGCTGACCACCAGCGGCAATGACAGCGTCCTGGGCCTGGGTGGCAATGACAGCATCCAGGGCGGCAGCGGGCTCGATACGCTGCGCGGCGGGGACGGCCTCGACAACCTGCAGGGTGGCAACGACAACGACATCCTGTTCGGCGATGCCAACGATGATGTGCTGTCCGGCGGCGCCGGCGACGACCTGATCGACGGCGGCGGCGGCTTCGACGTGGTGACCTTCTCGGGAGGGCCGAGCGTCGGCGCCGTGTCCGTCACGGTCAACAACGTCGCCGGCGTGAATACCGGCCTCTCCGCGCCCGCACCGCTGGTCCTCAACCAGGGTGCGGACACCTTCATCAACTTCGAGCAGGTCAACGGGTCGGACGCCAACGACACCATCACCATCGTGTCGGTGAACACCACGCTCGGCTTCAATGTTCGCGGCAATGCCGGCAATGACCGGCTGACCGGCACCGCCGACGCGAATATCAGCCTCATCCTCGACTACCGCTCATCGGCGGTCACGGCGGGCGTCTCGGTCGACCTGGCGGCAGGGCGCGCGACAGATGGTTTCGGCGGCATCGACACCATCGCCAATTTCATCGCGGTGCGCGGCACCGACCTCGCGGATTCGCTGCTGGGCGCCGACACCAACGACCGCTTCCGCGGCCGCGGCGGCAACGACTACCTGGACGGCCGCGCCGGCACCGACGTGGCCGACTATGGCCAGGCCGGCAGCGCGGTCAGCGTGAACCTGTCCATCGGCCGCGCGCAGGACGGCGAAGGCGGCACCGACACGCTGGTCGGCATCGAGGACATCTGGGGCACCATCTTCAACGACGTGATGATCGGCACCGGCGGCGACGACGGCTTCTACGCCTTCAGCGGCAACGACACGCTGGTCGGCCTTGGCGGGCAGGATCGTGTCGGCTTCCACTTCACCTCGGGACTGGCGCCGGCGATCACCCAGGGCGCGGTGGTGAACCTGGTGACCGGCGTCGCGACCGACGCCTGGGGCGGCACCGACAGCCTGAGCGGCATCGAGCGCGTCACCGGCAGCCTGCTGGCGGATTCAATCCTGGGCGGCGCCGAGAGCAACCGCTTCCGCGGCCGCGCCGGCAACGACACGCTCGATGGCGGCCTGGGCGGCGACTACGCCGAGTACCAGAACGCCACCACCGGCGCGACGGTGAACCTGACCACCGGCGTCGCCACCGATGGCGAGGGTGGCACCGACAGGCTGATCTCGATGGAGAACGCGATCGGCGGCAGTTTCGCCGACCGCATCACCGGCGTGGCGCAGGGCGGGCGGTCCACCTCCGACCTGCGCGGCGGCGGCGGCAACGACACGCTGGTCGGCATCGCCGGCGAATACGTCCGCGCCGACTACGCCGACCAGACCACGGGGCTGTCGATCAACCTCGCGACCGGCGCGGTCAATGACGGGCGCGGCGGCACCGACACGCTGATCGCCATCCGCGGCGTGACCCTGTTCGGCGACTTTGCCGATACCGTGGCGGGCACCGCCTTTGGCGAATGGTTCAGCCCCTCGGAAGGGGCGGACAGCGTGAATGGCCTCGGTGGCTTCGACATCATCGGCTATGGCGGCACCGATGTCGGCGGCGTGTCGGTCAACCTGACCTCGGCGCGCGCGCGCGACACCGGCGGCGACATCGACACCATCCTCGGTTTCGAGGGCATCGCGGCCTCCTTCGGCGACGACACCCTCACCGGCTCCGCGCTGGGCAACCTGATCGGACCGGGCGCGGGTGCGGACCTGGTGAACGCGCTGGGCGGGCAGGACACCCTCAGCTACAGCCTGGGCTTCTCGCCGGGCGGGACGGAATACAGCAGCAACGAGGCCGGCGACCGCCTGCCGGTGCAGGGTGTCACCATCGACCTGATCACAGCGCGTGCCACCGACTTCAGCGGCAGCGTCGACACCATCATTGGCTTCGAACACGCGATCGGCAGCACCGCGGCCGACATCATCCGCGGCACGAACCTGGCCAACATGCTGCGGGGTGCCGAGGGCAACGACACCCTCGAAGGGCGCCTGGGCAACGACACGCTGGATGGCGGCATCGGCACGGACCGCCTGGCCGGCGGCGCCGATGACGACACCTACATCCTGGACGCCACGCCCGACGTGGTGTTCGAAGCGGGCAACCAGGGCGTCGACACCATCCTCACCACGCGCGCCACGCTGGTGCTGGTGGCGAATGTCGAGAACATCGTCGCGACCAACGCGATCGCCCACACCTTCACCGGCAATACGCTGGCCAATGCGCTGACGGGCAATCTCGGTGCCGATACGCTGACCGGGCTGGCCGGCAACGACACGCTGGATGGCGGCGCGGGCATCGACCGCCTGGTGGGCGGGCTCGGCAACGACTCCTACGTCGTCACCACCGGCGACGTGGTGGTCGAACTACCCAACCAGGGCACCGACACCGTCTTCGTGACCGACGGCACCGCCTATACGCTCGGTGCCGGCCTCGAGACGCTGGTGATGGCCAGCGCCACGCTGCTGAACGGCACGGGCAATGCGCTGGCCAACACCATCATCGGCAACGACAGCGCCAACCTGCTCTCGGGCCTCGCCGGCAATGACGTGCTGGAAGGCGGCCTGGGCAACGACACGCTGGTCGGCGGGGCGAACGGGGACACCATGACCGGCGGCGCGGGAGCCGACCATTTCCGCTATGGCGCGCTGGCCGACGGCTCGCCGGCGGACCCCGACCGCATCGCCGACTTCACCTATTCGGCGCCGCTCGGCTTCGACAAGATCGACCTGCGCGGCATCGATGCGAACACCATTGTCGCCCTTGACCAACCCTTCGCGTGGATCGGCACCGCCGTCTTCGCGGGCACCGGCGCCGCCAGCGCGGGGCACCTGCGCTACGATGTGCTCAGCCCGAACCTCTACGCGATCCGCGGCGACGTGGACGGCAACGGGACGGCGGATTTCACCATCACCGTCGCCAGCAGCTTCACGCCGCAGGCGGTCTGGTTCCTGGCATAGCGCGACGCGCCGGGCCGCCCGGTCATTCGACCGGCGCGGCCGGCAGCTCCTCGCGCCCGCGCGGGGTCGGCGGCGGTGGCACCCAGGGCCGCGCGCCGCGCCATGCGCGGTCCGACACCACCCGCGCGCCATCGCGGCCCAGCCAAACGGCGTGCGGCCCATGGCGCCACACCGCGAAGCGGTCCACCACCGCGCTGCCGGCGCAACGCCCGCGCACCGGTTCCGCCGAGACCACCACGGCGGCGCGCCCGCAGGCTTCCTCCGGTGGTGCGCCGCGCAGCAGGATGGCGGCGGCGCCGTCGGGCTCGGCCCGCAGGATGCAGGCGCCGGCGCGGCAGGCGATGGCTCCGCCGGCTGCCTCCCCATTGGCCGGCAACGGGCGGGCTTCCGCCGTGCCGTGCGCGCGCAGCCATGAGTCGCGCACCAGCGCGGAGGCACCCGCCTGCCGCTGCACCCACACCGCGCCTTCGGCCGCGAAGCCGATCAGCCGCGCATCGCCCGAGACTATCAGATCCGGCGGCCGGTGCAGCGCCTGGCTCGCCAGCCCCAGGACCATCACCGGCACGCCCAGCCAGCGCCAGCGCAGCCGCCACAGGCACAGCCACAGCATCCCGAAGGCGAAGCACATCAGGCCCCAGGGCGGGATCGGCCGGGCGCCGGTGGCGGCACCGGGCCAGGACGCGACCTCCCGCGCCACGGCCAGCACCGCTGCGCAGCCCCAGCCCATCACCGCCAGCGCCGGACCGTCCAGCCCCAGCGGCATGAGCAGCGCCGCCAGCATCCCCGCCGGCATGACCAGCACCGAGGTCAGCGGCACCGCCACCGCATTGGCCGCCACGCCGTACCATTGCAGCCGGCCGAAATGCGCGAGGCCGAACGGTGCGGTCGCCAGCCCGGCCAGCACCGAGGTCATCACCAGCCCCACGGCGAAGATGGCCGCGCGCCGCCACCAGGCGCCATCGCCGCGCAGCCGCTGCACGGGTGCGCGCAGCGCCTCCCACCCCGCGACCAGCGCCAGCACCGCGGCGAAGGACATCTGGAAGGATGGGCCCATCAGCGCGTCGGGTGCGATCAGCATGACCGCCGCGGCGGCCAGCGCCAGGCCCCGCAGCGTGATGGCGTGGCGGCCCGAGAGCAGCGCCAGCGTCACCAGCGCCGCCATGGCGAAGGACCGCTGCATCGGCACCTGCGACCCCGTCAGCAGCATGTAGAAGCCACCCGCGCCCAGCGCCGCCACCCCGGCCCAGACCTTGCCATCCATCCGCAGCGCCAGCCCTCGCCAGCAGGCGATCAGGAAGCGCACCACCCAGAAGGTCACGCCCATCACGATGGCGATGTGCAGGCCGGAAACCGAGAGCAGGTGCGCCAGGCCGGAATCGCGCATCGCCGCCATGTCGGGGCGCGGGATGGCGGATTGCCCGCCGGTCAGCAGGGCGGCGGCCACAGCGCCGGCCGCGCCGGGCACGGCGGCGGTGACGCGCGCCTCCAGGGCCGCGCGCAAGCCCGACAGCGGCGGCGCGTCGCCTGCGCCGGGCGTGACCTGCGTCGGGCCGATGGCAAAGCCCGCGCCGCCCTGCCCGGCGAAGAAGGCGGCGCGCTGGAAGTCCCAGGCACCCGGATAGGCCGGGGCGGAAGGCGCACGGACCAGGGCGCGCAGGCTGACCCGGTCGCCCGGCGCCGGCCGCGCCGGGTCGTTCGGGCGCAGGCGCACGCGGATGCTGCGCGGTTGCACCGGTTCCTCCGGCCCGAAGCGGACACCAGCCAGCGTGACGCGCTGGCCTTCCGGCAGCAGGTCGACATCCTGCACGATGCCGCTGAGCATCACGGCACGCAGCGGCGGCGCGGCAGCGGGTGGCGCTGTGGCGGCGTGCAGCAGGGCGGCGCCGAAGCCCAGCCCGGCGGCGCCGAACAGGCCGACCAGCCAGCCCGCATGCGGGGCGCGCGTGGCCACCAGCCAGGCCACCACGACCAGCAGCGGCCCAGGCGCCGCGGCCCAGAGCGGTGGTTCCTCGCGCAGGGCGAAATAGCCCAGGATCCCCGCGCCCATAGCAACGGCGAGCCAAGGCGCCAGCCGGCCGCGCTCACCGGCCAGCAGCACCTCGATGCGCTGCGCCGCGGCGGCAAGGGCGGCGCCGATCCGGCCCACGGTATCTCGCGCGACGGTGCTGGACAGGGTGGTGTTCCACAACTCCTGCGTTCATTCTAGCGCGGTCCGGCGCCGGTGCGGGAGGGGTTTGCGCCGCGCGGATTCACCCCACCGGGCCGATCTGGTCTAACAGGCGCCCTCGATGATCGAGCCCAGGTGACCATGACCGTCCGTACCCGCTTCGCCCCCTCGCCTACCGGCTACCTGCATATCGGCGGGGCGCGCACGGCGCTGTTCAACTACCTGTTCGCGCGCCACCACAAGGGCGCCTACCTGCTGCGCATCGAGGATACCGACAAGGAACGCTCGACCCAGGCGGCGGTGGACCAGATCCTGGAGAGCCTGGCCTGGCTCGGGCTTTCACCCGACGAAGCCCCGGTGTTCCAGGCGAGCCGCGAGGCGCGCCATGCCGAGATCGCGCACGCCCTGCTCGCGATGGGGAAAGCGTATCGCTGCTGGGCAACGCCGGAGGAGCTGGCGCAGATGCGCGAGCAGGCCGCCGCCGAGGGTCGCCCGCCGCGTTACGACCGCCGCTGGCGCGACCGCGACCCGGGGCCGGAGCAGGACGGCAAGCCCTTCGTCATCCGCATCAGGGCGCCGCTGGATGGCGAGACCGTGGTGGCCGACCTGGTGCAGGGCGACGTGCGCGTGCAGAACGCCGAGCTCGACGACATGATCATCCTGCGCAGCGATGGCACGCCCACCTACCTGCATGCGGTGGTGGTGGACGACCACGACATGGAGATCACCCACGTCATCCGCGGCGACGATCACCTGACCAACACCTTCCGCCAATGCATGGTCTATGACGCGATGGGCTGGCGACGGCCGCATTTCGCGCATATCCCGCTGATCCATGGCGCCGATGGCGCGAAGCTGTCGAAGCGCCACGGTGCCGTCTCCGTGCTGGATTTCCGCGAGCAGGGCTACCTGCCGGAAGCGGTGAACAACTACCTGCTGCGCCTGGGCTGGGGGCATGGCGACGAGGAGGTCGTGCCGCATGACCGCGCCATCGAGCTATTCGACATCAAGGATGTCGGGCGTTCGGCGTCGCGCATGGACTACGCGAAGCTCACGCACCTGAACGGCGTGTACCTGCGCCAGGCGGATGATGCGCGGCTGACGCGCGCGGTACTGGAGGTGCTGGGCAAGCGCGGCGTGCTGTTCGGCACGGATGGCGCCGAGCGCGTGGCGATGCTGATGCCCGACCTGAAGGAACGCGCGCGCACGCTGGAGGAACTGGCGGGGTCCGCCGCCTTCGCGGCCCATGAGAGCCTGCCCGCGATCGACGACAAGGCGCTGGCTTCGCTGACGCCCGAGGCACGCGCGCGGCTGGCGGATCTGGCGGAATTCCTGTCCACCGCACCGTGGGAGAAGGCGGATCTCGAGCACTGGCTGCGGGATTATGCCGAGGTGAAGGGCGTGAAGCTGAAGGACATCGCGCAGCCGCTGCGCGCGGCACTGTGCGGCAGCCTGACCAGCCCGCCTATCAACGCGGTGCTGTGGGCGCTGGGGCGGGACGAGAGCCTGCTGCGGATCATGGCGGCGGCCGGCGAGGGCACGGTTCTCCAGGGCTGACGCGGGGAAGCAGCACCCGCCAGGCCAGCGCTCCCACCTTCTCCAGCCGCGCAAATCGGTCCCAGCCCGCCAGCGCGCCATCCAGCAGCGCCTCCCACGCCGCCTGCATCGTGGGGTGCGGATCGGCGATGCCGCGCAGCAGCGCGATGCCGTCGCGGGTGACGATCACGCTGCCGTCGGCTTGCGGGTCCGTGCGCGCGGCATCGCCCTCGGCCGCCGCGATCGCGACCATGAAAGTCGTGAAGTCCCGCGCACCAAGGGCTGCCGCAGTCGCATGGACGTGCTGCATCCCGACCAGGCGCGCAGCGTGGCCAAGCAGCGCACCGCCATGCTCCGTGCCGAAGACGTCGATCGCCGCCTGCATCGCCGTGCGGCAATAGGTCATGGCATAGCCGCGCTTCGCCTTCGCCACGCGTTCCGCCGGCCAGTCGGCGGCGGGCAGGCGCGGCGCGCTGGCGGCATCGAAGCGCGGCATCGCCTCGTGCTTCGCGAAGCGCAGGCGTTCGTGTTCCGCCAGCGCGCGGTCATGCTCGATGTAGTAGCCCTCGAGCCCCGGATCGCCATCCACGGTCTGCCCCGTGCAGACGAAGCCGAGGCCCGGGCAGCCCAGCATCACGCCGTTATTGGCGTGCCAGCCACGCAGCATCGCGGCGTTCACCTCGGACGGGATGGCGCAGATGGTCGCCCCGGGCCAGATCCAGCGCGGCGGCGGGTAGCGGATCCAGGCCTTGCGCGGGCTTTCCTCGACATACTCCACGCCCACGCCGCCGATGACGTTCGACAGATAGTGGTAGCGCGCCGCGGCCACCGCCGGGGGCAGGCCATCGAGGCCGAGCTTGCGCAGGCCGGGGAGAAACGTCTCGGCCTGCTGGCGGCGGAACACGGCGAAGACCAGCGCCGCCGCATCCGCCGGACCGCGGCGCGCAACCGCGGCCAGCACGATCCCGGTGAACCAGGCGTGGTACCAGTCGGCCACGGCCTCCTGTGCCGCCCGGTCGCTCACGCGCGGCCCCTTGCGCAACCCGCGGCGCTGCCCATCCATGGGCGCAGGCAAGGAGAGGCCACCGCCATGTTCGTCGCCGCCAACCGCTTCCGCGTCATCCCCGAGCACGCGCCGGCCTTCGAACAGGCCTGGCTGACGCGCGAAAGCCACCTGCACGAGGTGCCTGGCTTCATGACCTTCCATTTGCTGAAGGGACCGGCGGCCGAGGACCACATCCTGTATTCGTCGCTGACGCTCTGGGCGTCGAAGGAAGCCTTCGAAGGCTGGACACGATCGGAGCAGTTCCGCCGCGCCCATGCCGGCGCCGGCGGGATGAAGGGCAGCACGCTCGGCCCGCCGCAATTCGAAGGGTTCGACGTGCTGCAGACCATCGGCGGCTAATCGGCGCGCACGCCGGCGCGCTGGATCACGCCGCCCCATTTGTCGTTCTCGGCGCGCAGGAAGGCGCCGAATTCCGCCGCCGAATTGCCGCCCGGGATCGCCCCCTGGTCGTGCAGCGCACGGCGGATGCCGGGGTCGTTCAGCGCGCCGGCCAACGCCCCGTGCAGCCGTGCCAGGATGGCATCCGGCACCCGCGCGGGGGCCACGAAGCCGTGCCAGTTGTTGGCATCCACGCTGGGCAGGCCGACCTCCGCCATGGTCGGCACGTCCGGGATCCATTCCAGCCGCTGCTGCGTGCCGACCGCCAGCGCGCGCAGCCCGCCCGCGCGGATATGCGGCAGCAGGATCGGCAGGTCGGCGAAGCCCAGCTGCACCTCGTTCTGCAGGATGGCGAGGGCCAGCGGCGCGCCGCCGCGATAGGACACATGCGTGATCTCGATGCCGGCCGCCATGCGGAACAACTCGCCGGCCAGGTGCGGCATGCTGCCCGACCCGGCCGAGCCGTAGTTCAGCCGGCCCGGCTGCGCCTTCGCCGCCGCCACCAGCTCCGCCACCGTGCGGAAGGGCATCGCGGCGGGCACCACCAGCGGTTCGGGCACCAGCACCGCCAGCGTCAGCGGTGCGAGGTCCCGCAGCGGATCATAGGGCGTGCCGCGGTCGAGCCGCGGCGAGATGGCGAGCCCACCCGCGCTGCCGATGCCGATCGTGTATCCGTCCGGTGCCGCCTTCGCGACCGCGTCCACCCCGGTCACGCCGCCCGCGCCGGCGCGATTGTCCACCACCACCGGCTGGCCGAGCGTGGCGGTCAGCCGCGGCGCGATCAACCGCACCACGATGTCCGACGGCCCGCCTGCGGCGAACGGCACCACGATGCGGATCGGGCGATCCGGCCAGGGCGCCTGCGCCAGAGCGGGCAGTGGCAGCGTTGCGGCCAGCAGCAGGGTGCGGCGGTTCATGCGGTTCCTCCCCGGCGGGCGTCACGCGCCACGCAGGACCCGAGCATCGGCGAAAACGCGGCCAGGCGGAAGCGCCGGCGCGCCGCCTGTCAGCCGGGCTTGCCCGGCGCGAGCAGACGCGTCGCGACATAGGTCAGCGTGCCGAGATCGGCGCGCTCGATCCGCCCGTGGCACAGCGTGTGGGTACGGCACAGCAACTCGTCGATCGCCCGGCGGTCGGCGTGGCTGTGGAATTCCAGGTGGATGACCCCCGCCTGCCCCACGCGGTCGCCGAGCGCCGCCAGGATGGGAAGCTCCGCGCCTTCGGTGTCGATCTTGATGAGGTCGAAGCCGGGCAGCGCGAACTGGGCGCAGAGCTCGTTGGCGAAGGCGCCGGCGTGGCGCAGGGTGACCTGCGCCGCCTGGGTCGGCACGCCGTCGTACTTCACCGGGAACAACGAGCTGAGCACCGAGATCTGCGCCGCGTTGAAATGCGCGACGCCGTCGCGTTCGAACAGGCCGAGGTTGAATGCGCGGCAATTGCCGATGCGTTCGACATTGCCGGAGAGGATGGCGAAGGAGTCCGGGTCCGGCTCGACGCACATGATCGCCGCGTCGGGGTAGACCAGGCGGAAGAACCCCGACGAGAACCCGGTATGCGCGCCGATGTCGAGCACCACGCGCGGCGGCGCAATGCCCGCCACGGGCGCATAGACGCGGTCCTGGAAGATCTCCCGCATCACCAGCCGGCTGCTCGAATCATCCCGGCCGACCAGGTTGAGCTCACGCTCGCCCAGCTTGAAGCAGGTGGTCGTCAGGGTCGTTCCGGCGGGTTGCATGTGCCGAGGATGCAGCGCCAGATGGCATGCGGCAAGACGAGCCGCGCAGGGGAAAGGCCAGGTCCATGCGGATCACCCGCGTCACCACGCACCACCACCGCACGGAGTTCACCTATGGCGCCAGCGCGGGTGGCGTCGGCGGCAATCTGCACCTGCGCGCCATGGACACGCTGCTGGTGCGCGTCGAGACCGAGGACGGGCTGCATGGCTGGGGCGAGGGCTTCGGCTTCACCCTGGTGGAGACCACCAAGGATGCGATCGACCGGCTGATCGGCCCGGCCTGCATCGGGCAGGATGCGCGCGACATCGCGGCGCTGATGCGCGCCCTCGCGCGCCGCTTCCACAATTTCGGCCGCAACGGGCCTGTGAGCTTCGGTCTGTCGGCAATCGACATCGCGCTGTGGGACATTCGCGCGAAGGCGGCGGGCAAGCCGTTGCACGCGCTGCTGGGCGACGCGGCGCGCGCATCGGTGCCGGCCTATGCATCGCTGCTGCGCTACGGCAAGCCGGAGGACGTGGCGCGCAACGTGACGGCGGCGCTGGCGCGCGGCTATCGGCACATCAAGCTGCACGAATTCGACCTGGGCTGCATCCGCGCGGCGCACCTGGCCGCGCCGGACACGCCGCTGATGCTGGACATCAACTGCGTCTGGAACACGGAAGCCGAGGCCGCGCAGTTCTGCGAGGACGTGGAAGGCCTCAACGCCGCCTGGGTGGAGGAGCCGATCTGGCCACCCGAGGACATCCCCGCCATCGCGCGCATACGCGCCGCATCGCCGGTGCCGATTGCGGCGGGGGAATGCAACGGCACGGTCGAGGATTTCTGCCGGATGTTCGAATTGCGCGCGGTGGATGTGGCGCAGCCGTCCATCACCAAGATCGGCGGCATGTCGGCCATGCTGGAGATCGCGGAACTGGCGCGCGAGGCCGGCGTGCGCCTGGTGCCGCATTGCCCGTATTTCGGCCCGGGGCTGCTGGCGACGCTGCACTTCCTCGCAGCGACCGAGGATGCGGAGCCGATCGAGATCTATTTCGCCGACCTGGCGCAACCGCCCTATCCGGCGCTGGTTCCGCGCGATGGCGCCATCGCGGTGCCGACGGCCCCCGGCCTCGGCTTCGAGCCGGAACTGCCGGCCTGACGGCCGCGGCGCGTCGCAGCATCATGCGGCGGCGACACCGCGGTGTGACGCCGCACTATCGGTTGCGCCACTCCGGCTTGCGCTTCTCGGCGAAGGCGCGCGGGCCTTCGATGTAGTCCTCGCTGTCGCGATTGCGCTGCTGGGATGGGTACATCGTCGCGATCGCCTCGCGCAGCGTCGGTGCATCCATCCCGGCATGGACGCATTGCTTCGACGCCCGCACCGCGAGCGGCGAGCATTCCAGGATCAGCGCCGCCCAGCGCTTCGCCGCCGCCAGCGCCTCGCCTTCCGGCACCACCTCGTTGACGAAGCCCAGCGCCTTGCCTTCCGCGGCCCCCACGCGCCGCCCGGTGAGGATCATGCCGAGCGCCTGCTTCTGCCCGATCATGCGCGGCAGGCGGTGCACGCCGCCCGCGCCCGCCACCAGGCCGACGCGCGGTTCCGGCAGCGCAAACACCGCGTTCTCGGCTGCGATCACCAGGTCGCAGGCCAGCGCGATCTCGAAGCCCCCGCCCATGGCGATGCCGTTCACCGCGGCGATCAGCGGCTTGTCGAGGTCGAAGCGCGTGGTCAGCCCGGCAAAGCCGGAGGGCGGCGTCGGCCCGCGCTGGCCCGCCGCCTGCACCTTCAGGTCGTTGCCGGCGGAGAAGGCGCGCCCCCCGGCGCCGGTGACGATCGCCACCCACAATTCCGGGTCCGCCGCGAACTCGTCCCAGACCTGCGCAAGTTCGGCATGCGCCTCGCTGTGCAGCGCATTCATCACCTCGGGGCGGTTGAGCGTGACGATGCGCAGGCGGCCGTCATCCTCGACGGTGCAGAAGCGGTGCGGGCTCATGCGTCGATCCTGTAGAAGCGTGCGGCGGAACCGCGGAACAGGTCGTCCTTCTCCGCCGCCGAGGCACCTGCCGCCAGCCGCTTGAAGGCGTTCCACCCGGCGGCATAGCCGTAGCCGCCCTTGTCCACGGGGAAGTTGCTCTCGAACATGCAGCGGCCGGTGCCGAACATCTCGATGATGGGCTCCATCCAGGGTCGCCAGGCATCCGCCAGCATCTGCGACGACGGCGCAACCGCGCCCTGCTCCAGCCCGAAGCCCGGCAGGCGCATCCCGAGCCCGCCGCATTTCACCATCACGTTCGGGCAGGCGGCGAGTGCGCGCATGTTCGCCGACCACGTCGAAAAAACCTCGTCGCGCCGCCCTGCATAGCCACGGATGCCGAGCACCCCGCCGCAATGGTTCAGCACGATCGGCACGCCGGGACAGGCCTGCGCCAGGCGCACAAGGCGCGGGATCTGGTGGAAATACAGCCAGGCCTCGAAGGACAGGCCACGCTTGCCGAGTTCCGCGAAGCCGGCACGAAAGCCCGGCGTGTCGAGCATGTCCTCGGCCGGCGTATAGGCCGGGTTCAGCATCTCGGGGTCGGGGTCCCAGGTGGCGGAATGGCGGATGCCGCGGAAGCGGCCATTGCCGGCGGCGATATGGGCATCGAGCACCGCGCCGGCGGCTTCGCCGCGCGTGAGGTCGGCATGGCCGACGATGCCCGCGCAGACGCGCACATCCCCGTAGATGCCGCTCTCGCACATCGCGGCGATGCCGGCGGCGAATTGCGTCTCGCCGACCGGGCGCAGTTCCTCGGGGCCGTCGGCGCGGTGGAAGGCACGCGCCTGCACCAGCACGGTGGCGCGCACGTCGTGGCCGGTGCGGATGTCGGCGAGGATGTCGTCGAGCAGGTAGCGCCAGCCGGGCCGGTCCCACAGGTGGTGATGCGGGTCGATGATGCGCTGGCCGGGGTCGAGGATCTCCTCCTGCCGCGTGGCGAGCCAGTCCTCGCGGACGGGAAGGTAGTGGACGCTCATGCGGCCCTCCGTGGCGGCGACAGGCTCGGCCGCGTGTTGAGCGTGGCGGGTTCGAAGCCGGCCAGGCGCTTGTAGTGGGTGGCGACCTCGGTGCGTTCGTCCAGCGGCATCACCGCCTCGATATCGGCGAAGCCGTCGGGCGCGCGGGATTCGGCGATGTCGAGCACCACGTCCGGCCCGTCGCCGCGCGTGGCGTGCAGCAGCGCGGCGGTGGCGGGGCGGCGGATCGCCTCGTAGGCGTGCAGTGCCTCGATGGGATCGCGATGGGTCGCGAGTTGCAGTGCCAGCGTGCGCGCATCGAGGATGGCCTGCGACGACCCGTTCGACCCGATCGGATACAAAGGATGCGCCGCATCGCCCAGCAGCGTGACGCGGCCATGCGTCCAGCGCGGCAGCGGGTCGCGATCGACCATCGGGAATTCATAGATGGATTGCGCGGAATGGATCAGCGCCGGCACATCGAGCCAGTCGAAGCGCCATTCCGTGAACCAGTGCAGGAAGTCCTCCATGCGGCCCGGGCGGTTCCAGTCCTCCCGCTTCCATGGCTGGTTCGGGTCGACCCGGCGCTCGGCGATCCAGTTGGTCAGTTTGCGGCCGTCGGGCAGGTCGGCGATCGGGTAGACCACGAATTTCTCGTCGCGATTGCCGATCACGGCCATGGTGGCGCCGGTCAGGAAGGGTTCGGCGATGGACGTCGCGCGCCACAGGATCGCGCCCTTCCAGATCGGCGCGCCTTCATCGGGGTAGAAGCGCGTGCGCGCCGAGGAGTGGATGCCGTCGGCAGCGATCAGCACGTCGCCCTGCGCGGTGCGGCCATCCTCGAAGCGGGCGGTGACGCCGCCAGCGTCGTCGGCGAAGTCGGCCAGCCTGGCGCCGAGGTGGATGCGGGCATCACCGAGCCGTTCGCGCGCCACCTCCAGCAGCAGCAGATGCAGGCGGCCGCGATGGATCGACACCTGCGGCCAGGTGTAGCCGGCGTGGCGGCCGCGCGGTAGGGACCAGATCATCTGCCCGAAGCGGTTGGCGTAGGCGAGTTCGCGCGTGACCACGCCCGCCGCGCAGACGCGCTCCTGCAGGCCGAGTTCGGTCAGTTCGCGCATCGCATGCGGCAGCACGTTGATGCCCACGCCGAGCGGGCGGATCTCGGTCGTCTGCTCGAAGACATCGACCTCGATGCCGGCGGCGTGCAGCGACAGCGCCGCGACCAGTCCGCCGATCCCTCCCCCTGCGATGATGACGCGCATCGCTTCCCTCCCGTAGCGTGGTCTCCGGGACATGATGCATGCCCTGCCCCGGCTCCGCGAGGGGTCCTGCCAGCGGTCCTCACGGTGATCGCTGCGCGGCCACCAGCATTGTGCGATGCAGCGAAAGTCTGTTACAGCCTGGGCATGATGATGTTCGGGCCGCCCTGATCCCTGAACCATCGCGCCGGCCACGGCGCGAACCTCCAGGCGCTTGGCCTTTCGTGTGGCCGCGCCCGCATCCCCTTGCCGATCAGAGTGTCGCAGGCCCGGCTGATCCCCCAGGCATGTCTGCTGGTTTCCCGGAGTGCTTCCATGTCCCTTGCCCGGCTGCGCGCCGAATGGTTCCCGAACATCCGTGCCGATATTCTGGCCGGCACCGTCGTCGCCCTCGCGCTCATCCCCGAAGCGATCGCCTTCTCGATCATCGCGGGCGTCGATCCGAAGGTCGGCCTCTATGCGTCGTTCTGTATCGCGGTCGTCATCGCCTTCGCCGGCGGCCGGCCTGCCATGATATCGGCGGCGACCGGCGCCATGGCGCTCGTGATGGTGACGCTGGTGCGCGATCACGGCCTGCAATACCTGCTGGCAGCGACCATCCTGTGCGGCGTTCTGCAGATGATCGCGGGTGCGCTGAAGCTCGGCGTGCTGATGCGCTATGTCTCGCGCTCGGTGATGACGGGTTTCGTCAATGCGCTCGCCATCCTGATTTTCCTTGCGCAGTTGCCGGAACTGATCGGTGTGACCTGGATCACCTATGTCGTCGTCGCTGCGGGGCTTGCGATCATCTACCTGCTGCCGTTGCTGACCAGGGCGGTGCCCTCTCCGCTCGTTGCCATCGTGGTGCTGACGGCGATCAGCATCTGGTTCGGCCTGGATGTGCGGACGGTCGGCGACATGGGGCAGTTGCCCGCGGACCTGCCGCTGTTCCTGTTGCCGGATGTGCCGCTCACGCTGGAGACGCTGTGGATCATCCTGCCGACCTCCGCCACGCTGGCCGTGGTGGGTCTGCTGGAATCCCTGATGACGGCGCAGATCGTCGATGACCTGACCGACACCGGGTCCAACAAGATCCGCGAAAGCTACGGCCAGGGCGTGGCCAACATCGTCTCGGGCTGCTTCGGCGGCATGGCGGGCTGCGCGATGATCGGGCAGTCGGTCATCAACGTGCAGTCCGGCGGCCGCGGCAGGCTCTCGACGCTATGGGCCGGGCTGTTCCTGCTGTTCCTGATCCTGGTGCTGTCCGATCTCGTGCGGCAGATCCCGATGGGCGCGCTGGTGGCGGTGATGATCATGGTCTCGATCGGCACCTTCTCCTGGAAGTCGCTGAAGGACCTTCGGGTGCATCCGAGGGAGTCGAGCGTGGTGATGATCGCGACGGTCATCGTCACGGTGCTGACGCAAGACCTGGCGCAGGGCGTGCTGGTCGGCGTGCTGCTGTCGGGCATCTTCTTCGCCCGCAAGGTGGCGAAGATCTTCGATATCTCCTCGGTGCTCTCGGCCGATGGCACGCAACGCACCTATACCGTCTCCGGCCAGGTGTTCTTCGCCTCGGCGGAGGCCTTCGGGGATGCCTTCGACCTGAAGGAAGCGATTGAACGCGTGGTGATCGACGTGTCAGACGCGCATATCTGGGACCTGACGGCGGTTGCGGCACTCGACCGGGTGATGCTGAAGTTCCGTCGCGAGGGCACGGAGGTCGAACTCCTCGGCATGAACAACGCGAGCGCCACCCTGGTGGACAAGCTGGCCATCCACGACAAGGCGCGCGCCTCCGGCGCACCGGCCTTGCACTGAGGGGGAGACGCATCGTGGCCAGGATTCTCGCCTGCACGGATGGCTCGGTCTATGCCGAGAGCATCCTCGACCATGCGGCCTGGGCGTCGGCCCGGATGGGCGGCGCCTCGGTGCGCGTGCTGCATGTGCTGGACCGTGCCACGGCCGAACTCCCGGTCGATCGCAGCGGCGCGCTCGGCATCAATGCGTCGGAGGAATTGCTGCGCGAACTGGCCGCGCTGGACGAAGCGCGAGGAAAGGTCTCGCTGCGCCGCGCCCGCGCATTGCTGGCCGCCGCGCAGGCGCGGCTGAAGGCAGCGGGCGTCGCCGATGTGACACTGACGCAGCGCCACGGCGCGCTGGTCGACACGGTTGTCGAGTTCGAGGCGGAGGCGGACCTGCTGGTGGTCGGCAAGCGCGGCGAGGCGGCGAACTTCGCGATCGGCCACCTCGGCGCCAACCTGGAACGGGTGCTGCGCGCGAGCGTTCTGCCGGTGCTGGTGGCGTCGCGCGCATTCAAGCCCATCGCGCGCTTTGCCATCGCCTACGATGGCGGTCCTGCCGCGATGAAGATGGTGGAGTATGCTGCCCGCACCGCCTCGCTCGATGGGTTGGAATGCGAGGTCGTGACGGTTGCAACCGACACCGCCACCGGCCAGGCCATGCTGGCGAAACCGGCGAAGCTGCTCGCCGATGCGGGCAAGGCTGCGACCGTCACAGTCCTTCATGGCGAGCCCGAGACGGCCATTGCAGCGCACGTCGCAGAAGCCGGGGTCGACCTGCTGGTGATGGGCGCCTATGGCCATGGGCGGCTGCGCAACATGATCCTCGGCAGCACGACCACCGCCCTGCTGCGGAGCTGCAGGATCCCGGTTCTGGTGTTTCGGTGAGGTCTGTCCCGCAGCGGCCGGCATGATGGGCGCGGACAGCGATCACACCCCTGGTCGATCATCCGTCAATCGCGGTGTAGAGCGCGATGCCCTGCCGCATAGGAGCCAGCCATGCCCCGCACCATCCTGATCACCGGCGCCGCCGGCGGCATTGGCCTCGCGATGGTCGATGCAGCGCTTGCGGCAGGCCATGCCGTGGCGGCGCTGGACCGCGATATCGCGACCCTGCCCGCCCATCCACGGCTGCACCCCATCCTGGCTGACCTCGCGACCGAACAGGGCTGCCGCGACGGCGTGGCCGCTGCCGTCGCGCATTTCGGGCGGGTGGACGCGCTGGTGAACAATGCCGGCATCGGGGTTTCCAGCCTGCGCCCCGACGCCGAGACACGCCTGCCCGCCATCGAGGAACTGGACGCCGCCACCTGGGACCGCTTCTTCGCCATCAATGTCCGCGCGCCCATGCTGCTGCTGCGCGAAACGCTGCCGATGATGCGCGCGGCCGGCTGGGGGCGGGTGGTGAACAATACCACGTCCTTCCGCACCATGCTGCGCGTGCTGCCCTATGGCGCGACGAAGGCGGCGCTGGAATCCGCCTCGGCGGTATGGGCGGCGGAACTGGCCAGCAGCGGCATCACGGTGAATGTGCTGATCCCCGGCGGTCCGACGGACACGCCCTTCATCGGCGCCGAGAGCGGCTGGTCGCGCGAGGCGATGCTGCGCCCCGCCATCATGGGCGCCCCGCTCGCCTGGCTGCTGTCGGACGCCGCGGATGGCTTCACCGGCCAGCGCATCATCGCCGCGCGCTGGGATGGCGCGCTGCCGGGGCACCAGGCGGCGGCGCAGGCCGGGCGGGCGATCGGCTGGCCGGAGCTCGGCACCGATGCGGTCTGGCTGCAGGGCGGGCGCTGAGGATTCACGTTCCGGCAAGACCTGTGCGTGAAAATCGTCCCACCATGCCGCCCGACCCCCTCTCCACCCTGGCCCGGCTGCGCGCGATCGAGGTCGAGGCCGCGCGCCGCCGCCTGGCCGATGCCCGCGGCGCCCTGGCCCGCCAGCAGGACGCCGCCGCCGCCGCCGAGGCCGCCCTGCGCGTCGAGACACCCGACGGGACGGGAGCGACCTACGGCGCCTTCCTGGCGCGCGGGCTGGCCGCGCGCCACGCCCATGCCGCGGCCGTGGCCCGCGCCGAAGCCGCCCTGGAGGCCGAGCGCGAAGCCCTCGCCGGCGCGCGCCGGGCCGAGAAGGTCCTGGACCAGCTGCGCGAACGCCGCGCCCTGGCCGACCGCCGCGATACGCGGCGCCGCACCCAGGCCCGTTTGGAAGACGCGCTGTCGCGGGAGTAGCATGCCGGTCCCGGGAGGAAAGAACCGCATGACACGCATCCATCGCCGCGCCCTGCTCGGCGCCGCCACGCTGCCGCTGCTGCCGATCGCCGCGCGCGCGCAATCCGACTACCCGAACCGTCCGGTGCGCATCATCGTGCCGTTCCCGCCGGGCCAGGCATCGGACATCATCACGCGCCTGGTCGCCGACGAACTCAGCAAGCGCTGGCCGCAGCGCGTGGTGGTCGAGAATCGTGCGGGCGGCGCCGGCGCGCCGGCGCTGGAAGCCGGGGCGCGGGCACCCGCGGATGGCTACACGCTGATCGCCGGAACATCGGGCACGCTCGGCGTGAACCCCTCCGTCCTGCCGCGCGTGCCCTATGACGCCGAGAAGGACTTCGCGGCCATCAGCAACGTCGCGATGGTGCCACTGCTGGTCATCGCGCACCCCTCCGTGCCGCAGCACACCATGCAGGCGCTGGCCGCCGAAGCCCGCGCTCGGCCGGGGGCGCTGGACATGGCGTCGGCCGGGCCGGCCACCAGCCAGCACATGGCGGCCGAACTGCTGATGCTGCGGGCCAATATCCGCTTCAACATCGTGCACTATCGCGGCAGCGGGCCGGCCATCGCCGACGTCATCGCAGGCAACGTGAAGCTGATGACCGATTCCGTCGCCTCCGCCCTGCCGCATATCCGCGAGGGGCGCGTGCGCGCCATCGCCCTGTGCAGCGCGCGCCGCGTGCCGCAACTGCCCGATGTGCCGACCATCGCCGAGACGTTGGTGCCAGGCTACCAGGCCGCCGGCTGGACGGGGCTGGTGGCACCGACCGGCACGCCCGCCGACATCATCCGCCGCATCAACACGGACGTCGTCGCCATCCTGCGCGAACCGGCCATCGCCAACCGCATCCTGGGCATGGGCGCGGTGCCGGATCCGATGACACCAGAGGACTACGCGGCGTTCATCCGCAGCGAGATCGCGACGTTCCGCGAGGTCGCCAGGGCGGCGAATGTCAGGCTTGAGGGGTAGAAAAAGGATCGGGGGAGGGAACTCCCCCGATCCGCCCGGGACTTCAGCGGCGCGGCAGGACGCGGCAGGCTTCGTCGGCGGCGCGCGACAGCAGGATCATGCGGCGGGCAGCGACAGCGCCGGCCGCGGCCTCGCCGGCCACGTGCTCGGCGAGTTTCGAACTGAGCAGGCCGCGCACGGCCGCATCCACGGCCACATCGGTCGCCGCCACCGTCGCGGCATCCACGGCGACACGACGCAGCAACGCGATCGTGCCGGCAATTCCGGGCCGGAACCCGTGCAGCGCCGCCACCTGGCGCACCAGGCGCAAGCCGCGCCAGACAAAGATCAACGCATCCGCCGCCGGCGAGGGACTCACCGCCGTCACCGCAAAGGCCTGCACCGCCGCCGCCCGGCCAAGTGCCGCCGCATCCTGCGCGATGGGGGCGAGCATCTTGGCCTCGACCAGCGCGACGATGGCGTCGATCGGCGCAGCGCCGAGGTCCCCCGCACGCGCCCGGCCGGCTGGCAGGCGCGCCTGCCAGGCGTCCAGTTTCGCCCGCAGTTCGACAGCATCCCCCCGCGCCAAGGCAGCCCGCGCACGATCCACCGTGCGCAGCGCGAGATAGCCGCGCACCTCGCGCCAGATCGCCGCGAAGACCAGCCCGAATCCGCCGAGCGCCACGGCCAGCGTGACACCGCCGAGCCAGGCCGCGCGCGCAAACTGCTCGGCGATGAAATTGCCGGCTTCCAGAATCGAGAAGCCGAGCACCAGCAACGCCGCACCGGCGCCGACCAGTGCCACGGACGACCACCCCCGACCGACCGGCAAGGTCACCGGCGCTACCGCCTTGTCCCAACCGAAATCGAGCCGCGGCGTGGGCTTGGCGCCTTCGTCCAGGATCACCCGCGGCCGCGCGGCCGCGGCGTCGGGCAGCGCGGCAGCGCCATCGGTCGCATCGGCCATCACCCGCGGCCGGGGGCGGTCATCGGGCGCGTCATCCGACCTGTGTTCATCGGGCGCGCCATCGATGCGGCGCGGCCGCTTCAGGCCTTCGGGGCTGTCGCCACCGCGGTTGTCGGGCACAGTCACAACGCATCCCCGATCAGCCAGGCGAGCAGCGCATCGAGGCCGAGATGCGGCATCCCGCTCACGCCGGCAGGGTCGAGCCGCGGCGGGCGGAATTCCGGCATGGTGAACAGGCCGGCGTCCCAGAAGGCGGCTTCGGGCGGTTTCATCGGCACCTCGCCCGGATAGATGGTGGCGCCGACCCCGTCCTGCAAAAGCACCCCGCGCACAGCGGCAACGGAGTGGCCTTCGAGCCGCGCCACCGCATCCTCCGTGCAGCGGATGGCGGCAACGGCATGGAAGGACACCGCCGCGCCCGATTGTTCCGCGCGGCCACGGGCGCCCAGCGTGATGTGTTCCACCAGCGCGGCCAGCGCATCGCGCGCGCGCGTGGGCACATGGTCGGCCTTGGTCGCGGCGAAGGCCACACGCATGGGTGCGGCGCCCAGCAGGCGCTCCAGCCAATTGGCGCCGGAGATGATCGACGCGACGGCGGACAGCGCATCGCCGGTGTCGTGAAAGGCTTCCTCGCCGGCATGCAGCGCGCCCAGCACGTCCACCAGCACGACCTGGCGATGGAAGCGCGAGAAGAACGGGTCGAGGAACGTCGCGCGCTGATCCGCGAGATAGGCGTCGAACCGGCGCGCGCATAATTGTGCGAGACCGCCACGCGCCGTGGCGGGCATCGGGAAGAACCACAGCAGCGGCGCCTCGCCACGCGGGCCGGGGTTCAGGAACCGACCTGGCTGGAGGAACCGCAGGCCATGCACGTCGCGGCAGGTGCGCAGCATGTCGCGATACAGCGTGTAGCCGCGCTTCGCGAGCGCATCCTCCGCTGCCGCGTCATCCGGCAGGCCATCGAGGAAGGCGAGGAACCCTGCCGCCGCGCCCGCGCGCATGCCGCGCTGCAGCCGCGCCAGCGTCTCCTCGGACCAGGCGGCGAAATCCTGGCGCAGCATCGGCAGGTCGAGCAGCCATTCGCCGGGATAGTCGATCAGGTCCAGCGTGATCCGCCGTTCCGGCAGCATCCCGCCCAGCGAGGTGCGCCGCTCCACGTCGATCGCGATCGACAGCGTCGAGAAATCCTCGGTGCGTTCCGGCCAGCGCGGCGGGTCGGTGGCGAGTGCGCCCAGATGCGCGTCCGGGTCGAAGCGCGGCACCGTCTCGGTCCCGGCGGGCACGATGAAGACGCGGCGGATGCGCCCGCCTGCCGCGTCCGACAGCGCGGGCAGCGTGCGCGCACCGCGCCCGGCGGCCAGCAGGTTCGCGATCAGCGAGGTCAGGAACACGGTCTTGCCCGCGCGCGACAGGCCGGTGACCGCGAGGCGGATGCGCTCGCGGCCCACCAGCGCGCGCGCGGCATCCTCGGTGGTGTCGAGGATGCCGCGGAGGAGCGAAAGCGGGTCCATCCCCGCCGGCGCTACCGCTGGATCAGTTCGATCTTGTAGCCGTCCAACTCCGAGCCGTTGTCTGGATTGGTCTTGCGGCTGGCTGGCGGAAAGATGGCGGAGCGGATGCGGGCGAGGATGGTCATGTGTTGCACCCTGGCACCACCGGAGGTCGCAGCTCAAGACCGAGCAGCGCCGAAGGTGACGACGGGCGAGGTTGCCCCCGCCCGCCATATATCAGAAGCGCTTGGCGCGCGGACCGAGGAGGTCAGCGAGGGCGTTCCTCGTGTTGTGCTGGACATTCAGCCTGGGTCGATACGCCAGGATGAGATCGCACTCCGCATCCTTCCGCTGCCGCTCAGTGCCGGGGAACGCCATCGCCAGCATGAGCGACGCGCCGAGTCGTAGGGCCGCGGGCCATTCCGGATGCCACGGCATGCGCTCCGCGAAGGAGCTCGTTTCGCCGATGTAGACCGGCGTAAGCGGCGACAGGACGCCGATTCCCGGTATGCAGAACGCGTAGAGGCCCGGGACCGCATTCCAAGAACCGTCTGGGTCGGCCACGCCAAAGGCGTAGTCAGTGAAGGAAAGACCGGTTAGGACTACTGAGGGAACCATGATGGACTCCATCCATTGAGGTTGCAGACGGCACCCGTCCCGTCGTTGGTAGCGGCCTGGGCCGGGTGCCGTTCCCATTATAGCACATGCAGCGTGTGCGGCGATGGTGAGACGCAACATGTTGTGGTGGTTACCCGCCTGAGCCCGCAGCCGTGACCCGAACCCGACACCTTCGGACGGCCTCAGGAATTGATGCTGCTACGCCTGACGGCATCCTTGCTTCTGCTAGCCTTGCCCGTTTGGGCACAGGGCGCGCGGACGCTGGCGCCGATCCCAGTTGAGCAGCCGGCGGAAAGGACATGCCGCGAGGTGCGGGAGGCGGTGCGATGCTTCGCGCTGCTGCCGCACGTGCCGCACGACGTCTACTATCTCGACCCGCCGGTGACGATCCGCGCGATCCTGATGGGGACAATCAGCCGCGAGGTTCCGCGGTCAAGATGCGGCCTCCCACACCTCTACCCCGCCAGCCCAGCGTGGCGCAGTGCCAGTGATGCCATGGTCGGCGTCGTCTATGGCGCCGGGGCTGGCGGCGGGGAAAGCGCGGACAACCACGCCGAGCGGGCCTATGCAGCCTGCGTTCACGCGATGGGCGTCCGCAAGATAAATGCGTGGGTCGGTCAAAAACGGCGCCGCTTGAGGAAGTGATCGACGGCGCCTGAGGAGACGTCGCCACGGGCCAGCGCAATTCATATCGTGCCGATCGACAAAGCGAACCAGACCCATTGAGGATTGGCGCCTCGCGCACGAGCACGCGTAGTCTATGGGGAGACGTGCTTCGATGTGGGGAGGTCCGGCGTGACCAAGCTAGTTAGCAATGGCGGCACCGGCGACTATGTGCGAGGCGCGTTCGAGAAGTTGGCATTCCAGTCTCGGGCGCTTCTGCTTGCCGCGCCCTACTTCTCAAACCATGAGCCGATAACCGAGGCGCTTGCGCGCGGAGCCTCATTGCGGCTCATCGTTGGCTTGAATTCGGCCACCCATCCCGAGCACCTACGAACGCTTTTCAACGCGCCGCGTGCCGCCATTCGTTTCTACACGGGACGTTTTCACTCCAAACTGTACGTGTTTGATCACGCGGCGATGGTGGGTTCGGCAAACCTCACGGAAGCCGGCTTCCAAAGCAATCGCGAGGTTGTTGCGTTGTTCGCCGAACCTGAGGACGCAGAGCCGATCATTCAGGCGCGGGCGATCTTCGAAGAACTTTGGAGTGATGCGCGCGCCTTGAGCCAGGGGACGCTAGCGGTCTTCGAAGACGCCTGGCGGAGCGCGCGTCGCACGGGGCCTGACCCTGACGCAGCCATTGCCAACGCGGTGGGAAAGGTCGAGCCGCCGTCGGTTAACGTCGCGAAGCGAAAGTCGTTTGCTGATCAGGCTGCGCGCGAAGCACTTCGGCGTCAAATCGAGGAGCAGTACCGGCCTGCCTTTGACGAGGTGGCCAGCCTTCTCGCCGCGGGCAATCTCTATCGCGACGACGTAATGCAGATCGACCCGCCGTTTCGGGTGAATCGGTTCCTGAATTGGGTGCGCCTTTCGCACGCCGTTGGCGACGACTGGAAGGATGCACCGTTGCGCGGCGCGGACGACCGCCGTGCCGAGATAGCCCGTCTTGGCGAAGCTTGGCGTGAAGATAGCGATGGAAAAGTCTTCGAGGGCTACGCCGAGGGCATCCAGGACGTCTTGGCTCCATTCGCAGAGCGAGAGGCGCTTCGAACTGCATCGAGGGAGCAAATCACGGCAGGCCTAATGGGCATCCACGCATTTCACGAGCAGATGCGGTTCACGGCCGGCGGGCGCGAGGCGCTCCCGAGACGTTTTTGGGCCGAGAACGAAAACGACGTCGGGCGCGTCCGAGACTCGTTGACCTACCTCCTGCATGGCCCGGGCGATTTCGTGGACCGCCTATATGGCGCCACATCCGACGCGCGATGGAAGCTCGCGTTGTTCGGCCGATTCTGCGGCCTTGAGCTCTGCGGAACAGTGAGGCCGCAAGAGTGTCCGCCCATAAACGGTCGCTCTGCGAAGGCCCTCCGCTTTTTGGGGTTCAATGTAAGCGGCGATTAGCCTGGTGCCGCTTCCCACTCACAAGCCGTCCGGATCGTGAGCAGTCTTTGCACGGCCGACGACACGCCACATGCAGTTGCTGCAAGCTGTAGGGGCTGAGTAAGGCCAGGGCCACCACAGATAGGCAATCACGTGGAGCTTGTTCGCGTTCTGTTCTCATGCTGAGTCCGGCCGTCATGCCGCGCGACACCCCACCCGATGCCGCCCTACCGGGCTGGCTTGCCCCTGGCCTTCTTGATGCGCTGGCACGCGGCATCGAGGCCGAGCTTGCCCGCGGCGTCGGGCACGACCAGGCGGTGAAGACCGCGCACGAGCGCGCACGCGCGCTGCGTCCTGCCATGCCGGCAACCTACATCGCCGAGGCGGTCGCGATCGTGGCGTGGCTGGTGCGAACGCCGCCTGAATAGCCGGGCATGGGGTCAAGCATCCTCGACGGCCGGCCGACGCCAGTTGCGGCCATCGGGCGGTATCAGGAATGCCGACTGGTGGTGGCGTGCAGGAAGTGCGGCAATGTCGGACGGCTGGATATCGCGCGCATGATCCGCCGCCACCGCCTGCCGCTGAACCTTCCCATTCGGACCATCGGGCCGCGGCTGCGGTGCCTGACCTGCGGCGCAGGCGGCGTCATCACCGGCGTTGAAGGCTGGCAGCTTAGATGAACGATGCGCGATTCTGGCTGGTCGATCGCTGGCCCGTGCAGGTGGTCCGCGCCGTGTGCGTCGCGCATCGGGAGAACTGCGCGGTCGGCCTTCGCGAGCCGCATTCATCGCACCGGCTGCGCGACGCATATCTCACCGCGGGTGGTGATCCTCGCGACGTCGCATCCGCGCCCATGCAGATCATCGCCGTCGTGTCGCGCGACTTCGAGGACTGGCTGTGGGGGCCAGCGCGCCGGCGCATTGAACGCGAACATCGCTACTGGAAGACGCTGGGCATTTGGCCCCCGCCCTTCAGCCCGGAAGACTGGCCCGACGATTTCGAGGCCGCCTATGCCGACTTGATGCGTGAGACGGAGAACGCGCCCGTGTGCAACCTCTACAGCATCGTCTCCAATCAGGAGGCAATCCGCGCCCTGGCCAAGGCATGGCACGATCACGTCGGCAACATGCCGCCTTTGCCGGGCGTCTTCCCGAACTATCCCGCGCCCATCGTCACCAGTGGGCCGGAAGGTCGTGAGCTGCGGATGGCCAAGTGGGGGATGCCGTCGCCGCAATTCGCGCTGGCCGGGAAGAAGACCGATCCCGGCGTCACGAACGTCCGCAACGCGGGTTCGGCGCATTGGCGTCGATGGCTTGGTGTCGAGCGTCGCTGCCTGGTCCCCTTCACTTCCTTCTCTGAAAACGAGGTGTTGCCGGATGGGTCGCGGCCGCCGGTGTGGTTTGCGCTGAGCCCAGATCGCCCCCTCACCTTCTTCGCCGGCATCTGGGTGCAGGGGTGGACGTCGGTGCGACGGGTCAAGGATGGCGAGACCATCGATGACCTGTTCGCCTTCCTGACCACCGAGCCGAATGCCGAGGTGGGCGCGATCCACCCGAAGGCGATGCCGGTGATCCTGACGACCGAAGCCGAACGCGACGCCTGGATGGATGCGCCATGGGCCGAGGCGAAGGCGTTGCAGCGGCCCTTGCCGGATGGGGCGCTTACCGTCGTGGCGCGCGGAGCGAAGCAGGACGGGGCCGAGCGTGAACGGATAACCGAGCAGCTGCGCGCGACGATTCCGGCAGGAGTGCCGGAACACTACGCCGACAAAGATCTCTAGAGAACCCGGGCACTGGGTCCTCAATCCACAGATCGGTTGTTCGCATGAAGCGGCGAAGCACCCAAAACTCCACGAAGGGCGGCGACGCGGCCAGTGCCGGTTCGTCTGCCGAGAGCCCCCAGGTTGCGCGAAGGCCGCAACACTACCGGCCGCACCGGACGTCAGCGGCCCCGCGATACCTTGTGTGGAAGTTCACCCGGCGAGATGGCGGTGACACAGGCGCCGAACCCGGCACGTCCCACGAATGGCCCAAGCGTCGCACAGAAATGCGGCGCGCGATCGATCCAACGTTCGTCGCGCGGTGGCGGTGTCCCTGCACGGAAGGCTATCGTGCCCGCCCCTCGCAGAACAGCAGCACCCGCGAAACGCGGTCCCTGTGGACCGAGCAGGCGCGCCGCGTGCCCCTCTTCCAGCGCGTTGAACACGACGGTGCCGGTCGGGCCGACGCCGATCGCCACAACAAGTCCGGCTCGCAATTCGCGCTGAAGCGCCGTGAGTGCCCCGAGCAGTTGCCCGGCGGAGGTGACAGGCACCTTGGCACAGTGGCCGTCACCGCTCGCGCGCGTGTCCGGCAGTTCCAACACGGCCATCTGCTCGGCGATAAGCGCGGCGATGATCGGACGAGCCAAGTCGAACCCGGACCCAGAAGGTCCCGCCACGACAACCGCAGTATCCCCCGCCTGCCAGTTCCAGGGACGATTCAGTACCACCGGCCGCGCGCATGGCGTCGCCTCGCCCGGCGCTGCAGCAGGCGTGGACCACAACAGGGTTGGCAGGGAGAGTTCGCGGTGGCCGTAAGCCGGCACCGGCGAAAGCATCAGCAGCAGGGCGAGAGCGAGCACGACCTGGCGCTGCGGTGGCAGGGCGTGTCTACGCAGATGGTCGGACGCTTCCCTCGGCATGGCCGGCGGCTCCACCGGCGCGCGCGGCGTGCGCGCCAGAAGCGCGGTGCCCGCCAACCCAATCGCGCCGACCGCCAGGATCGGGACTGGGTGCCCCGCCGCCACTACGGCGGCAGCCAGTGCCGGCGGCGCAAGAAGCAGCGCGAAGCCACGGCTGGTATAGAGCGCACCCAGTACGCCCCCGACCGACCGAGCCCCAAAACTGTCCGCACCAAAGGTAGGTAGCAACGCGACGAAGCCGCCCTGCAAGGCGCCGAAGACCAGCGCAAAGGCCTGGAGGGCCGGCTCCTCCTCGGCCAATGCCCAGACAGCCATGCTGGCTGCCATCCCGCCACAGCAGGCCAGGAAGGTTCGGCGCCGCCCGATCGCGTCCGCGACCGCCGCGATTAGAAAGCGCCCGGCAATGGTGCCCAGTCCGATCAGCCCTAGCAGCGCCAGCGCGTCGCTGCGCGCCAGTCCCAGGTCCCGTGCCGTGCCCACAAGCATCGCGTGCGGCAGCATGGCCGGCACCGACACCAACAACGTGCCAAGCCAGACCAGCGCGAAGGCCCGCGTGCGCACCACAGGCGGCAACGTCGGCGGCGGCGCATCCTCGTCCTGCGGCGCGACTGCCTCGCGACCCGGACTGCGCCGGCCGCCGGGCTCGAGCAGCAGGGCGCCAGCAGTGCCGACGACCGCGACGAAAACGCCGAAAACGACGAAGGTCGCGCGCCAGTCGAAAACCGCCTGAAAGGCGTCCGCGGCTGGCGGGACCAGGGCTGTGCCTACGCCGATGCCGCTCACCGCAATGCCAGAGGCGAGGCCGCGGTACGCAGTAAACCAGCGCTGCACCGCCGCCATGGCCGGTACATAGGCGAACCCGGTGCCCAAGCCGATCAGCAACCCGTAGCCCGCGTAAATCTCCACCAGGCTGGTCGCCGCCGCCGCGACCATCAGGCCGAGGCTGACCATCAGCATGCCCGCCAGCGCCGGCACGCGGGGGCCCAAGCGATCGGCCAGCGGCCCACTGACAGCGCTGACCATGAAGCAGGCGCCGCCGCTCAGCGCGTAGACCCACGACACGGCAACCGGGTCTGCGCCAAACGCCTCGGCAATCGCATCTGCGAAGGCGGCGTAGGAGTAGATCGCTCCAAAGCCGGCAAGCACCAGCAGGAAGGCGCCTGCGACGACGCGCCAGCCCGCAAAGAGACCCGGCCCGCGGGGTTTCCGCGGCCGCCGTGGGTGCCGGGGCGTTGTGACCACCGGGCCAAGGGCATCGAACCGGCCTGGCAAAGGGCTCACGGTGGAGCCTCGCGCATAAGTCCGGCGATCCATCCGGCGACTGCCTCGGCCACCGCGGCGGTGGCGATCGGGTCGGGCACAGCGCGGCGCCTGCCTGGACCGGAAGGATCGGGCAGCAGCGCACCCCCAGGCGCGGCAAAGGCCGGCAGGTCCCAGCCATGGCCGATGCCCGGCAGCGGCAACCGCGCAAGCCCCGCCGTGCCTTCCAGCGCCACGCATTGCGCGGCGTCCGCAGCCGCGAGGCCATGGACGAGCAATGCCTGGCGCGACGCCGGCGGGAGGACGAGGCCCCGACAGCCGGGGTCCAGCGCGACCACTGGTGCATCCTCGATTGTCAGCGCAACCCGCGCGCCGGCGCCGAAGCCCATGATGGCGATGCGCCGCCCTCTTAGGCTCGGCGCCTCGGCGTGCGCCCAGATGCGCACAAATTCGCTGGCGGCGCGGCCGGGCGATGGCGCGGTCGAGGCACGATCGCCCTCGCCCTGGTCTTCGATGCCGAGCACAACCGTCGCGAAGCCCAACCGGGCTAACGCCTCGACGTAAGGCTCGCTGCGGGCCTGATCGCCGGTCGCGTCGGGCACCAGGACGACTAGTGGCGGCGGCGAACCGGTCGGCGGAGTCGGACTTGCCAAGGTTCTCGCTTCCACCTCGGCCGGTGCCCGACCGGACTGGGCAAGCGCGTCATTTGCGAGCCTTGCGGCCGGTGCGTTGGCCGCGCCGGCCAGTCCGGCAGCGAGCGTGGCGGACAGGATGCGGCGACCGAGCCTGTTGGGCATGAGTGATCACTCCCCGGCTCCTCCCGATGCGGAACCGGAGCAGGCGAGGACGAGCCTTTCAGACTCGTTCCATCTTCCGCATCATCCGTTTGGAGGAGAGGGACAACTGAGGGCGAACTCGCCGCATCAAGGTTTTGTGGCTACGACGCGACGCCGGCCCTACTCACCGTTCGAGGGCCGCAGCGGCGAGGCGAGGGAGAGCGTGCGCGCCACAAGCTCCGCCTGACGCGAAGTCCCGGTCCGGCGGAAAAGGTCAGACAGATGCGACCTAATGGTGGCGGTCGAGATGCCAAGAATGTCGGCAACCGCATCCGGCGTCTGCCCTTGCGCCAGGAACGTCAGCACCTGCACCTGCGCCGGCGTCAGGTTGAAGACGCGCGCCGCAATCGCGATCGGATTGCGTGTGTCTTCGCGCGGCGAGCGCAGGACCAGCAACGACGCGCGCGCCGGCTGGTCCAAAACGCCCTCTGAACTGGCGTCCAGCGCGACCGCGAAGAGCAGACGCTCCTCGCCATCCGTGCCGTGCAGCACCGCTTCGAAGCCGCCCGG
Source organism: Rhodospirillales bacterium Ga0074136 (assembly GCA_001464375.1). Taxonomy (GTDB): domain Bacteria; phylum Pseudomonadota; class Alphaproteobacteria; order Acetobacterales; family Acetobacteraceae; genus Neoroseomonas. The sequence goes on along the minus strand of LNEW01000082.1, from coordinate 31,427 downwards.
CTTCCCCGCGGAACTGCCCTGGGTGAGGCGGCGAAGCGCGTCCTCGGCGGCGCGGGTCGCGCCGACCACACGTTGATTGTGCAGGCGGAGCACCACCCCTTGGGAGAGCGTAGCCTCGGCGCGCGGATTGACGTAGGTCGGGCGGCGCTGCTCATCCAGGATGAGCACGGCGGCCTCGAGTTCCCCCAGGGCGGCTCGAAACGTCTCCGCCGCTAGTTGTTGCAGGCCGAAGACGTTGGAGATCTCGACCGCACGGCGCATATGCGGCGCGATCAATTCAAAGCCGGCCGTCTCCTCGGGCGTTATGGGCTCTCGATCATCCTGAGTGACGAGCATCCATTGGGCGTAGGCATCGCCCTCGCGGACCATCACGAACGTGATGCAATCCAGGTCGCCTCGCGGCGCCAGCACCTGGCCATAGTATCGGGTCGCTTTCAATGCGGGCAGGCCATAATCCCGTGAAGCAACGTAGGATTTGTCGATCGGGTACACGAGCCCGAGTGGACCGAATGGATTGATGGCGCTGTAGTGCCGGATATGGTCGTCCTGCGGATATCCATGCAGGAATACTCGTCCCCGGCTTTCACCGCCAGGAGTCATCATCCCGAGATAAGTCCGGCGGGCGCTAATAGCGGCGCCAAGCTCGGGCATCAGGGTTTGCCAGCGAGCGGGGTCGAGCACGCAGTCATAGATTGAACCGATCGTGGCGCTCAGGAATGCTGAATCTTGAAGCAAACGCATATTCTGCATGCTCCTTTGGATTCCACTGACTTTGGAATGTGCGCGGACGCCAACTATGGCATCTGTTTGAGGGGCACCACATCATCCATTTAGTGGAGTCGCCGGCATCGGGGCGCGAACGGCGCGGAACATCGACTTACCGCCTGGCAACACAGACAGCCGTCGTCTTACCTCGCAGCGACGGTCCTGTGCCGCAGCACCCCACCGACTGCGGCGATGGCCTCCCCAAGGGAGTCGATGGCGCGCCCATCGCAGCGCAGTTCGCCGGCAGCCGTCACCGCCACCAGCACCGTGCGGTCCGCGCCGCTGATCATCGCCACGGATCGGATACCGCCCGCGCCGTCGTACAGCCTGGGCAGGGCAGCGTATTCCCAGCCGACACGCCCCGGCGCGCGGACCTTGAGTTCGTGGATCACGGCATCCGCCACGTCCATCGCGCGCGGGGCGATGCCGCCGGTGCGCGGTGGGTCCTTCATCTTCGACCGCGCGATGGCCTCCGCGGCGCGCTGTTTCGCCCGCGCGTGGCGTGCCTTGCGTGCCAGCGCCGCGACTGAAAGATGGGGCCGCGTGAGCATGTCTCAGGTCTCCACGGTCGCGGGGGCGAACTCGGGCGGCGCGCAGCGGTCCAGCCATTGCCCGACGTTGGAGGTCAGGACGTTCATGCGCGCCACGTTCACCGCGGTCAGCCGCATACGCTCCTCTTCGATCCGGCGCAGCGTGGCATCCGTCGATGCCGCGAGAGACTGAACGTCACGCACGCCGGCGTGCAGTTCGCGTGCAAGCGCTTCCGTGGACGCGCGGACAGCCGCGACCTTTTCTTCCGAGCGGGCCTGTGCGGACGCCAGGACCGCGGCGAGCCGCTCGTCTATGTGCTGCGCCACCGCGGACAGGATGGCCTTGTCGCGCACGGTGGCGGCGTCGTTCTTCCGATCGGGCTGTTGGGTGGCGGTCATCAGCAAATTCCCTCATGCGGTTCTGCGTCGCCCAGGACGCGGAAAAGGCGTTCGCCGTCCGTCTCGGACCGAAGGGCCGAGAGGGCATCATCCCACGCCGCCATGGCAGCGGCGGCCCTCGTGAAGCGCGCGGCGATCCCTTCCAGTTCGAGCAACACCGCGTCGCGGTTCGACGCCTCCTTGTGCCCAAGGGGGCCGACCAGCGTCGCCGCGATGTTCAGCAGCTCGCGCGTCTCCGCGACACCGGAGCCCGGGGATGGCGAAACCGTCGCCAGGGGTTCGTCGGACCGCGACAGCAGCGCCCGTGCGCAGGCCGCGAACGCCCTGGCTTGGCGTCGGGCTTGCAGCGCGTAGTCGCGGCACACCCGCGCGCGGTCGGGGACCTGCTCGGGCATCGCCGCACTTAGCCATGCGTATGCCTTCGCACATTCGTTTGCGGTCAGCGGCCGGTCCGCAACCCAGACCTTTACCGCACCGTCGATCTGCCCGGCCTGAAACATCAGGTAGTCGATCTCACGAATATCGGTCGGGCGATGGGACAGGCGCGGCAGGACCACTACGTTCGTCGTGTCGCTCACGATGCGCGCTCCTGCTTCCTCGCGTTCGGCGCTGCCATGTCGGCCGGGTCCATGAGCTGGGAGTTGTAGAGCCGCGGGGTCACCAGCCAGGCGCCCTCCTTCTGCGGGGCGACATGGCCCATCGGTGCGGCGATCCGTCCCAGACGATTCGCGACCTGGCTGACGAAAGCCGCGGCCCCTGGTCCGGCGTTCAGCGGGAAGCGCATCAGGTCGCATGTCGAGGGGATGGTGTCGTTCCACAGCCCCTGCGCCAGCCGCGCGGCGGCCTGTGCAAAGTCGTAGCCGTGCAGGTCACGTTGCGATGCGCTGCTCAGCGCCGCCCAAAGGTCATCGGCTTCGGCAAGCTGAACGACATGCGCGCATTCGTGGATGAAGACTGCCGCGGCGGTGTGCGGGTGCAGGCCGTGGGTGCAGAGCTCACCGCGGGGCGGTGCTGCGTTGGCGTGGCGACCCGCCGCCGGTATCCAGATGGTGAAGCCGTCGCCCGTCGCTTCGGTGAAGCCGCCGATGTCGGCGCCGGCGGGTTGCCAGTAGCCGTTCGGCACGATGGCGACTTCGGGCGCCGGAACCGGCGCGCCGCGGATGCTGCCGAAGATGAACGCCGCCAGGGCGGTGAACAGCACACGCTGCTGCGCGACGTCGCGCCGCTGGTCCGCCGGGATCAGGAAGTCGGCAGGCAGGACGGCGATGGGCTTGCGCTTGGGGATACTGTGAAGGCCGCGTGCGCCGGGCTGGTCAGGGTGCGGCGCCATGCACTCAGGCTCTGGCGGCTGGTCGAACAGAAGTCGGAAGGGCGGGCCGTTCGCGGTGCTCACTGCAGGGTACTCCATGGGGGTGGAAGTCCAAGCGAGGACATGTGCGCGGCGAGGTGGGCGCGCGCTGCGGTCAGCTGGTCGAGGCCGGCAAGGAACAGGTCAGCTCGCGCTGCGGTCATGGTGCCGGCGACGACAGCCGCGGTGATCTCGGCCCGACGCGCGGCGACGGCCGCGTTGAACGCGCCGGGGGGAAGCAGCCGCGCGCCACCGCGGATGCCGATGCCCTCACCGCCCGCGCACAGCGCCAGCGGCGCCGATGCCGGGCGCGGCGCGGGGGTGAGCGGGGACGGGTCGGGGTCGGGCAAGGCGGCGGCTCCACGGGCAATCCGCCGGGCGATGGGCGGACCACGGGGACCACGCTCCCGGAAGCAGGGGTCAGGTCACTGGAAAAACCGGCGCACCGCGCGCTTTTCCGGGTCGGCCCGTCCTTGGCCAGGGCTGCGCGTGGAAGGGTTCCGGGGCCGGCCGGCGGGGATGGGTGGCGCCCGGCGGCCCGGGCGGCCGTCCTGGCCAGCCCTGGCCGGGGAAACCGGGGTCGGGGTCAGTCGGTCTCGGGTGGGGTCACGGGCTCGGGGTGGGCGGCGGCGCGGGCGGCGGCGGCGATGGCCGCGGGACCGGCGCGGATGGCCGCCAGCTCCTCCCGGATAATTCGCTCGGGATCGGCGGCGGCGCGGGCGGCCGCGACCATGGCCACCGGGCCGGCCCGCATGGCGGCCAGCTGGTCCCGGAGGACGCGCTCCGGGTGGACACCGGCCCGGAAGCCGCGGGCGCGGGCGGCGGCGACGACGGCCGCGACGCCGGCGATAGGGCGGCCGGTGCTGATGCGCGCGGCATCGTAGCTCCTCACCAACGCGGCGAAGTCGGCGAACGGGCCGGGCGGGCAATCGGCGCCGACTTCGGTGAAGCGCCTGGTGCCGTCGGTGCGGGTGCCGCCGCGCGATCCGCCGCCGCGGGAATAATCGGATGCGGACCTGTCCAGCGCGAAGGTGGTGTCGATCGACATGCGCGCCTCCTACGCGTCGTGGCGGGCGGCGTTCACCCAGGGCGCCGGGGTGGCGGGATCGGCATCGCGCGCCGCGTGGTGCCACGCGCCGGCGCTGTCGTCGCCGGGGGCCAGCGGCGGCGGCGGTGGCACGGCGTCATCGTTGTTGGCACGCGCGGATGGCGCGAGGCGCAGCGCCTTGGAGAAGCGCAGCATGGTGTCCACGGCACGCCGATAGCTGGTCGGTGTTTCGGCGCGCTCAGGATGGCGCTCCAATTCCTCCACCGCCGCGGCGGCGATCGCATACGCGCTCAGCAGCCGCACATCCGATTCCGTGAAGAAGCCGGGGCGGCTGCGCAGGGCTTCATCGAAAGCCCTGCGTTGCGCGGCGTTCAAATGCGATGGCGCGCGGATGGTTGCCGCGGGCACGGGCGCGCCGCGCCGCCACTTCGATCGGAATTGTCCGCCGTTCATCGGCACTGCCTTTCACGTGGAGAAATGCGGGGGGCGCTTTTCGGGGCCATTCGGCGAAGGTCGTTTTCCCCCACCGGTATGGGTCGAGCGGTGGGAGGCGAAATGTCGCCCCCCCCCGATGCTGCCAGCGAACGCACCCCGCCGTGGGTGGTGCCGCGCGCTGCCGCGAATGCGACGTGCGAATGCAGCGTGCAGATGCGGGCCGCGATTGGCAGCATCGGGACGAGAACAGGATCGGCGAGAGTCGGCATCAAGGTTGCAGCGTGATCCATGCGGGGCGGCACCGCGGCTGGCCACGACCATGAAGCCGGCGGGCGACGCGGCGCCCTACGCCATCAGCCGCCGGACGGGCGGCCTGCATGACACCATGACGGCGGCCGGGGGGCTGCCGTCATGGTGCCGTCATGCCGGCAAACCCGCGGAACACTTGGAAGGCCCGCATCTGTATGACGGCATGACGGCACAATTCTTTGTTGGAGCGGGTGGGGTGAGTATGTGTGCCGGGGTATCGGGTGGTGGTTGAATACGTAGCCCGGCTCACATAACCACCACCCGATACCGGTGGATAACCAGGGCAGCGCGCCTTCTGAGAACAACTCCGGGAAATCTGGTGTCATGCCGTCATGTGCCGTCATGCCGGCGCGCCGGCCAATCATCTTTCTTGACGAATCAATCGGTTCTCGGCGGCTGGACATCCGGCACCATGACGGCAGCCGTCATGGGCTAGAACGGAATATCCTCGTCAGCATTCCCGCAGGCACCGATCGGCAACCGCCCGGCCTGATAATGGCGCGTCGCTTCCCGTTCCGTGGCCTCAGCTTGATACTGGTCGCGCACGGACTGCCAGTGCGGTCCAGGCTCCCACCAGCGAACATGCGTCTTCCGCCGCAGGACCCAGCCCAGCCGCCGCAGGATCGCCGCCACTCGCTTGGTCGGGAGTTCGTCAATCCGGTCGAGCGGCATTTTCAGACCGTCAATCAGCACATCGCGGATAGCGATGGTGCGCTTGTCAATTAGGAAGCGGGCGACCTCATCCTGCCACTCATCGGCGGTGTGCCGATCCTCCTGTTCGGCGCGCGCGTACTCGCGCTCGAAACCGCCTTTCGGCCACCAAACCTCGCCCTTGCGGAAGGCGTCGAAGGCCTCGGCGAAAAGCTGGTCGCGATCCCGCACAAGGGCGTCGGTGTCGCATTCGCCCAGAACTCGCACTGGCCAGAAGCGCCGCGCGCCGGTGGCGTCCTGCAAGTAGCGCATCTCGTTCGTGGTGCCGATGAAGACGCACTGCCGGGGATACTCGACTTCATTGCGCCCATAGCTCGGCCGATACTTGTCCGTCGTCACCGTGAGGAACTGTTTGAGGTGGCCAGCCTCGGCGCGGCGCATGGCGGCAAGTTCGCCCAGCTCGATGAGCCATTTGCCGCGCAGGTGCTGCATCGCATCCTTGCCCGCGCTGATCGGCGGCATGCTGTCGGAGAACCAGTCGCCGCCCAGGATGCGCGCCACCGTGGACTTGCGAATGCCCTGCTCGCCCTCAAGAATCATCACGTGATCGACCTTGCAGCCGGGGCGCATGACGCGCGCGACCATCGCGATCAGGAAGCATCGACCAACCACGTTCAGGTATTCCGCATCGGCATCGCCGGCGTTGCAGTATGTGGCCAGCCAAGTATCGAGCCGCCCCACACCATCCCATCGCAGCGCTTGCAGGTAGTCGCGCACGGGATGGAAGCGCCGTTCGTCCGCACGCAGCGCGACGGCCTGGTGCATCACGTCGGAGCCGATCGATTTGAGGCCAAGCCTCTGAAGTTTCTCCTGCAGCGCCGACACGTGCGCATCGGTCAAAGCCTGCCACGTGGTGCCGGCTTTGATCACTGCCGAGCTGGTCATCTCATTGAAGCCCAGGATGTTCATGTGATCCGGTTCATGGCGCAGGACCACCATCGCATTGTGCAGGTTGCCCAGCATTTCGCCGCGCTGGTTTTGCTGGCACATCCCCGGCCAGTTCGCGGTTCCGGAGTTCTCGTCCTCCCGCGGCCCTTGCGTCGAGCGACCGCGCGAAGCCCACCGGTTCATCGCCTGCTCAAGCGCGGGGACGCGCACGCCGTGGCTTTTGAATGTGGCTCGGTAGTCCTCATACTTCCCGGGATCTTCGATGCGCATGGCGTGAAGCTCGGCCAGCACGCCTTGATCGAAGGCCGGCCCGGTGTCCGCCCGATTGGCGGCAATGGCGTTCAATGCACGGTCGGCCGCCGAATAGCGCGATTGCCGCGCACCAGTTCGCGGCGGCGCTGCATCATCATCGGCCTCCTCGCCCTCCGCGTCCGCGATGCCAAGCTCCGCCCGCCGCGCGATGACGCGACCAAGCCAGCCGGGCACGCCAAGCTCTACAAAGCGCCGCCTCGCGGCGTGCTCATGCTGGCTGATTCGCGCGGACGTCATCCGCGCCAGCGTGTCGATCAGCTCCGCGGCGTCCATCAAGTCGAATGGATGCGCACCGGTCTGCGCGGAGTCAGGCATGGGGGCGCGCTCCGGTGGCAGGCCCGATCGGCCCGCCCTGGGCGGATTGGTCAGTGACATGACGAGCGCCCGCTGCCACGTCCGGTTCGCCGGACGCGGAGGGCAAGCCGCCCCGGCGCGTAAAGGGTTCCCTGGTCAGGGCGGCCGCCGCGTTCCCCAGCGCGGCGGCCGTTGCCGCCTTCACCAGAACCATGGCGGCACCACGTCAAAGGCCGGCAGCGCCGCGGCTTGCGGACGGTCGATGAACCTCGCCGCCATGTCGCGGTCCTGCCAGTCCTCCGCGTGCCAGACCATCAAGTCCACCGCAGCGAAGTGGTAGGAGCCGCGACCAAGCACCACCGCGCGCAGGTTCGATGCGTTCAGCCGCCGCACCATTCCGGCAACATAGGCGTGCGCATCCGCCTGGGGATCGGCGTCGACCTCGATCCCGTCCGAGTCAATGTAGGGCGCCTGCCACCATGCGCGCGGCTGCTTGCTCGCGACGGACGATTCTGCATCCACCAGCCGCGTGCCATGGTCATAGACACGCCACCGGGCGCCTTGCGCGTTCGGCTTCATCATCCATGCGTGCTTCACCTCGCCCGCCATGGTCCTCAAGCCCAGCGGCTTGAGGACCATCGCGCGCACATCAAGGGAGGCCGTCAGGTGCTCATCGGGGTGATAGCGCCGCTTCGGCTCCTGGTTCAGCGGATGCGCCAGGACGTCGATGCGTTCCACCAGATCAGGCGGCACCAACGGCAGCTGACGCCAGCCGCCGAGTTCAGCCAGCAGCGCCTTGAAGCGCGGCGCGAGGTTGTCGCCCGCGGACCAGCCGCGCGGCCGCCATTCGGAGTCGGGGATCATGAGCAGGGTTCCATTCGGGTTCAGGGAAGTCGGCGCGGGCAGGCGCCGTTAGGCACGTCGAGCAAGGGGGTTCAGGTTTCCGCGCGGCCGATGTGTGCCAGCAGCCGGTCCAGCTTGCGGTTGATGGTGGCCACGTCAGCGCGGATTGCGTTGACGGTCGCCGTGGAGCCGATCAGCCGATCAGGCCGCGCGCGACGGCAGCGCGCGTTCGAGACGGCGCTCGATGAACGCAAGCACCGCATCCCTCGGATAGAGCCGCTTGCCCGACAGCTTCACGCTATCGGGCTTGTCGACGCGGGCACGGTTGCGTAACGCCTTCACCGAGCAGCCGAACAACGCGGCAACCTCGTCCTCTTCCATGAGGCCGAGGCTTTCGAGGAGCGCGCGGCGCCTAGCGGTGGTGGCGGTGTTGGGGGGATCGGAGGCGGCCGAGGCCGCGGTTCTGGTGGTCGGCATGGTGTCCCGTCCATTGAGGGGACACACCACGTAGATCAGGCCCATTGTGTGGATAAACCGAAAAGCGCGGCGGGGTTCTCACACACCCCGCAGCCGACACTCCGGGCAGAAGCGGGCCTATACCGGGAAGTCCGGGCCGCGGAACAGGGAGCGGACAGCCTCCACCGTAGGGCCGGGGGAACCAGGACGGACGCCCAGCGCCCAGCGCACCGTCGGATCGCCCATCGCCAACGCGGTCGCCGCGTCCTCGGCAATACCGAGCCGCGAGACCTTGCGCCCGGCGGCCTGGCGCTGGACCACCATCAGCCGCCAGAGGATCGCGAGCCGCACAGGATCATGCCCCGGTCGGCCGAGGCTACGCGACGTAGTCCACTCCGCCCCGTTCCACTCCTCGCCCATTTGCATGAGCGCATCGACCCCGCGCGCCCACTCCGCCAGTGTCTCGGCGCCGTGGCTGCGGACCAGGGCGACGAGCGCATCCATCTCTTGCCGGCTCATGACGCAGCGCCCGCCGCCAAGAAGCGTGCGACCGTCTCGTGCATATTGGACGGGTCGAGCCGGGTGTAGTGCTTGGCCAGGACCTTCCAATTCCGGTGCCCGCTCAGATGCGCCACCACGGGCACCGGCACGCCGGCTTCCAGCAGACGGGAGATTGCGCCCGCGCGGAGGTCATGCAGGTGCAGATCCTCAATCGCCAGCGCCTTCGCCGCGACCCACCACGACGAGGAAACCGTGTGCCGGATATACGGGAACGGCCGGTCGAAGTAGCGCGGGCGCCCGCTGACAAGCTCCCAGGTGTCGATGCCGTCCACCGTCAGCAGCGGCACCACGTAGTCGTTGCCGGCCTTCACCAGCACGTCGGGATGCTTACGCGCGCGGATGACCACGGCGCGTTCGCCAGGCCGGAGGTCATCCCATTCGATCGCGCACAGCTCACCGATGCGCAGAGGAAGCACCCGCAGCACCGTCACAATGGCGGCGAGGTCTACCTCCATCTTCGCCGACGCTGTGGCGTAGGCCACCACCCGGTCGAGTTCTTTATCCAGCGGCCTACGGGTGCGCGGCTGGCTGCGCGTCAGCACCTTCTGCCGCTTCAACGAGGCGACCGCGGCCTCAGCATCTTCCAGCGGCACGGCGGCCTGCCATAGATCACGCGCGGCCCGGAACACTTCCACCAGATAGGACAGCCGGGTTGCGACGCCGGCACCGCCCATGCGCTCGCGAAGCCCCTTCGCATATTCCGTGATCATCGTGCGGTCGATGTTGCGAACGGTCTTGGTGCCGAGGTCCGCACGAAGCTGCTTCAATTCGTAGGCCTTGGACGTGCCCCACTTCTTCAGCGGCCAGACGTCCTCCTCGTACTTGGTCAGCAGGTCGGCCAGGGTGCCGGATGCGCCCGCGGCGGTGACCACCAGGCCGCGTTCGATCCCAGTCTCAAGTTGCCGCGCCCAGGCCTCGGCATCCTTCTTGGTCGCGAAGCTCTTGGACCGGCCGACGCCCTGGCGGCGGACCTCCGCCCGCCACCGATCGCCGCGCTTCTGAATGTGCGCCATCGAAGGTGCCTCCCGTCAGGCCCGCCCGCTCCGCCACCGTGGCGGAGCTCCTGGCGGAGCAGACCCCTCGCTGGCGGAAGTCTGGCGGACCAACGGCGGGACTGGCCGGGAACATACGGGAACGGCGGGAGCTCCGCCAGCAGATAAGCCTTTGATTTCCGGTCGCTTGCGGGAAGCGACGGGACTTCAACAGGTCACCGCTGGATCAGCTCGATCTTGTAGCCGTCGGGGTCTTCCACGAAGGCGATGATCGTGGTGCCGAACTTCACCGGACCCGCCTCGCGCGTGACCCTGCCGCCGCCGCTGCGCACAGCCTCGCAGGCCGCCGCCACGTCGGGCACGCCGACCGCCAGGTGTCCGAACGCGGTGCCCTGGTCGTACTTCTCGACGCCGTAGTTGTAGGTCAGTTCGATCTCGCCCTGCCCTTCCTTGTTGCCCTCGCCGTAGCCCAGGAATGCCAGCGTGTACTTGCCGTCCGGCACGTCGCGCCGGCGCAGCTCCGTCATGCCGAGCAGCTTGGTGTAGAAGGCGATCGAGCGGTCGAGGTTGCCCACCCGGATCATGGTGTGCAGGAAGCGGCCCGTGGTCATGTCGTCGTTCCTTCCGCGTAGTCCGCAGGGTCGAAGGACAGCAGGAAGATCCCGGCCGCCGTCGCCCGCGCGATGGTTGCGTCACGCTCCAGAAGGATGGTGCCGCCGGCCTCGAAGGCCAAGCCGCGCAGCCCCGCTTCCTGCGCGACATCGACCGTGCGCGGGCCGATGGTGGGCAGGTCCGCGAGCCGCGACTGGCCGGGCTTGAGCGCCTTCACCAGAACGCCGCCGGGGCCTTCGCGTTTCAGCGTGCCGGCACGGTGGAGCATGGCGTCGGTGCCCTCGATGGCTTCCACCGCCAGCACCAGGCCCTGCTGCACGACGCAGCCCTGCCCCACATCCACCGCGCCCAGTGCCCGGCATACCGCGAGGCCGCGCTGGATGTCGGCACGCGCCAGGTCGTCGGGCGGGGCCCCGGCCAGCAAGGCAGCGGCCGGCAACAGCCCGGCCAGCACCTGCTGCGCGCCCAGCACCTCGAACCCGTCCTCGGCCAGCACCTTCATTGCGGCGCGCAGGATGGAATCATCGCCGGTGAAGGCGGCGCGCCCGATCCGCCCCAGCAGCTTCACCCCCGCCGCATCCGGGCGCAGCGACAGGATGGACGGGCGCGCGACGGTGCCGGCCAGCACCACCTGCCGAACGCCGTGGCGCTTGAGCCAGGTGAGCATGGTGGCGGCCTGGCCCCAGCGGAAGGCCTGCACGGCAAACCCTGGATAGGCCGCGGCATCGCCATGGCCTTCGATCACCGCCACGACCACCGGGTGACCGTCGGCGAAGGCCGCTTCAGCCACCCGCAGCGGCAGGCCGCCACCGCCGGCGATGATGCCGAGCGGGCCGTCGGCAAGGGTCACGCCGCGTCTCCGCTCTCCTCGTCGGCGCCGCCGAGCTCCGGTGCGGCCATGCGCCCGGGACGAACCAGCTGGCGCCGCCGCGTCGGGTCGCGCACGAAGGCAATGATCTCGGCGACCAGCGGTTCGTGGGCGAAGCGCTGTTCCGCCTCGGCAAGCCGCGCGGCGAATTCGCCCGGCTCCTTGAACAGCAGGTTGTTGGCCAGTCGCAGCACCCGCAACTGGTCGCGTGTCGCGCCGCGGCGCAGCAGGCCGATCCGGTTGAACCCCACCAGGCGCGCCGGCACGCCGAAGACGAAGCCGAAGGGCGGGATGTCGTTGGTCACGCCCGCCATGCCCGAGATCATCGCCAGCCGGCCGACCCGCACGGTCTGGTGCACCGCCGCGCCGCCGCCGATGAAGGCGCCGGTGTCGACATGCACATGCCCGCCGAGCATGACGTTGTTGGCAAGGATCACGCCGTCGCTGACCACGCAGTCATGCGCGACATGCGCGGTCGCCATCAGCATGCAGTCGGCGCCGACCACGGTGACGCCCGGCCCGCCCACGCTTGCGCGATGCACTGTCACATGCTCGCGGACCAGGGTGCGGGCGCCAATCTCGCAGCGCGTCGGCTCGCCCTTGTACTTCAAGTCCTGCGGCGCCATGCCGATGGTCGCGAAGGGGAATACGCGAACGCGCTCGCCCAGGCGCGTATGACCGTCGATGACGACATGGGCGATCAACTCGACGCCGGCGCCCAGCACCACATCGGGCCCGACCACACAGCCGGGGCCGATGCGGCAGCCCTCCCCGATGACGGCGCCCGGGGCCACCGCCGCGGTCGGATGGATCTCGGCCATGCTCACCGGTCCAGGATCATGGCGGCGTAGGTGGCTTCCGCCACCACCTTGCCGTCCACCTTGGCCTCGGCCGAGAACTTCCAGATGTTGCCGCGCTGGCGTTGCTTGGTGACGTGCACGCGCATCTGGTCCCCCGGGACCACGGGCTTGCGGAACTTCGCATTGTCCACGGTCATGAAATACACCAGCTTGCCGGCCCAGTCGGGCCCGAGCGTGGTGACCACGAGCACCGCCGCCGTCTGCGCCATGCATTCGATGATCAGCACGCCGGGCATCACCGGCATGGTCGGGAAATGGCCCTGGAAGAAGTTCTCGTTGATCGTGACGTTCTTGATGCCGACGCAGGATTCGTTCTTCACCAGCTCGACCACTCGGTCCACCAGCAGGAACGGGTAGCGATGCGGGATCGCCTGCATGATCTGTACGATGTCGAGCGTGCCGACCTCGATGGCCTGGGTGGTGTCGTCGCTGGTCATGCCGTCCCGCCCGTCTTGTCGTTCCCTTTGGGCGCCACCTGGCGGCGGAGCCATGCAAAGGCCTTCAGCGTCTCGCGCGCCGGCCAGGCCGGGCTGCCGACCACGTCGATGCCCGGCGGCACGTGGTTCATCACGCCCGCCTGCGCGCCGACCCGCGCCCCGTCGCCCAGCGTGATGTGCCCGGTGATGCCGGCCTGGGCCGCGATCACCACGAAGTCGCCGAGTTCCGAGGATCCGGCGATACCGACCTGCGCCACGATCACGCAACCGAGACCCGTCTTCACGTTGTGGCCGACCTGCACCAGGTTGTCGAGCCGCGTGCCCGGACCCAGCACGGTATCGCCGCCGGCGCCGCGGTCGACGCAGGCATTGGCGCCGATCTCGACGCCGTCGCCCAGCAGCACGCGCCCGACCTGCGGCACCGTCACATGCTGGCCCGCCTTGGTGGTGACGAAGCCGAAGCCCTCGTTGCCCACGCGCGCACCCTCGTGCAGCACCACCCCCGTGCCGGCGATGCAATGCAGCAGGCTGGCATGGGCGCGCAGGATGGAGCCCGCCCCCAGCACGCAGCCCGGCCCGACCACGGCATGGGCGTGCAGGATGCAGCCAGGCCCGATCTCGGCCCCCGCGCCGACCACCACGAAGGGGCCGATCTCGCACCCCGCCCCGATGGTTGCATCTGCGGCGATGGCAGCAGTCGGGTTGATGCCCGGCACCGGTGCCGGGCGGGGGTGGAACAGCGCGGCGACGCGCGCATAGGCGAGTTGCGGTGCATCGACCACCAGCGCCACGCAACCCGCCGGCACGGCGGCCTCGGCGTCTGCGGCGACCAGCACGGCGCCGGCGCGGGTCTCGCGCAGCGCGGCGACATGGCGGCGCCCCTCGCAGAAAGCGATGTCCTGCGCCCCGGCCAGGGTGAGCGGCGCCACGCCCGCCAGCAGCCGCCCGTCATCGACGCCCAGGCTTGCACCTGCGGCTTCGGCGATGGCGGCGAGGCTCAGCGGGCCCCGCGCGGGAAAGAAGCGCGGATCGGCCCCCACGCTCAGTTCCGCCGCGGCGGCTGCGCACCACCCGGGCGCGCCGGCGCCTGGGCCGGCCGCGCCGGCGTCTCGCCGGCCTCGGGCGGCAGCGTCACGCTCGGGATCATGCGGTTCAGCTGCGCCGCCACTTCCTCGGTCAGGTCGAACTGCGGCTCGTTGAAGATGACCAGCGGGCGCGGGATCACGATGTTGACGCTGCGGCTGGAGGCGACCTGTCGGATCACCACGCCCAGCGCCTGCTCGATCTCGCGCAGCGCGGTCTGCGCCAGCTGCTCGATCCCGGCGGCACGGTCGCGCAGCGTGCGCTGGCTGTCGGTGATGCGGTCCTGCAGGTCGCGCTCGCGGTTGCGCAACTGCTCGGGCGACAACGAGCCGCGCTCGGCCGCCAGGCGCTGCTGCTCGTCGCGCCAGCGCTGCTGCTCGCGCTGGAGGTCCTCGTTCAGCCGCGCGCGGCGCGTCTCGATGGCCTCGCGCACCTGGGTGAAGGCGGAGGAGACGCGCTGGATCTCCGGCACGTCGACGATGCCGATGACCGCCGCCGGCGGCGGCTGCCCGGGGGCAAGCGGCGGCGGCGTGGGGGCGGGGCGCTGCGCCGGCGCCTGGGCCGGGCGCTGCGGTGGCTGCGCCGGGCGCTGCCCGGGCGGCTGCGCCGGTGCCTGGCCCTGCGGCTGGCCCGGGACAAACCACTGTTGCTGGCCCTGCGCCGCGACGGGCAGGGCGATGGCGGCGCCGATCAGGGCGACGGACAGGTATCGGAACATGTCAGGCAGGATCCTGCTTCAGAAACGGGTGCCGAAGCCCAGGCGGAAGACCTGCGTCTCGTCGTAGGACTTCTTCACCAGCGCCTGGGCAAGGTCGATGTTGATCAGGCCGATCGGGCTGCGCCAGGAGATGCCCACGCCCGCGCCCACGCGCGGCGATGCGTCGTCGCGCACGCAGTTCTGGAAGGTAGCCGGGCAGCCGCTGTCGTTGACGCTGCCGGGCAGGCCGAAATTGCCGCCGGCATCGACGAAGGCGCGGCCGATGAAGCCGAGTTCCGTCGGCAGCGGCAGCGGGAAGCGGAACTCGGCCGAGGTGGTCCAGAGCGTCTGGCCGCCCAGCGCGTCGTTGGTCGAGATGTCGCGCGGGCCCGCGCCACCCAGCGAGAAGCCGCGCAAGTTCTCGCCACCCAGGAAGAAGCGGTCGACGATGCGGGTGTCGCTGTCGCCATAGGGTGCCATGTGCCCAGCGCCGGCCGCCAGCACCAGCACGTAGTCATTGTCACCGAGCAGGCGCTCGAACGGGATGTAGTACTGCGCGTCGCCGCGGAAACGGACATAGGAGATGTCGCCGCCGAGGCCCGCCCAGTCGAGGCCGGCGCGCACCACATAGCCGCTGCGCGGCTCAATCCGGCTGTCGCGCCGGTCGTAGGTGACGGTGGTCGAAACCTGGCTGAGCAGCGTGCGGCCTTCCTGCTCCTGGATGAAGCGTGACGTGCCGGGGTCGACATCCGTCAGTTCACGATCGACCAGCGAGTAGGACCAGGACTGCCGCAGGCGTTCGTTGATCTCGTAGCCCATGCGCAGCGCGAAGCCGGCGCGGCGCTCGTCGTAGCCCGACGTGTCCTGCAGGTTGCGCTGCACGAGGAAGACGTCGGCGCCGGCGGCCAGGTTGCGGTCGAGGAACTGCGGGTCGGTGACCGAGATGTCCACCTGGCTGCGCCGCTGCGCCAGCGTGACGTTCAGGCGCGCATCGACACCGGTGCCAAGCAGGTTGCGTTCGCGCAGGCCCACATCCGCCAGCAGGCCGGCGTCGGTCGAATAGCCGCCGCCGATGGTGAATTCGCCGGTCGCGCGTTCGGTCACCTGGGTGTTCAGGATCACGCGGTCGGGTGCGGAGCCCGGCACCGAGTTGATCTGCACGTCCGAGAAATACCCGAGCGAGCGGATGCGCTCGCGCGAGCGGCGCACCTGCGGCACCACCAGCGGATCGCCCTCGGCCAGGCGGAATTCGCGGCGGATCACGCGGTCCTGCGTGCGGGTATTGCCGGTGATCTCGATACGCTCGACGAAGGCGCGCGGGCCCTCGGTGACCTCGAAGGTGAGGTCGACGCGCCGCGCCTCGCGGTTGCGCACCACGCGGGGTTCGACATTGGCGAAGGGGAAGCCGCGGCTGGCGAGCAATTCGGTCAGCTGCGTGTCGGCGCGTTCCACCGCGTCGCCATCGTACCAGTCGCCGACCGACAGCGGAATCTCGCGCTGCAACCCGGCGGGGTCGAGCCCGCGCAGCGTGCTGGTCACCTCGATGGTGCCGACCCGGTAGCGCGGGCCCTCGTTGATCGTATAGGTCAGGAAGAAGCCGCTGCGGTCGGGCGCGAGTTCGGCTGTCGCCCCGGTGATCTCCACATCCGCGTAGCCCTGGCGCAGGTAGAAGCGGCGCAGCAATTCGCGGTCGAAGGCGAGGCGGTCCGGGTCGTAGTTGTCCGAGGTGGACAGCAGCCGGTACCAGGCCTGCTCGCGTGTCGCGACGATCTCCTTCAGCCGGCTGTCGGAGTAGCTCTCGTTTCCGACGAAGCCGATGCGCGAGACCAGAGCGACATTGCCCTCGGAAATCTCGAAGACCACGTCGACACGGTTCTGGTCGAGCTCGATGATCTTCGGTTCGACGGTCGCGCCGAAGCGGCCGCGTCGCGCGTAGATCTCAAGGATGCGCTGGCGGTCCGTTTGCGCGGCGGCGGGCGTGAAGACGGATCGCGCGCGCAGCTGGGTCTCGCCGCGCAGCACTTCGCTGGTGACGCGGCGGTTGCCCTCGAAGCCGACCCGGTTGACCAGCGGGTTCTCGACCACGCGCACGATCACGCGGTTGCCTTCGGGCCGGATCTCGACATCGCGGAACAGGCCGGTGGCGAACAATGCCCGCAGGCTGCGGTCGAGCCTGTCGGCGTCGGCCGGTTCGCCCGGCTGCACCAGCATGTAGGAGCGTATGGTGTCGGCCTCGATGCGCTGGTTGCCCTGCACCTCGATGGTGGCGACGCGGCCGGGGGCCTGCGCCGAGGACGGGGGCGAGGACGAGGAGGAGGGTGCGCAGCCTGGACAACGAATCGGCACCTGATCTTGGGTCGTGCGATGGGGGCCGGACACTAGCCGAGGCCCCCCCCCAGGGAAACCCCGGCGAGTCGGTATGTGCCCCCAGGCGCCGGGCACCGCCCTCTGGCAGCTTCGCTGCGCGCGCCCGCACGGGTGCGCCGGGGGCGGCGGACAGGGTGGGCGCGGTCGCGACGTGTGCTCCCGGATCGCTATGCAATCCGCAGGTTTGCTGCCCTCAAGTGCTGGGCGTCCGCTCCGCGGCCCTGGCTGCGCGCCACGCACGGGTGCGCCAGGCGCGACGGCCGGCCTTGGCGCGGCCGCGCCATCAGCGCCGGCGTCGCTGCGCGATCCGCGCGGCCCTGCCCTCAGCCGCCGTCGTTCAGCCGATCAGCCCACTGATCCAGCGCACCACGCCCAACTGCGTCAGGTCGTTCCAGGTCGCGAAGACCATCAGCGTGATCAGCAGGGCAAAGCCGCCGCGGAAGGCATATTCCTGCGTCCGCGCCGTCAGCGGCCGGCCGCGGATCGCCTCGGCCGCGTAGAACACCAGGTGCCCGCCATCCAGGATCGGGATCGGGAACAGGTTGATCAGCGCCAGGTTCACCGACAGGATCGCGATGAA
This sequence comes from Rhodospirillales bacterium Ga0074136, assembly GCA_001464375.1. GTDB lineage: Bacteria > Pseudomonadota > Alphaproteobacteria > Acetobacterales > Acetobacteraceae > Neoroseomonas. The sequence goes on along the minus strand of LNEW01000082.1, from coordinate 14,032 downwards.
CGAGATCAGCGTCAGCACGCCCATCTCCGCCACCTCGCCCGACAATTGCGCGATGCGCAGCGGGCCGCCGATCTCCTCGGACCCGCGCTGGCCGGTGATCATCTGCCACACGCCCGCCAGCGTCTGGCCCGAGACCGAGACCATGTGCCAGGTGCCTTCGACCACGGCGCTGAAGGGGTCGAGCTTCTCGCGCTCGATCGCCCCGCCCGTCACGCCCAGCATGCCGCGGCCGTCATCCGGCCGGGCGACGGGGGTCGCCACCACTGTCATCTCGGTCTCGCCGCGCCGCAGCAGGATCTGGACCGGCTGGCCGGCGCGCGGCTGGATGTGGCGCTGCAGCTGTTCGAAGCGCGCCACCGTCTCGCCGTCCAGCGCCAGGATCCGGTCGCCCGGCACCAGGCCGGCGCGATCGGCGGCCGACCCCGCCACCACGGTCTGCACCGCGGTCGAACCCACCGGCTTGCCATGGACGGCGAAGATGAAGGCGAACAGCACCGCCGCCAGCAGGAAGTTGAAGGCCGGCCCGGCCGCCACCACGATGGCGCGGTCGCCCACGCTTTTCTCATGGAAGCTCTCGCCGGCGCGGAAGCTGCCGGCTTCGGGCTTGGCATCCGAGGGATGCTCCATCCCATGCATCTTCACGTAGCCACCGAGCGGAATCCAGCCGATCCGCCATTCGCAGCCGCGCTTGTCCTGCCAGGACGCGATGGCGCGCCCGAAGCCGATCGAGAAGCGTTCCACATGCACGCCGCGCCAACGCGCCGCGAGGTAATGGCCGAGCTCGTGCACGAAGATCAGCACGCCCAGCACCACCACGAAGGCGAGGATGGTGCGGAAGGGGTCAGGCAGGAAGTCCATCGATCCGTTTCCGTTGGGGCGGGCCGTCAGGCCGCCGCCCGTTCCGCGGCGATCCTCGCCGCCTCATGTCGCGCCGCACCGTCCAGCGCCAGGATGGCATCAAGATCGACCGCGGCCGGTGCACCAAGCCTGAACAGGCATTCCTCGACCACCGCCGCGATGTCGAGGAAACCGAGCCGACGGCCAAGGAACAGCCCGACCGCAACCTCGTTCGCCGCATTCAATATGGTGGTTGCCCCGCATCCCGCCCGCAAGGCCTCCCGCGCCAGGCGCAGCGCCGGGAAGCGCACCGGGTCCGGGGCGAAGAACTCCAGCCGCCCGAGGCCCACCAGGTCGAGCTTCGGCACCGCCGCCGCCATGCGCGCCGGCCAGGCGAGCGCATGGGCGATCGGCGTGCGCATGTCGGGCGAGCCCAGCTGCGCCATCACCGACCCGTCCGAATAATGCACCAGGCCATGCACGGTGGATTGCGGGTGGACCAGTACCTCGACCCGCTCCTCGGGCAGCGGGAACAGGCGCACGGCCTCGATCAGTTCGAGGCCCTTGTTCATCATGGTCGCGGAATCGACGCTGATCTTGGCCCCCATCGACCAGACGGGATGCTTGACCGCGGCTTCGGGCGTGACGGCCGCCATCTGCTCCAGGGGCATGGTGCGGAACGGCCCGCCAGACGCCGTCAGCACGATCTTCTCGACCGTGCGATAGGGGTCGGCGCCGCGGCCGCGCGCCTCCAGCGCCTGGAAGATGGCGTTATGCTCGGAATCGACGGGCAACAGGGTGGCCCCCGCAGCGCGGGCGACGGCCAGCACGATCTCGCCGGCGCAGACCAGGCTTTCCTTGTTGGCGATGGCGACCACGCCACCGCGCCCCAGCGCCGCCAGCGTCGCGGGAAGCCCGACGGACCCGACGATGGCGGCCATGGTCCAGTCGGCCGGGCGGGACGCCGCCGCGACCACCGCCTCCGGCCCCGCCGCGACCTCGATGCCCGAACCGGCCAGCGCGTCGCGCAGCGCGGTGTAGCAGGCGGGGTCGGCCACCACGGCGCAGCGCGGCGACAACGCCCGGGCCTGGGCCGCAAGGCCCGCCACGTCCCGGTTGGCGACCAGCGCCTCCACCCGGAAGGCGCCGGCCGCCGCCGCTTCCAGCAGCGCCACGGTACTGCGCCCGACCGAGCCGGTGCTGCCCAGGATGGTGACCGATCGCGTCATCGCCAGAGCGGCTGCCCCTGCCCCAGCGCATAGGCCAGCAGCGCGGCGACCGGGGCGGCCGCGATCACGCCGTCCAGGCGGTCCAGCAGCCCGCCATGGCCAGGGATCAGGCTCGATGTGTCCTTCACGTCGAAGCGGCGCTTGATCCAACTCTCCAGCAGGTCGCCGGCCTGCGCCATGACGCACAGCATGGCCGCGACGGCTGCCGCCCGGGATGCCCCCCCGGGGGCGAGCGCCGCTGCCACCGCCAGGCCGACCAGCACCGCCGCCGCCAGGCCGCCGGCCGCGCCCGTCCAGGTCTTGTTCGGCGAGATCGCGGGCGCGAGCTTGGGCCCGCCGAAGGCCCGCCCGGCCATGTAGGCGCCGATGTCGGATGCCGCGACCACGAGGAACAGGAACAGCACATTGGCGCGGCCCGCCTGGTTGTCGTGCCGGAGTTCGATCAGCGCGATGCCGGCGATGCCGATGTACAGCACGCCGGCCGCAAGCCACCCGGCCGGATGCGCCAGACGATCACGCCCGCGCATGCCCGCTGCCGTCCACCAGGTCAGCGCCGCCCCCACCAGCAGCGCGACCAGCGCGGCGCGCGGATGTTCGGCCACGGCCAGGATGCCGGCGGTCAGCACCGCGACGGGCACCGCCATCCCCGGCAGCACCCGGGTGCGCAAGCCGCACAGATGCACCCATTCCCAGGTGAGCACCGCGGCGGCGATGGCGACGAGCACGGTCCAGGTCTCGGCACCCAGCCAGATGCAGGCGAAGGCCGTCGGCCCCAGCACCAGCGCCGACAGCACGCGCTTGCGCAGGTCCCGCCAGCGCTTCGGCGACATGCCGGGGGCGGCCACGTCGCTCAGGACCGGGCCCCGTAGCGGCGTTCGCGGCGGCGGAAATCCTCGACCGCCTCGGCCAGGTGCTCGGCGCGGTAGTCCGGCCAAAGCACATCCTGGAAGACGAATTCGGCATAGGCCGCCTGCCACAGCAGGAAGTTCGACAGGCGCTGTTCGCCCGAGGTGCGGATGATCAGGTCCGGGTCCGGCATGCCCGCGGTCTGGAGCAGGCTGCCGAAGCGGGCCTCGTCCAGCGCCTCGGGCGCCAGGCGGCCCGCCGCGACTTCGCGCGCCGCCTCGCGCACCGCCGCCAGGATCTCGTCCCGCGCGCCGTAGGACAGCGCGACATTCAGGTTCAGCCGGGTGCCGCCGGCGGTCGCCTCCTCCGCGGCGCGGATGCCGCGCACCATCTCCGGGCCGAAACGCGCGTAGTCCCCGATGATGCGCAGGCGCACGCCTTCCTTGACCAGCGTCGCCACCTCGGCGCGCAGGTACAGCCGCAGCAGCCCCTTCAGCGCAGAGACTTCCTCGAGCGGCCGGCGCCAGTTCTCCGAGGAGAAGGCGAACAGCGTCAGCCAGGAGATGCCGAGTTCGGCCGCTGCCTCGACCGTGCGGCGCGCGGCCTCGGCGCCGGCCTTGTGGCCGAGCGCGACCGGCAGGCCGCGCCCCTGCGCCCAGCGGCGGTTGCCGTCCATGATGATGGCGACATGGCAGGGCGCATCGCTCGGCGCGGCGGGCAGGCGCGCGGGCTCGGTCAAGGCGCTCACGCCCCCCGCCCTCCGACCGCCAGGGCCCGTGTGCCGACCACGCTGTCCTCCGCTGCCGCCAGCCCGCGACCGTTGCCGGTCAGACCGTGCGGATGTCCTTTTCCTTGTCGGCCAGCGCGACATCCACCTGCTTCACGTACTGGTCCGTGAGCTTCTGGATCTCGACCTCCGCCTGCTTGACCTCGTCCTCGCTGGCGTCGTGCTTCTTGGTCCAGCCCTTGGCCTGCTCCATGCCGTCGCGGCGCACGCCGCGGATGGAGACACGGGTCTGCTCGGCGTAGCGCGCGGCGGCCTTGGCGAGTTCGTTGCGGCGCTCGGTGGTCAGCGGCGGCAGGGGCACGCGGATGACCTGGCCCTCGGCCTGGGGGTTGAGGCCCAGATTCGCCTCGCGGATGGCGGATTCGACCGCCTTGGTCACCGACTTGTCCCACACCTGCACCGACAGCAGGCCCGGCCCGGCGACCGAGATATTGGCCACCTGGTTCAACGGCGTGACCGAGCCATAGGCCTCGACCCGGATGGGTTCGAGCAGCGCGGGGCTGGCACGGCCGGTGCGCAGGCCCTGGAATTCCTTCTTCAACGTCTCCATCGCGCCATCCATGCGGCGCGTCAGGTCCTGCTTCAGGGCGTTGAAGTCGGCGGCCATGGCGCGGTCTCCCTCAGACGGTGCGAAGAAATCGAACTTGCGGAACACCGCCCGTCGGAACGCCTGGTCTGGTTCGGTGCAGGCAGGCGCGGACGGGCATGCTTTCGCAAACTCAGTGCTGGTGTTCGTGGACGGTGGTGAAGCGGCCCTCGCCCTTCATCACCGCGGTGAAGGCGCCGGGCTCGTGGATGTTGAAGACGATGATCGGCAGGTGGTTCTCGCGCGCCAGGCTGATCGCGGCGGCGTCCATCACGGCCAGGTCGCGCGCCAGCATATCCAGGTAGGTCAGCGAGACGTAGCGCTCGGCATTGGGGTTCTTGCGCGGGTCGGCGGAATAGACGCCATCGACCTGCGTGCCCTTGAGCAGCGCGTCGCAGCCCATCTCGGCCGCCCGCAAGGCCGCCGCGGTGTCGGTGGTGAAGAACGGGTTGCCCGTGCCGGCGGCGAAGATCACCACGCGGCCCTTCTCCATGTGCCGTGTGGCGCGCCGGCGGATGAAGGGCTCGCACACCGACGACATCGGGATGGCGGATTGCACGCGCGTGGGCACGCCGACCTTCTCGAGGGCCGATTGCATGGCGAGCGCATTCATCACGGTCGCCAGCATGCCGATCGAATCGGCCTGCGCACGGTCCATGCCCGATGCAGCGCCGGCCACGCCACGAAAGATATTGCCGCCGCCGATCACCAGGCAGACCTCGACGCCGAGGTTCACCACGCCCTGCACATCCTCGGCAATACGGCGGCAGACGGCGGTATCCAGGCCGTAGTCGCGGGAGCCCATCAGGGCTTCCCCGGAGACCTTGAGCAGGACGCGCTTGTAGGCGGGCTTTTCGCTCATGCTCGGGGGTTCACGCATCCGGTCGGGGTCAGGCGGCGCACCATAGGTGCAGCGCCGGGGCGGCGACAATAAGGCGGGCGGGGCGTCCTGTGGCTGCCGGCACCGGCCGGGCACGGGAATGCGCCATCCGGCACATTCCCGAAGCCGCCCTCACCCCTGCCCGGCCGCCGCGGCGACCTCGGCGGCGAAGTCGGACTGCGCCTTCTCGATGCCTTCGCCGAGTTGGTAGCGGGCGAAGCCGGTCAGGTTGCCGCCGGCCTTCTTCACCACTTCCTTCACGCGGGTCTCGCCATCATGGACCCAGACCTGCTCGAGCAGGACCACTTCCTCGTAGTACTTGCGGATGCGGCCCTCGACCATCTTCTCGATGATCGCCTCGGGCTTGCCCGACACGCGCGCCTGTTCGGACAGCACGTCGCGCTCGCGCGCCAGCGCGGAGGAATCGACCGCGGAGACGTCCAGCGCCTCGGGCCGCGCGGCGGCGACATGCATGCCGATCTGCCGGCCCAGGGTCTCCAGCGCGTCGATCTCCGACGCGCCTTCGAGGGCCACCAGCACGCCGATCTTGCCCATGCCCGGCTTCACCGCCGAATGGACATAGGTCGCGACCGCGCCAGACGAGACATGCAGCCGCTTGGCGCGGCGGATCGACATGTTCTCGCCGATCGTGGCGATCAGGTGGGTCAGCTGCTCGCCCACCGTGCGGTAGGCGGTGCCGCCCTCGACCAGGTCCATCGAACCCGGGTAGCGCGCGGCCTTGATCGCCTCGATGTCATCGCCGACGGTCAGCACCAGTTCCGCGACCGATGCGCAGAAGGCCTGGAAGTGCTCGTTGCGGGCGACGAAATCGGTCTCGGCATTGATCTCGACCATCGCGGCCGTGCGCGGGGCGGAGGCGACCGCCACCAGCCCTTCGGCGGCAACGCGGCCGGACTTCTTGGCGGCGGCGGACAGGCCCTTCTTGCGCAGCCAGTCGATCGCGGCCTCCATATCGCCGGCCGCCTCCACCAGCGCCTTCTTGCAATCCATCATGCCCGCGCCGGTCTTCTCGCGCAGGTCGCGGACCATCGCCGCAGTGATCTCGGCCATCGGAATGCTCCGTGGTTGCCTCGTGGAAAGTCGGGAACCGGGGCCACGCGGGCCCCGGCGGGGTGTCAGGCCTGGGGCTGCGGCTCGGGCAGCGCCTCGACCGGCGCTTCCGGCAGGATTTCGGGCAGCGCCTCGGGCAAGGCTTCGGGTGCCAGGTCCTCGGCCGCGCCGACATCGACGCCGGACGCCTGCATCTCGGCCGAGATGCCGTCCAGCACCGCCGAGGCGATCATGTCGCAATACAGGGTGATGGCGCGGATCGCGTCGTCATTGCCGGGGATCGGATAGGTCACCCCCTCGGGGTCGGCGTTGGAATCGACCACGGCGATGACCGGGATGCCGAGCTTGTTGGCTTCCTCGATCGCCAGCTTTTCCTTCACGGTGTCGATCACGAAGATGATGTCGGGCAGGCCGCCCATCTCCTTGATGCCGCCCAGCGCGCGGTCGAGCTTGTCCTTGTCGCGCGTGAGCATCAGGACTTCCTTCTTCGTCAGGCCGCTCGTGTCGGTGCCCAGACGTTCGTCCATCTGCTTCAGGCGCTTGATCGAGCCCGTGATCGTCTTCCAGTTGGTCAGCATGCCGCCGAGCCAGCGATGGTTGACGTAGTACTGGCCGCAGCGCGTCGCGGATTCCGCGACATATTCGGCGGCCGCCTTCTTGGTGCCCACGAACAGCACGCGGCCGCCGGCGGCGACGGTGTCGCGCACCGCCTTCAGCGCACGCTCCATCATCGGCACGGTCTGCTGCAGGTCCAGGATGTGGACCTGGTTGCGGATGCCGAAGATGTAGGGCGCCATCCGCGGGTTCCAGCGCCGCGTATGGTGGCCGAAATGCACGCCTGCCTCGAGCAGGGCACGCAGGGAAACTTCACGCATCGCCATGGGGCGAGCCTCCTTCCTCATGTAGTCCGGTTGAGCCTCCGCGGTGCATCCCCCGTTGCCGGGGACCGGACCCTGCCTGGTGTGGGAAGGGTGCTCCGCGTGCGGATTTGCCGGCCGGGGCCCACCCCGTCCGGCCGGCGCGATATGGCGGAAAGCGGCGCCGGGGGCAAGCCCCGCGCGCTATTCGGGGCGGATGCCGGCGCGTTCGGCGGTGGCGCGGATGGCGGCACGTTCGCGCTCCAGCCAAGCCGCGAAGCCTTCGGGCGTCTGGTCCGCCTCGGCCACGATCTCGGCCCCCAGCTCGGCCTGGCGGGCGCGATAGGCCGGGTCGGCCAGGCCCCGGCGCACGGCGGCCGACAGGGTCGCGACCGCCGGCGCCGGCGTGCCCGCCGCGACCACCAGCCCGGCCCAGGACCCGCCGGTCAGGTTCAGCCCGCCTTCGATCAGCGTCGGTACATCGGGCGCGATCGGCATCCGACCGGCCGAGGACATCGCCAGGATCCGCAGCTGCCCGCCGCGGAACATCGGCAGCACCGTGCTGATCTCGGCCATCACCAGCGGGATGTTGCCCGCCACGACGTCGGGCACCGACACCGAGGACCCGCGATAGGGCACATGCGTCAGGCGGATGCCGGCCGCGGCCATCAGCTGCTCGATCAGGAAATGGGTGGCGCTGCCCTGGCCGGAGGAACCGATGGCGATCTCCCCGGGCCGGGCACGCACGGCGGCCAGGACATCGGCCATGCTGCGCCAGGGGCTGTCGGCGCGCACCGTCAGCGTGACCGGGCTGCGGCTGATCATGGCGACGGCGGCGAGGTCACGCGCCGGGTCGTAGGCGAGCCGCGCCTGGAGCACCGGCGCGTTGGTCAGCGGCCCGTTCGATCCCAGCAGCAGCGTATGGCCATCCGGCGCCGATTTCGCGACCGCATCGGCGCCCACGGTCCCGCCGGCGCCGGCACGGTTCTCCACCACCACCGGCTGGCCCAGCGCGGGCGCCATGCGCTCCCCGATCATGCGCGCCTGCAGGTCGGACGACGTGCCGGCGGCGAAGGGGACGATGATGCGCACGGGGCGTTCAGGGAAGGCGGCGCGGGCGGCGCGGGGCGCCAGCAGCAGGGCGGGTGCGGCGAGTGCCGCGCGGCGGGTGGCCTTCATGGGGTGTTCCTTTCCCGGGACGACGCAGTCTGGCCGCGTTTCGTGTGCCACCGGAAGCCCCTGGCGCCAGATCGGCCCGTCACGCAGCATTCACCACCGCGACGCTGCCGCACCGGGCAGCCTGTGCCGCCCGACGCCCAGGACCCCGCCCATGGACAGCACCGCCCGCCACATCCTGGACCTGTCGCGCCGCGGCCTGCTGCGCGGGGCGGGCGGGCTGGCGGCGCTGGCGGCCCTGGCCCCGGCCGCGCGGCCCGGCTTCGCGCAGCCGGTCTTTCGGTCCTTCCCCTTCACGCTGGGTGTCGCCAGCGGCGAGCCCGCGCCGGATGGCTTCGTGATCTGGACGCGCCTCGCCCCCGAACCGCTGGTCCCCGATGGCGGCATGGTGCGCGCCGCGATGCCGGTGGCGTGGGAGGTGGCCGAGGACCAACGCTTCGTGCGCATCGCGGCCACCGGCACCGCCATGGCGCGGCCCGAACTGGCGCATGCGGTGCATGTCGAGGTCGCCGGCCTGCCCCCCGGCCGGCCATTCTTCTACCGCTTCCGCGTCGGCACCGAGGTCAGCGCGACCGGCCGCACCCGCACCGCGCCCGCACCAGGTGCGGGGATGGACCGGCTGCGCTTCGCCTTCGCCGGCTGCCAGCACTACGAGCACGGCCACTTCACCGCCTGGCGCCATATCGCGGCCGAGCCCGACCTCGACTTCGTCTTCCACTATGGCGACTACATCTACGAATACCGCGGCCGCGTGCCCGGCCAGCCCGGCTGGGGCCCGCTGGTGCGACCGCATCTGGGCGAGGAGATCATCGCCCTGGCCGATTACCGCCAACGCTACGCGCAATACCGGCTCGACCCCGACCTGCGGGCCGCGCATGCGGCGCACCCTTTCCTGCCGAGCTACGACGACCACGAGGTGGACAACAACTGGGCCGGCGACGTCAGCGAGGAGGATGGCCGCGGCCGCTTCCCCATCACGGTCCCGCCCGAGGTCTTCGCGCTGCGCAAGGCCGCCGCGTTCCAGGCCTGGTACGAACACATGCCGGTGCGCCGCAGCGCGATGCCGCGAGGGCCCGACATCACGGCGTATCGCCGCATGGATTTCGGCACCATGGCGCGGGTGCACGTCCTGGACACGCGCCAGTTCCGCGACGACCAGCCCTGCAACGACGGCGTGAAGGCGGCCTGCGCGGAGGTCGCGCGCGCCGATGCGCAGATGCTCGGGACCGCGCAGGAAGCCTGGCTGCTCGGCGGGCTCACGGACAGCCCTGCGCGCTGGAACATCCTGGCGCAGCAGGTGCCGATGATGCGCCGCGTGCTCGGCAGCGGCATCGCGATGGACAAGTGGGACGCCTACCCGGCGGCACGCCAGCGGCTGCTCGATGGCATGGCTGAGCGGCGCACGCCCAATCCGGTGGTGCTGTCGGGCGATGTGCATGTGGCGCTGGCCGCGACCCTCCGCCAGCGGCCCGAGGATGCCGGCAGCGCGCCGGTCGCGACGGAATTCACCGCCACCTCGATCACCAGCGCCGGCGACGGCAGCGAGAGTTCGCCATCCGCCGAGGATACCCTGCGGCGCAATCCGGACATCGCGCTGCATCACGCGCGGCGCGGCTATTGCGTGGCGGAGGCGACCGACGCGCGCATGACGACGGAATTCGTCGCACTGCCCTTCGTCACGCAGGAGGGTGCGCCGCGTCAGACGGCGGCACGCTTCGTGGTGGAGGCGGGGCGGGCCGGCCCGCAGCGGGCTTAGCGGACCGTGCGCGGCAACGCGACCGGGGCGCTACGCCCTACGACCCCACCTTCAGCGTGCTGGTCAGCCCGCGCAGGCAGGCCAGGATCGACAGCGGCGTGATCTTGCCGGTGCGGGGGTTCTCCTCGCTGGGCACGTTCTCGATGGTCATGGTCAGGCGCGCGCTCGCGGCCTCGACACGGATGGTGTGCTGGTTGCGGGTCTGGGCAGGGTCGGCCCAGATCTCGACCATGGTGCGCTCGGGGCCGATGCCGGCCAGCGCCAATGCGGCGGCCACGTTGACGTTGGCCGGGAAGCCCTGCGCGGCATCGAAGGCATTGCCCTTGAAGATGCGCGTGGGCGTGGTGATGGCGAGCACGTCGATGGCGTTCTGCTTGAGGTAGGGCGCGCCCTCGAGGCCACGCGGCGGCTTGCGGGTCTCGATCGTCACGCTCTCCACATCGCCTTCCGCCGCCGCACGCACGGCATCCAGCCCGAGCAGCGCGCCGGTGGGCACGATGATGCGCGCGCCGGTGGCCTTCGCACGGTCCACCAGGTGCATGCGCGGCAGCAGCGCGCCCACGCTGGACGGGACGAAGATGCGCCCGGCCTCGATCGCGGCGGTGGCGATTTCCTCGAAGGCGATGGCAGGCGCGGCTTCCACCACCACGTCGCAGGCGGCGAGCTCGGCATTCGAGACCACCATCGGCGGCACGCGGAACGCCCCGACACTGCGCTGCGCCTTCTTGAGGTCGCGCGCGCTGACCGCCGCCAGCCGCAGCCCCTGCACGCCGGCGTCGAGCGCCCGCGCCAGGTGCAGGCCGATCGCGCCGAGCCCGGCGATTCCGACTGTCAGGTCCTGCGCCATCCATCCCTCCGCATCAATGCTGCGCGGCGGTAGCACGGCAGGCGCGCGGTGTCAGCGCGGCGCCGCATCCAGGATCCGGCGCGCGAACACCGCCGAGACGGCGACACCGACCCAGATCGCGGCGGTCACGAAGCGCACGATCTGCCGGGTGCGGTCTTCCTCCATCAGCCCGCCGATGCCGAGGTTGACCACGCCGATCGCGATACCGAGCCAGACGAACAGCGTGAGCTGCCGGCGATGATTGGCGCGGAATGCCTCGGGCGTTCCCCGGTGGCGCTTGCGCACCCAGCCGCCGGCGACCTTCCGCGCCTCGATCGGCTGCCAGATGATGAGCGCCGCACCGCAGACCAGCGCGATGAGCTCCAGCATGCGAACCTCCCCCGGGGTGCCGTTGCGGGATCACACCATGCGCAGGACGCGCCAGCCAGCCCGGAGGGGCGCGAAGCGCGCGGCGGTCCAGGGGTGGCGGCAGCCCGCCGCCGGCAACAAACAGCACAGCCATGCGCCCTGAAGGCTTGACGCGGCCGGGCAGGGCGCACACGAGACGCCCTGCCTCCGGACCCCCTGCCCCATGTCCTTCGACACCCTGCCCGCCCCGTTGCTGGCCGCGCTTTCGGGCCGCGGCTATGCCGAACCCACTCCCGTCCAGGCCGCGGTGCTGCAGCCCGAGGCCGCGGGGCGCGACCTGTTGGTCTCGGCCCAGACGGGCTCCGGCAAGACCGTCGCCTATGGCCTGGCATTGGCGCCCGAACTGATGGGCGATGCCGCGCGGCTGCCGCCGGCCGGCCCGCCCCTGGCGCTGATCGTGGCGCCCACGCGCGAACTGGCGTTGCAGGTGAAGACGGAACTCACCTGGCTGTTCGCGCCGGCCGGCGGGCGGATCGTCTCCTGCGTCGGCGGCATGGACCCGGTGGCGGAGCGGCGGCTGCTCAGCCAGGGCGCGCACATCGTGGTCGGCACGCCGGGCCGCCTGCGCGACCACCTGGAACGCGGCAACCTGGCACCGGCAGCGCTGCGCGCCGTGGTGCTGGACGAGGCCGACGAGATGCTCGACCTCGGCTTCAAGGAGGAGCTGGAGGCGATCCTCGAGGAGACGCCGGCCGAACGCCGCACGCTGATGTTCTCGGCCACCGTGCCGCGCGGCATCGCGGCGCTGGCCCGCGGCTACCAGCGCGACGCGCTGCGCATCGAGGTGGCCTCCGAAGGCGGCCAGCACGGCGACATCGACTACCGCGCCGCCGTGGTTGCGCCGCACGAGATCGAACGCGCGGTGGTCAATATCCTGCGCCTGGAGGACCCGCGCATCGCCATGGTGTTCTGCGCGACGCGCGCGACGGTGACGCGCTTGCAGGCCAATCTGGCCGAACGCGGCTTCTCGACGGTGGCGCTGTCGGGGGAACTCTCGCAGGCCGAACGCAACCGGGCGCTGCAAAGCCTGCGCGATGGGCGCGCGCGGGTGTGCGTGGCGACCGATGTCGCGGCGCGCGGCATCGACCTGCCGGACCTCGGCCTGGTCATCCATGCCGAATTGCCGCGCGACCCGGAGACGCTGCTGCACCGGTCGGGCCGCACCGGGCGGGCCGGGCGCAAGGGGATTTCAGTGCTGCTGGTGCCGCATACGCGGCGCGGGCTGGCGCAGCGGCTGCTGTCGGGCGCGCGGGTAACCGCGGCCTGGGCGCCGGCGCCATCGGCCGAGGCGATCCGCGCGCGCGATGCGGAACGGCTGTCGGCGCAGGCGATCGCGCTGGCCGCCGAGGAGCCGGCCGAGGAAGACCTGGCCGTCGCGCAGGCGCTGCTGGCGGACCCCGCGCTGGCCGAGGGCGGCGCGCAGGCGCTCGCCGCCGCGCTGGTGCGCGTGCTGCGCGCGCCCCTGCCGGCACCGGAGGAACTCACCGAATTCAACGAACGCCCCGCTGCGCGTGACCGCCGCGAGACCGGTCCGCGCGCCGCGTACGAGTCCGGCCCGCGCGAGGCCCCGCCGGAGCGCGAGCCCGGCGGCCAGGAAGGCATCTGGTTCCGCATGGATGTGGGCCGCAACGGCAATGCCGACCCGCGCTGGCTGCTGCCCTTCCTGTGCCGGCGCGGCCATGTGACGCGCCAGGAGATCGGGCGCATCCGCATCCTGGGGCGCGAGACGCAGTTCGAGGTCGCGCCCTACGCCGCCGCCCGCTTTGCCGCCGCGGCGCGCCGCGCCGAAGGCGAGGACGCGCACATCAAGGTCGAGCCCATGCAGCCGGTGAAGGGGCCACCGCGCCTGTCGCGCCGGCCCGAGGCCGCCAGGGCCTATTCAGGCCCGGCGGAACCGCCCGGCAACGCGGACGGCGCGCGGAAACCAGCGTCTAGACCACCGGCGAAGCCCCGCCATCCACGTTGATGGCGGTGCCGGTCACGTAGCCGCCCATGTCGGACGCCAGCAGCAGCGCCATGGCGGCGAATTCCTCGGCCTTGCCGATGCGCCCGAGCGGGACCGGCTTGCCCTGTTCGGCCTTCCAGTCTTCCCAGGTGATGTTGCGCTTTTCCTGCGCGTGACGGCGCACCCACTGGTCGCTCTCGATGATGCCGACCAGCATGGCGTTCACCAGCACGTTGTGGGGCGCGAATTCATTTGCCAGCGCCTTGGTCAGCGCCATGCCGGCGGCGCGCGAGACGGAGGTCGGCGTGCTGGTCGCCTTGGGCGCCTTCGCCCCGATGTTGAGCACGTTGATGATGCGGCCCCATTTGCGGTCGCGCATGCCCGGCAGCACGTGGCGGCACAGCCGCACGGCAGCGAACAGCTTGAGGTCGAGGTCGTCCTGCCAGAGCGCGTCGCTGACGTCCAGGAACGGCCCGCGCTGCGAGGTGCCGGCGTTGTTGACCAGGATGTCGACCTGGCCGAGCGCGCGCAGGGCGCCGTTGTAGGCCTGCTCGCAGCCCTCGACGGTGCGGATGTCGCAGGCGATGGCGACCACCTTGGCGGTGGGGGCGGCTTCGCGGATCTCGGCCTCGCCGCGCGCCAGGGCCTCTGCCCCGCGGGCGACGAGGGCGACATTGCCGCCGGCCTGGGCGAAGGCCTTCCCCATCGCGAGGCCGAGGCCCTTCGAGCCGCCGGTGATGAGTGCGCTTCGGCCGTTGAGTGACAATTGCATGGATGGTTCCCCTCTTGCGCCGGCCATCCTGCCGG
>LNEW01000081.1 GCA_001464375.1 Rhodospirillales bacterium Ga0074136 | reverse complement strand
TGTCATGCTGAACCGATCGGGAGCCCCGCATGACCCTGTCCTCCGCCGCCAGACGCGCAGCCCTGCCCGTGGCGCTGCTGATCGCCTGCGCGGTCGGCGCCGCCATGCTCGCCAGCGGGTTGCGCGCGTCCTTCGGCCTGTTCCTCGCGCCGATGACCGAGGCGCATGCCTGGACCGCCTCGGGCTTCGCCTTCGCCATCGCGCTGCAGGTGCTGCTGAACGGCGTATTTCAGCCGTTCATCGGCCAGGTCGCGGATCGCCTCGGCGGCCGGGCGGTGATCATCGGCGGCGCGCTGCTCTATGCCCTGGGCATCCTTGGCATGGCGTTCTCCTCCAGCCTGGCGCTGTTCACCTTCTTTGCCGGCGTGATGCTGGGGGTGGCGGTCTCGGCCGCGGGGATGCCCACCATCATCGCGTCCATGACGCGCATGCTGCCGGAGGACAAGCGCGGGCGCGCCGCCGGGCTCGGCACGGCGGGGAGCTCGGCGGGGCAGTTCCTGGTGGTGCCGTTGGCGGGGTTCGGCATCTCGGGCTTCGGCTGGCAATGGGCGATGGTCGCCATGGCGGTGGCGGCGCTGGTCATCATCCCGCTGGCCCTGCCACTGTCCGACCGTCCGGCGCCGGTGGCGGCGAACGCCCCCGCAGCCAACACCGAGACGGCGCGGGCCGCGCTGTCGCGCACGCTGCGCGACCCGTCCTTCTGGTGCCTGTTCTTCGGCTTCTTCGTGTGCGGGCTGCACGTGTCGTTCCTGACCGTCCACCTGCCGGGCTTCGTGCATTCCTGCGGTCTGCCGTTGTATGTCGGCGCGGGAGCGATCTCGCTGATCGGCTTGTTCAACATCGGCGGATCATTGCTGTCGGGGGAACTCACCCAGCGCTGGCGGCGGCGGGAATTGCTCGTGTGCATCTATGCCGGCCGCGCGGTGGTGATGACCGGCTTTCTGCTCGCGGAGAAGACCACCACCTCGGTCATGATCTTCTCGGCGCTGATGGGCATCCTGTGGCTGTCCACCATCCCGCCGACGCTGGCGTTGTGCGCGCGCAACTTCGGCACGCGCTGGCTCGCGACCATCTTCGGCCTGGTCTACCTCGGCCACCAGATCGGCGGCTTCACCGGGGCCTTCCTGGGCGGCGTGGTGTTCGATCGCACGGGGGCCTACGACCTCATGTGGGTGCTGGGCATCCTGGCCGCGGTCTTCGCCGCACTGATCCACTTGCCGGTGCGCGACGGGCCGTCGCGCGTGGTGCCGGCGGCGGCCTGACGCGGCTTGCCCAGGCGGCCCTTGTGGGGCCATACCGGGCGCCCAGCGACCGGAGTGCATGCCATGAAGCGCCGATTTGCCTGCAGCCTGATCCTCGCCGCGCCGCTGCTGGCCGCGCCCGCCATCGCGCAGGGGCCGGTTGCGCCGCATGAATGGCTGTTCGGGTCCTGGACCGGCGGCATGTTCCCCGCCGCCGACACCATCGGCCCGCGCTGCACCGCCCAGCCGACCGTGATCTTCACCCGCGACGTGGTGCTGCGCTCCGGGTTGCTCGACCCTGCCTATCGCCAGCGCATCATCGAGACGGTGGTGACGCGCGCCGATGGCGCGACCTTCCGCTTCAGCCCGGTGGTGCCGCCGGGCACCAGTGCGGCGCGCCTGCCGCCCGACATTGCCTTCGGCTGCCCCGCGGGGCCGGACACGCTGGAAGTGCGGCGCGTCGGCCCGGATGAGATCGTGTTCCCGGATTGCCGCGACATGCCCTCCCCGCTGCGCCGCTGCGGCAGCCCAGAACGATGAGCGCCGCGCGCCCCAAGCGCATCGCGCTGATCCACGCGCTGCGCCATTCACCCCCGCCGATCGAGGCCGCCTTCGCCCGCCTGTGGCCCGGCCAGGTGCTGATGAACCTGATGGATGACAGCCTGTCGGCCGACCTCGCACGCGAGGGCTCGCTGACGCCGCGGATGACCGACCGTTTCCTGACGCTGGCGCGCTATGCCGCCGGCACCGGGGCGGATGCCATCCTGTTCACCTGCTCGGCGTTTGGTCCCTGCATCGAGGCCTGCGCGCGCGACCTGGCGCCCCTGCCCGTGCTCAAGCCGAACGAGGCGATGATCGAGGAAGCGGTGACCAAGGGGACGCGCATCGGCCTGCTGGTGACCTTCCAGGGCACCATCCCGTCGATGACCCCGGAATTCCCCGCCGGCATCACCGTGGTGCCGAAGGTGGCCGAGGGCGGGCTCGCCGCGCTCGATGCCGGGGATGTCGCGACCCATGACCGCCTGGCCGAGGAAGCCGCGCGGGATCTCGCGGATTGCGATGCCATCGCGCTGGGGCAGTTCTCGCTGGCGCGGGCGAAGGCGCTGGTGGAACGCGCCACCGGCAAGCCGGTGCTCACCACGCCGGACAGCGCGGTGGTCAAGCTGAAGCGGTTGCTGGCCGCCTGAGCGGCCGCGCGGGTGGCGCCGCGGCGCCCCCGCCGGTTCTACCGCTTGCCCCAGGGCGACGGCGCCGACCCGCCACCCTGCGCCGGCCCCTGCCACCAGGGCGCGGGCGCGGGCGCAGCGCCCGGGGCGACCTGGATGGTCGCGTCCGAGGCGTCCTGCTGCGCCCAGGATGGCGTCTCCTCGATCGCCGCTCGCGCGATCGGCCCCGGATCCCGCCCGCCGGCGAACTTCACCAGCGCCTCGACGCGCGAGCCGATCGGCGGATGCGTCGCCATCAGGGAGGACAGCGCGCTGTCCGAGGCATCCTCGAGGAACAGCGCGCGGACCTGGGGCGAGACCTCCGGCATCTCGGCATTGCCCTCGACCTTGCGCAGCGCCGAGATCATCGCGTCAGGGTCCGAGGTCAGTTCCACCGCCCCGGCATCGGCCAGGAATTCGCGGTTGCGCGACAGCGCCATGCGCAGCGCGGTCGCCAGCAGCCACGCGAGCGCGATCATCAGCACGCCGATCAGCGCGACCCAGCCGCCATTGCGGGAATTCGTGTTGACGCGCCAGCCGCCGCCCTCCTGCGTCGTGCGCCCGGCGCGCGCGATCCGTCGCCCGCGCGTCATGGAATCGAAGCCGAGTGAAATCACACCCACGAACACGGCGGCGATCAGCCCGAGCCGCGCATCGCCGTTGCGGATATGCGCCAGTTCATGCGCCAGCACCGCGGCCAGTTCCCGGTCATCGAGCGCATTGACCAGCCCGCGGGTGACCGTGACCGCGCCCTTGTCGCGCGTCAGGCCGGCGGCATAGGCGTTCATCGCCTCGGTCTCGATCACCGCCAGGCGCGGCATGCGCATCCCGCGCGAGATGCACAGGTTTTCCAGCAGGTTCCACAGCCGCGGTTCCTCGGCGCGCGTCACCGGATGCGCGCCGGTGGCCCAGTCCAGGATCCTGTTATGCGCCACCCAGGCGATGGCGAACCAGATGATCGCCACCCCCCACGCCATGACGTACAGCCACGGCAGGTTGCGCAGCGTGTCGCGGAAGGCGCGGTCGATGTTGTACTGGTCGGCGGCGAAGATCAGCCCGACGCCGAAGGCCATGATCGCCAGCAGCATCGGGAAGCCCGCCAGCAGCAGCATCGACCGCCAGGCGGTGTTCCACGCATGGGTGCGCAGGCCGAAAGCCTGCATGGCCGGGCGCCTAGAGCATCACCCGCTCAAACGGAATCGTCTGAGCGGATAAGGATGCTCGCAGTGATCTGGAGCGCATGATGTGAGCCCTTGCGAACGGACTGCGTTCTAGAACTTCACCTGGGGGGTGGACTGCACGGCAGCGCGCTCGGCCTCGGGCAGTTCGAAGAAGCCGCGCTGCTGGAAGCCCATCGACTTCGCGAAGAACACCGCCGGCACGCTCTCCGTCATGGCGTTGTATTCGGCGACCGACGAATTGTAGAAGCGCCGGGCGGCGGCGATCTTGTTCTCGATGTCCGACAGCTCGCCCTGCAGCGACAGGAAGTTCTGGTTGGCCTTGAGGTCCGGATAGGCCTCCGACAGCGCAAACAGCCGGCCGAGCGCGGCACCGAGCTGGCCTTCCGCCGGCCCGGCCGCGGCCGGGCCCTGCGCCTGGGCCGAAACCGCATTGTTGCGGGCCTGGATCACGGCATCGAGCGTGGTCTTCTCGTGCGCCGCATAGCCCTTCACGGTCTCGACCAGGTTCGGGATCAGGTCGTGGCGCTGCTTCAACTGGACGTCCACATCCGACCAGGACTGGCCCGTGACCTGCCGCAGCGTGACCAGGCGGTTGTAGATGACCACCAGCCAGACGATCAGCACCACGACGATGCCGAGCAGAACCCATTCCATGACGTGCGGCCCTTTCATTCTCCGGCGACTGGCGCCGGCCTGATCGCCCCGTCCGGGCGGTTCGTTGCTTGCGTCAGCCCCGCCCGCGAAGCCCGGAGCCGGCCCCGACCGGTGGCCCGGTGCTGGAGCCGGCCTCCGCCAGGCTTCAAAAATGCGCCTGGCGACACATTCTCCAACCGGTATCGGAGAGAGACTAGCCGGCGCGGTGCGGGGCGTCAGCCCCCGATGCGGACGACGCTTGCCCTGCTGTCACGCGCTTGTGTATAGTCGAAACGCCTCAATTGTTGGATTTTGACGATCTGTTCACTCTATTTTTTTGTAACATGACATGGATTTTGGGACGATGACGGCTCGAGAGCAGCGGTTCGCCTCGCCGCGGGCAGCGCGGCCGCAACGGACGGATGGCCGGATCGGCCCGCTGGCCCTGGTGCGGCGCGTGCTGTCGCAGCGGCGTGGCGCCTCCGCGTCGGAATTCGCCATCATCGCGGGGCCCTTCTTCATGCTGATCCTGGGCACCTGCGAGGCTGCCTGGCAGTTGGTGACCGGGGCCGCGCTGGACCATGCCGCACTCAAGGCAAGCCGCTTCGGCGGCACCGGGTCCAATTCGATTCCCAGTTGGCAACAGGGCGGCACCCCGCCCGCGAACATGCCGACCTGCCGCAGCACCGGCATCACCTGGATGGTCTCGGCGGCAACCAACCGGCTGATCCGACAGGGTGCGAACCTGACGGTGACCACCGAGACGTGGAACAACCTTGGCGCCGTCGCGGGCGCGGGCGCGCAGAATGCGGGCGGGGCCAGCCAGATCACGTCCTACACGATCCGCTACATGCAGCCCTTCATCACCGGTCCGGTGGCTGCCTCCCTGTGGGGTGGGCCGGGCTTTACCCATCAGACCACGATCGTGATCAAGAATGAGCCCTTCGACACCACGGCCTGCTGAGCGCCGACGCACCGGGGCGCGGGGGCGGCGTGGCGTCGCCGCCTCCGAGTTCGCCCTGGTGGCGCCGCTGTTCCTCATCATTCTCCTCTGCACGGCGGACATCATCCGCGTGTTCCGCGCGCAGATCCGCATGGAAATGATCGCGGTCCAGGTCGGCCAGATCATTTCCCAGTGCAACCGGATCACCCAGCCCGGCGACACCAACGAATTCTGGGGCCACGCGGCGCGCATCGGCGGCGGGTTGGTCGACGTCAATTCTCCGACCGGCGGATCGATGCTGATCACGGCGGTGAGCCTCAACACCGCCACGAACGTCAATAGGCTCGACTGGCGCGTGCGCACCGGCAACGCGACCACGCCAAGCGTGCTGGGATCTGCGGGGGTCGGCGGGGTACCGACGCTGCGCGGCAGCAACAACGCGACCTTCCTCATGCCGACCGGCGAGACGCTCATGGTTTTCGAAGCCAATGCGATCGTCATCCCATGGACGCTGAGCGCAGGGCTGATCGGCACGGCGCTGCCGCGCAACATCTCGGCTGTCACGATGTTCCTGACCCGCGTGTCCGAACCGGCGCGTTTGCGGACGGCCCCCATCAATTCCAACGTTAGGGATTGCACCGCATGAGCGTCTTCCAGGACCGCCGCGGCGCTGTCGCGGCCATGAGCGCGATCGTCATGATCGGCGTGATCGGCTTCGCCGGGCTGGCGATCGACCTGACGCGCATCTGGATGGTCAATGCGCGGCTCAAGACCGCGATCGATGCGGCAAGCCTTGTCGCCGCGCGCCAGATCTCGTTGCCTGCGGCAACCCGCGACGCGATGGTCGAGAACGTCTACTGGGCGAACTACACGCAGAACGGCCGCAGCATAAACTACCTGCAGGCCACCCCCGCCCGCCCAACCATCACGCAGCTCGACGAACAGCGCATCCAGGTGTCGGGGTCGGCGGTCGTGCCGACCACGCTCTTCAGCATCATCGACCGCAGCAACACCACCGTCTTCGACAGCGCCGTGGCCCGTCGGCAGGGCACCGGGCTCGAACTCGCCCTCGTGCTCGATGTGACGGGGTCGATGGCGTCCAACAACAACATCGCGGCGTTGCGGCAGTCGGCGACCGACCTGGTCGACATCCTGTTCGGCGGACAGAACGAACAACCCAATCTTTGGGTCTCGATCGTACCCTACACCGCCATGGTGAACATCGGCGCCGGCAGGACGAACTGGCTGCAACTGGGCAGCCTTGCGGCGGTGGACTACCGGCCCAGCCAATGGCTCGGATGTGTCGAGGCGCGGGCCGGCATCAACTACCCGGCCGGCGCCGACGAGGACGACACGCCGCCGAGCCAGGCCCCGTTCCGGCCGCATTGGTGGCCATCAAGCCGCTACACCCACAGCCTCGATCCGCTTATTCCCGGCAATGTCTGGGTCTATCGTGGCGCCGGCAGCCCGCCGCCGCGCGTGAGCGTGCCGCTGTTCGGCGTCGCGCCCAACGTTGTGCTGCCAACCGACATCCCGGTGAACCGCGGTGACAATGCCTGGATCCCAGGCGCTGGCGGCAACGTCGTTCGCAACGCAACGGCCGCCTGGAGCGATGCGGTCTGGGAGCCGGACCCCGCCAACCCGGGCACGGATGCGCAGGAAAACACGCGCGACAACCAAGGTCGTGGGCCCAATCTCGGCTGCGGCCGCGCCGTGCTGCCGCTGACCCGGCAGCGCCAGCCTCTCATCGACCAGATCAATGCGCTGCGCGCCACCCGCCGCGGCGGCACGATGGCCAATCTCGGGCTGCAACTCGGCTGGGGCACCATCTCGCCCCGCTGGCGCGCCGACTGGAACCTGGCCGAGACGCGCGAGGGGCAACAGCTCCCGCTCGACTACAATACCCGCTTCATGCGCAAGGCCATCGTGCTCATGACCGATGGCGAGAACCAGTGGTACGATTGGCCCGACGGGGCGCCCGGAGCCTGTAATGCGGGCGGCGTCCAACGCTGCGCCAGCGCGACCAACCCGCCTCGCCCGCCGAACGTCCCCATCTGGACGAATACGGTCGATGCGGACCAGAACGCCTATGGTCGATTGGCCAATGGCGGGCCCTTCGGCAACCGCTTGGGCATCGCCAACCCGACCCCGGGCCCGGGTGGCACGGCCGTGACCGACCCGGTGAACGGCATCAACGCCCGCATGGCAAGGCTGTGCCAGGACGTCCGGGCCAACAATCGCAACATCACGGTCTATACGATCGTATTCGTGGCGAACCCCTCGCAGACGGTCCGCGACCTCTATCGGAACTGCGCGAGCAGTGACGAGAACTTCTTCCTGGCGCCGACGCAGGCGGCGCTGCGGACGGCGTTCCAGACCATCGCCGGCCAGTTGGCAAACCTCCAGCTGCTCGAATAGCCCGTCAGGCCGGCAGGCTGGCCAACGCCCGCAGGCCGCCCGCGGGCCGGTTGGCCAGCACAACGTCCCCGCCATGCGCGCGCAGGATGTTGCGTGCGATGGTCAGGCCCAGCCCGGTGCCGCCGGTCTCGCGGTTGCGGCTGGCCTCGAGCCGCTTGAACGGCGCGAACACCGCCTCCAGTTCCGCCTCGGGAATGCCCGGCCCGTCATCCTCGACCGCCAGGCGCACCAACCCGCCCTCGCGGGCCGACAGCGTCAGCCGCGCCGCGCCGCCATAAGACAGCGCATTGCTCACCAGGTTGGCGATCGCGCGCTTCAACGCGATCGGCCGCGCCCGCACGGTCAGCCGTTCCGGCCCCTCGAAGGTGATGGCCTCGGCCAGTTCCGGGCGCGCATCCGCCGCCTCATCGGCCACGGTGCGGCACAGCGCGGCGAGGTCGATCGGCGATGCGGGTTCGGCCGCCGCGTCGTCGCGTGCGAAGGCCAGGGTGGCGGCAGGTCGCTCAGCATCTTCCGCCGCTGCTCGTCATCGTCGAGGAACTCGGCGCGCAGCCGCAGCCGCGTGATGGGCGTGCGCAGGTCGTGGCCGATCGCCGCCAGCATCTGCGTGCGGTCCGCCACGAAACGGCGGATGCGCCCGGCCATGACGTTGAAGGCGCGCGCCGCGGTCGCGACCTCGGACGGCCCGCCCTCGGGCAGCGGCGTCGCGTTGACGTCGCGACCCAGCCGGTCGGCCGCTTCCGCCAGCAGCCGCACCGGGCGCATCAGCCGCGCCACCGCCCACAGGATCAACAGCACCGCGGCCACCGTCATCACCACGAAGGCCGCGAGGAAGGTGGCGGAATGCCAGGGTCGCGGCGGCGGCATCTCGACACGGATGTTCAGCCATTCCCCGTCCGGCAGGCGCAGCGCCGCCTGGAAGCCGCCCGGCGACAACGCGCCGATCCGCGCCTCCCGCGGGCGCAGCCGCGGCGGGCCGGAATTCAGCAGGTCGAGCCGGAACAGCCGCATCACATGCGGCGGCGGCGGGGTCGCACCGGTGCGCACAGAGGGCTGGTGCGCCAGTTCGACGCTCAGCCCCTCCGGCAAATCGAGGTCCGCCAGCATCTGTTCGCGCCGGTCGGCAGGCGCGAGCACCGCGGTGCGCCAGGCGCCGAAGCCGCGCCCGGCGATCTCGCGCGCCTGGATGAAGCGCTGCAGGTCCACGCGGTCCAGCGCATGGATGGTCAGTCCCGCGGCCTGCACCAGCATCAGCGCCAGGATCAGCCAGAACGCGGTGCGCCCGCCGAGGCTCGCCGGCAGCCGGAAGCGTCGGCGCGGTTCAGCCACGCTCCACCGTCGCCGCCAGGACGTAGCCGCCGCCGCGCACGGTCTTGATGAGTGTCGGGTTGCGGCCGTCGTCTTCCAGCTTGCGGCGAAGCCGTGACACCGCGACATCGATCGCACGGTCGAAGGGCCCCGCCTGGCGGCCGCGAAGCAGGTCCATCAGCATGTCGCGCGTCAGCACGCGGTTGGGGCGTTCCACCAGCACCAGCAGCAATTCGTATTCGCCCCCGGTCAGCGGCACCTCGGCCCCTTCGGG
Organism: Rhodospirillales bacterium Ga0074136; assembly: GCA_001464375.1. Taxonomy (GTDB): domain Bacteria; phylum Pseudomonadota; class Alphaproteobacteria; order Acetobacterales; family Acetobacteraceae; genus Neoroseomonas. The sequence continues at coordinate 30,214 of LNEW01000081.1, read as the reverse complement.
GTTCAGCAGGCGGCGCAGCACGGGCTCCAGCGTCCATCCGGCGAAGCGGATGGTCTTGGCGGGCGGCTCCTTGGCTGCGCCCTCGCCATTCGCGCGGCGCAGCACGGCGCGGATGCGCGCCAGCAATTCGCGCGGATTGAAGGGCTTGGCCACATAATCATCCGCGCCGAGTTCCAGGCCGACGATGCGGTCGGTCTCCTCCCCCATCGCGGTCAGGATGACGATAGGCACGTCCGATTGCGTGCGCAGCCAGCGCGCGAAATCGAGTCCCGGTTCGCCCGGCATCATCAGGTCCAGCACCACCAGGTGGTAGCGCCCGAGCGGCCAGGCACGGCGCGCATCGCGCGCATCGCGCGCGGCGGTCACGCGCATCCCCTGCTTTTCGAGGAAGCGGGAGAGGAGTTCCCGGATCTCGCGGTCGTCATCGACCACGAGGATATGCGGTGCGGAGTCCATGCTTGTTACAATAGGGCTTCGCCACGCCGTTGCAGCGGCATCCCGTGTATCGTCTTGTTGCAGGACCCGGAATGGTTGCCGGGCGTTGCATTCGCGGGCCGGGACGGGCTTCGTGCGGGCCATGGCCACACCATCTGTCCCAATACGGAGCCTCGCCCGCCGCCTCCCCCGCGGGCAGTCCTCCTCCGAGGCGGCGGGGGTGAATCCCTCATCCCCTGCCCCCGCCGCCTCCCCTCCCGTACCGGACTGGGCCCGCGCGGCAATCGGCGCGCTGGGCCGTCTGGATGCGGACTTCGCCGGCATCGAGGACCGCGCCGGCCCCCTGCCCTGGCGCCTGCGCGGCCCTGGCTTTGCCGGGCTGCTGCGGACGATCTGCGGGCAGATGATCAGCAACCAGGCGGCGGCGGCGATCTGGGGACGGCTATCGGCCTTGCCGGGCGCGCTGCAGCCTGCCGGATTGCTGGCGCTGGACGACGACGCGCTGCGCGGCGCGGGGCTGTCGCGGCCGAAGGTGCTGCATGTGCGCGCTCTGGCCGGTGCGGTGATCGACGGGCGGCTCGATTTCGCAGCCCTGCGCGATGCGCCGGATGATGCCGCGGTGGCTGCGCTGTCGGCGATTCCCGGCCTTGGCCCCTGGACGGCGCAGGTCCACCTGGTCTTCGGCTTCGAACGGCCCGACGTGTTTCCCACGGGCGACGTGGCGCTGGCCGCCAGCGTCGCGCACCTGAAGTCGCTGCCGGAACGTCCGAAGCCGCGCGCGCTGGTCGAGATGGCGCTGGCCTGGTCGCCCTACCGGTCGCTGGCGGCGCGCTTGCTGTGGCACCACTGGCGCCACGCGACGGGCCGCCCGGCAGGCGAGGCGCCATAGGCCGCGAGGCGCGCGGACCGGCGTCCGGCGGCGAAGGCGGGCCACCGAACGTTCGAGCCGCAAGCCGGCCACGGAGCGTCCCGCCGCCAGCGGGCCAAGGATGATGGACGCGCGCGCCGGCGAATGGTTCCTTCGCGCGCCATGACCCTGCCGCTGTCGCCCCGCATCCTCGCCACCCAGACACCGCCGATCCCCGCCGTGCGCGGCTGGGCGGCACGCTACGACGGCCGCGCCGGGCCGGTGCTCGACCTGACGCAGGCGGTGCCGGGCTACCCGCCGCATCCTGACCTGCTCGCGCACCTGGCCGCGGCCGCCGGCAGCCGTGCGGCGGCCGGCTATGGGCCGATCGATGGCGACCCCGGCCTGCGCGCCGCACTCGCGTACGACATGGCGGGCTTCTATGGCGCGCCCATCGAGACCGCGGAGGTTGCGATCACCTCGGGCGGCAACCTCGCCTTCACCATGACCATGAGCGTCCTGGCGGGACAGGGCGAGGCGGTGATGCTGCCGACCCCCTGGTACTTCAACCACCGCATGGCCCTGAGCGCGCTCGGCATCCCCTGCGTGCCGCTGGAATGCCGTGCCGAGGACGGCTTCACCCCCGACCCCGACCGCGCCGCGGCGTTGATGCAGGGCGTGCGCGCCATCGTGCTGGTCACGCCGAACAACCCGACCGGGGCGGTGTATCCGCCGGCGGTGATCGCGCGCTTCGCGGAACTCGCGCGCGCGCACGGCGCCTGGCTGGTGCTGGACGAAACCTATCGCGATTTCCTCAGCCCGGCGCAGTCGCCGCCGCATGCGCTGTTCGCCGACCCGGCGTGGCGCGACGGCTTCGTGCACCTCTACTCGTTTTCCAAGGCGTATTGCGTGCCGGGGCATCGCGTGGGGGCCATCGCCGCGGGTCCGGGCTTCCGTGCCGAGTTGATGAAGGCGCTGGATACGCTGCAGATCAACGCGCCGAAGGCGGCGCAGGCGGCGCTGGCCTGGGGGGTGGAGGCGTTGCGTGACTGGCGCCTGGCCAACCGCGACCTGATGGCCGGGCGCGCCGAGGCGTTTCGCCGCGCGGCGGCGCAACTGCCGGGCTGGCGGCTCGATTCGCTCGGCGCCTATTTCGCGTATCTGCGCCTGCCGGAGGATGCGCCCGACGCGGTCGCGGTGGCGGAGCGCCTGGCGGTGGAGCGGGGGCTGCTCGGCCTGCCGGGGCCCTTCTTTGGACCCGGACAGGAACGGCATCTGCGCCTGGCCTTCGCCAATGCGGAGGAGAGCGTGATCGCGCAGGTGCCGGCCCGGCTGGTGGGCGCGTGATGCCGGCCTTCGAACGCTATCTCTCGGTCTGGGTCGCGCTGTGCATCCTGGCGGGCATTGGCCTCGGCAGCGTGGCGCCAGCGGCCTTCGGCGCGCTGGCGGCGCTCGAGGTCGGGTCGGTCAACCTGGTCGTCGCCGTGCTGATCTGGTGCATGGTCTACCCGATGATGGTCGCGGTGGATTTCTCCGCCGTCCGGCGCATCCACGAACGCCCGAAGGGGCTGGTCATCACGCTGGTGGTGAACTGGCTGATCAAGCCCTTCACCATGGCGGCGCTGGGCGTGCTGTTCTTCGAATACGTCTTCGCCGGGCTGATCGACCCGGCACAGACCGGGCAGTACATCGCCGGGCTGATCCTGCTGGGCGCCGCACCCTGCACCGCCATGGTCTTCGTGTGGTCGCAACTCACGCGGGGGGACCCGGCCTATACGCTGGTGCAGGTCTCGGTGAACGACATCGTCATGGTGTTCGCCTTCGCGCCGATCGTGGCCCTGCTGCTGGGTGTGACGGACCTGGCGGTGCCGTGGGGGACACTGCTGCTCTCGGTGGTGCTGTACGTCGTGATCCCGCTGGCGGCGGGGGCCGTCACGCGCATGCGCCTCACGCGCGGGCTCGCGGGCGCCGCGGCGGAGGCGGCGGTGGCGCAATTCACCGGGCGGATCAAGCCGGCCTCCGTACTCGGGCTGCTGGCGACGGTGGTGCTGCTGTTCGGCTTCCAGGGGCGCGTGATCCTGGAGCAGCCGCTGCTGATCGCGCTGATCGCCGTGCCGCTGCTGATCCAGTCCTACGGCATCTTCGCCATCGGCTATGGCTGGGCGTATCTGTGGCGCGTGCCCTTCCCGGTGGCCGCGCCCTGCGCGCTGATCGGCACGTCGAATTTCTTCGAACTCGCGGTGGCGGTCGCGATCGGTCTGTTCGGGCTGAATTCCGGCGCGGCGCTGGTCACGGTGGTGGGCGTGCTGGTCGAGGTGCCGGTGATGCTGTCGCTTGTGGCCTTCGCCAACCGGACGCGGGGCTGGAAGCCGTTCGTCGCCAGGCGGTGCCTGCCACCGAGACTGCCGCCGCCTGACTTCGTGCCGGAGCCCGCCATGACCGACCGCCGTTCGATCCTGTTCGCCGCCGCAGGTCTGCTGGCGCTGCCGGCGGCGGCGCGCGCCGCGACCACCGCCATCGCGCTGCGCGCGGGCGCGCCGCCGGCGACGATCCGGGCGCGGACGGTCCACACGGATGCCGGCGAGGCCTTCGCGATCGGCTTCACCGGCGCCGGCGCGCCCGAGGGTGAAATCCGCCTGCCGACCTGGTATGGCGATGGCCGCATCCTGCGCGCCCTGCCCATCGCGGGGCGGGCGGTGCTGCTGGCGTCCTTCCAGGGCAATCGCGGCACGGGCGTGGCGCAGAAGCTGGCGGCCGTGATCGGCATGGACGATGCCGGCGCATTGCGGATCCTGGGGATCGAGACCTTGTCCTTCCACGACGCGCAGGTCAGCACCGGCTCGCGCCGGATGGAGGTCGCGGTCGAACCGAGGCCGGAGCGCGACGCGCTGCTGCTGCGCCAGACCACCACCGGGCGCAGTCGCCCGGGGCCCGAACGCACCGAACGCTGGACGACGCGGCTGTCCTGGACCGGCAGCGGCGTGCTGGTGGGCCGGGGAGATCCGCCGCCGTGTCGATGCGGCTCGGGCGAAGATCGCCGCCATCCTGTCCGCCGCGCCGGTAACCGACGCGACGGCCATCGACTACGACGAGACCGGCATCTGGGCGGTGGGCTACGCCGTGGCGGTTAGCTGAACACGGTCGAGGGCGCCGGGTCGAAGCCGTCGGGCGTGATGCCGCGCGGGCGGATGAAGTCGTAGGGGCCGCGCGGCAGGAACCGGCCGGTGCCGGGTTCGGCCTGCACCGTGCCGTCGCGCATCACGACCTCGCCGCGGCGGATGGTGGCGACCGGCCAGCCGGTGACCTCCATGCCTTCATAGGGCGTGTAGTCGATGGCGTGCTGCATCAGCGCGTTGGTCAGCCGCACCTTCTTCGTCGGGTCCCACAGCGCGAGGTCGGCATCGGCGCCCACCGCGATCATGCCCTTGCGTGGCGCCAGGCCCATCAGCCGCGCGGGGTTGGTGCTGGTCAGGCGCACGAATTCATCGAGGCTGATGCGCCCATTCGACACGCCCTCGCTGAAGATGACGGGCAGGCGCGCGGCAAAGCCCGGGATGCCGTTCGGGATGTCGCGGAATACCGCGTCGGCGCCGTTCTGGCGCTTGCCCTTGTCGCCTTCGAAGGAAAACGCGCAGTGGTCGGATGAGATCACATCGAGCGTGCCGCGGCGGATCATCTCCCAGATGCGCGCGTGTTCCTCGCGCGTACGCGGGGCGGGGCTGCACATGAACTTCGCACCCTCGAAGCCGGGGCGGTCCATGTCGGCGGCCGTCAGGGCCACATATTGCGGGCAGGTCTCTCCCCAGACCTTCACGCCGCGCGCCTGGGCGCGGGCGATCTCCTCGGCCGCCTCGGCGCAGCTCACGTGAAAGACCTGGATCGGCTGGTCCACCAGCTCGGCCAGGGCGATGGCGCGGTGCGTGGCCTCGCGCTCGACGATCGGCGGGCGTGCCCAGGCGTGGTATTTCGGCGCGGTCATGCCGTGCTTGAGCAGTTCCTGCGTACGCCAGTTGATCGCCTCGTAGTTCTCGCAATGCACGGTGACCAGGCAGCCCAGTTCGCGCGCCTTGGTCAGCACGCGCAGGTATTGCGCGTCGGCCAGGTGCAGCGGTTCGTAGGTCAGGAAGACCTTCAGGCTGCGCACGCCCTCGGCCACCACGCGCGGCACCTCCTCATCCATCACCGCATCGGTGGGGTCGGAAATGATCTGGTGGAAGGAATGGTCGAGCATCCCCTTCGCAGCCCGCGCGCGGTAGTCGACGTAGCGGTCCCAGACGCCGAAGCCCTTCCATTGCGGGATGAAGCACACGACGGACGTGGTGCCGCCGGCGAAGGCGGATGCGCTGGCGGTGGCGAAGGATTCCTCGTTGACCGTGACGGGCGGCTCGGCGGCACCCGTGCTGGCATAGCCGCCGCGCGAGGGTTCCTCGATGTGGCAGTGGCTGTCGACGCCGCCGGGCAGCACCAGCAGGCCGTCGGCCTCGATGGTGCGGGCGGCGTCGGTGATGCGTTCGGCGATGGCGACGATGCGGCCATCCTTCACGCCGATGTCGCAGCGCGTGGTGCCGAAGCCTGTCGCCACCTGGCCGCCGCGCACCGCGAGGTCGTATTCCGCCATCACCGCTCTCCTCATGCTGCGCTGCGAAGATTGCGGCGGCGCGGCGGAGGCGGCAAGCCTCAGCGCGGCGTGATGACCAGCCGCATGCCGCCCTTGGGCCGCAGCGCGAGCCGGCAATTCGGCCGCGGCGTGAAGCCTGGCGCCAGCGCGAAGCGGAAGCGGCGGAACAGGATGGCGGCGAAGACCGAGACCTCCGCCATGCCGAAGGCCGCGCCGGCGCAGATGCGCGGGCCGATGCCGAAGGGCAGGTAGGCGAAGCGCGGGCGCTGGCGGGGCGCATCGCCGAGGAAGCGTTCCGGGCGGAAGGCGTGCGGGGCTTCCCACAGTTGCTCGTGGCGGTGCAGCAGCCAGGGCACGGCGAGGACGATGTCGCCCTCCCGCACATCCCAGCGGCGGATGCGGTCGGGCTTCAGCGCCTGGCGCGCAAAGACCGCGACGGGCGGGTACAGCCGCATGGATTCCTGGATGACGGCGCGGGTGAAGGTGAAGCCCGGAAGATCGGCGAAGGCGGGCGGCGCGGCAGGCAGTTCTTCCGCCATGCGGTCCGCCGTGGCGGGGTGCATCGCCGCCAGCATCGCGGTCCAGGTCAGCGTGATCGCCGCGCCCTCGCTGCCGGCGAGGAGAAACATCACCACCTCGTCCAGCAGCGCCTCGCCCGACAGCGACGCGCGCAGCGCGGCCAGCAGCGGCGTGCCGCCATCGGGGCCGGTCGCGTCAAGCAGCCGCGCGACGCGCCCACGCAGGGCGCGCGCCAGGTGCCCAGCGCGCCGGCGCGTGAGCCAGCCCAGCATGTCCGGCAGGCCCAACAGGCCGAACAGGTCCACCACCTCGGCGGCATCCTGGTAGGCGGTGAAGGTCTCGGCGATGATTGCGGCTTCCTCGCGCGCGACGTACGGGCCGAAGACCGACAACAGCAGCACCCGCGTGATGCCCGTGGCGAAGGCCGCGGCGACATCGACGGGGCCCTCGGCGCGCGCGAAATCCTCGACGGTTTCCTCGGCGGCCTGCAGGTACCACGGATGGAACTGCGCGATGCCCGAAGGATGGATCGGCGGGGAGATCGCCGCGCGCTTCGCCGTCCAGTCATCGCCCCAGGCGATGAAGGACGACCCGCCGATCACCGGGCGCAGCGCATCCTCCAGGAAGCGCGACTTGCGCTGGTAGATGGCGTGCTTCGTGACGAACACGTCGCGCACCACCTCGGGCGTATTGGCCACCAGGATCAGCCGCCCGGGCAGGCGCGTCGTCATCACCTGGCGGCGATAGGCATCGGCAGGGAAGATCGACAGCACATCCCGGCGCGCGCGCAGCAGCCCGCCCAGCGCGGTGGGCGGCCGCCAGGCAGGCGTGGGCATGGGCGGCACGAAGTCGGTGGCGGGTGCGCTCATGGGGTGGCGCCAGCGATAGCGCGCGGGCGCCGCCCTGTCACCGCCGGTCGGGGGCTTCCATCGCGTAGCCCCGCCCGTAGCGGCGTTCGAGGCGGCGCTGCACGAAGTCCCAAAGGGTGGTCATCAGCAGGTAGTACATCGCCGCGACGATGAACAATTCCAGCACCAGGAAGCGTTCCTGGATCAGCAGTTGCGTGCGGCGGAGGAGTTCATCGACGCTGATGACCGACGCGATCGACGTGGTCTTGAGCAGCCCGTTCACCGAATTGCCGAGCGGCGGGATGATGACGCGCAGCGCCTGCGGCCAGGTCACCAGGCGGAAGACCTGCGCGCGGTGCAGGCCGAGTGCGGCCGCGGCCTCCCGCTGGCCCTTCGCCACCGACATGATGCCGGCGCGCACGATCTCGCTGAGGTAGGCGCCCTCGTTCAGCGAAATGCCGATCAGCGCGGCTTCCCACACATCGAAGCGGATGCCGAGCAGCGGCAGGCCGGTGTAGATCAGCAGCAGCTGCACCAGCAGCGGCGTGCCGCGGAAGAACCAGCAGTAGAAGGCGGCGAAGCCGGACATGATGCGGTTGCCGGACAGGCGCATCAGCGCCAGCCCGATGCCGATGAACAGGCCGAACACCAGCGAACCCGCCGTCAGCCCGACCGAGATGATCGCGCCTTCCAGCAGGTAGGCGTTGAAGAGCGAATCGAAGAAGCCATCCCAGCGCCAGATCTGCATGGGTCAGCGGGCCTTGCGAAATTCAGTCGAGTTGCGGCGCGCATCGCGCGCGCCGAGGCCGCGAACGTGGCCCGCCAGCAGTCCGGCGGGCCACCCGGCGCCTGCGGGTCGCATCAGGTCGGGCCGACGACCTCGAACGGCCCATCATAGGCCGTGACGCCGAAGCGATCGAGCAGCGCCTGGAAGGACCCGTCCGCCTTCATCGCCGTCAGCGCCGTGGCCACCGCCTGCGCCAGCGGGCGCGAACGGAAGCCGAAATTGATCGGCGTGCCGTACAGGCCGGAGATGGCGCGGGTGAATTCCCCGCGCGTGTCGTACTCCTTGCCCGTGCTGTCGATCGAGATCGCGGCGTCGAGCTGCCCCGCGCGCAGCGCCTGGAAGGACACCGCGAAATTGTCGAAGGCGCGGATGGTCAGCGGACGCAGCCCGCGTGCGGTCAGGTCGTTCGACATGTCGGTGGTGCGGCGGAATTCGAAGCCGCCCTGCTCCACGCCCACGCGCAGGCCGGCCAGGTCCTCGATCCTGGTGATGTTGCGCGGGTTGCCACGCGGGACCGAGACGCTGATCGCCTGCTGCTCATAGCGCACCAGCCACATCAGGCGCTGGCGTTCCTCGGTGTAGAACATGCCGGTGTTGATGATGTCCCAGCGCCGCGCCGCCAGGCCCGGGATCATGGCGGCGAATTCCACGCGCACATGCTCGACCTGCAGGCAGAGCCGGCGCGCGAGTTCCGCGCCCAGTTCCACACGCATGCCGCGCAATACCCCCTGCCCGTCCACGAACTGCATCGGCGGCAAGGTGGGGTTGGTCGACAGCGTCAGCGTGCCGGCCTTGACCAGCTCGGTGTTCGGCACGGCCTGCGTGCAGGCGGGAGCCTGCGCCAGCGCGGGGGCCGCGAGCAGCGATCCGCCGGCGGCGAGGAATAGGCGACGATCCATGGTGTGATGCTCCCTGTTATTCCGCCGCCTGCGCGGCCACGCTCATCAGGCCGATGCCCTGCAAGACCTGCGCCAGTGCCGGCATGTCGACGGCGGGCAGCGGCAGGCGCGGCGGCCGCGGCGGGCCCATGTCCATGCCCATCAGCCGGAACGCCGCCTTGGTGCCCGAGACGTAGCGCGGCCCGCCCACCCAGGGCAGCAGCGGCGTCAGGCGCCGGTACAGCGCGCGCGACTTGTCGCGGTTCACCTCGAAGGCGGCTGCGTCGAACATCTCGGACGACAGGCGCGGCGCGACGTTGCTGCACACCGCGACCCAGCCGATCGCGCCGAGCCAGGCACTTTCGTAACCGAGAACGCCGGCGAAGACCTCCATCCGGTCGCCGCACAGGTCGACGATATCGCGCACACGCGTCACCTCGAGCGTGCTTTCCTTCACGTAGCGGCAATTCGGGATGCGGCTGATCTCGGCCAGCATGGCTGGCGTCATGTCCACGTTGGATGTGGCCGGGTTGTTGTAGACCATGATCGGGATGCCGATCGCCTTCGCCACGGTGTCGTAGTGGTGGACCAGTTCCGCCAGCGTCGGCACGGAATAGAAGGGCGGGATGATCATCACGCCGTCCGCGCCCTGCGCCTCGGCTTCCTTCGAGATCGCGACCACCTCGCGCGTGTCCTCGGCCCCCGTGCCGACCAGCACGGGCACGCGCCCGGCAGCGGCGCGCACCACGGTCTCGACGATGGCGGCGCGTTCCTCGCGCGAGACGGACAGAAATTCACCGGTGGAGCCCAGCGGGATCAGCCCCCGCACGCCCTCGGTGACCTGGTATTCGACCAGGCGCGCCAGGGCAGCGTGGTCCACAGCGGACCCATCGGCTGTGAAGGGCGTGACCAGCACCGTGTAGGTGCCGCGGAAGGGCTCGCGGGACATCGATGGCTCCGGGGATGGACGCGGCCGGGCCGCGTGCGATGATCGGAGACTGTTTTCCCCAGCACGGCAAGGGCATGCGCCTCACCTCCCCCACCATCACGCCATCCTCCGCGCCGATCCGCTTCACCTTCGACGGGCGCGAGGTCGAGGCGCTGCCCGGCGAATCCATCGCCGCCGCGCTGTCGGCTGCCGGGGTTGTCGCGCTGCGCACAACAGCAAGGGGCGCGCCGCGCGGGCTGTGGTGCGGCATGGGGGCCTGCTGGGATTGCATTGTCACGGTGGATGGCCGCGCCGGGCAACGCGCCTGCCTGGTGAAGGCCGAAGCCGGCATGCGCGTGCAGGGCGCCCTGCCGGCCGAACCCGCGCCGCTCGCGCCGCAACCGACCGGCATTGCCGAGGCGGCCTGCGACGTGCTGGTCGTGGGCGCCGGCCCTGCTGGCCTGTCCGCCGCCATCGCCGCCGCGCGCGCCGGGGCCACGACCATCGTGCTCGACGAACGCGCCGATGCCGGCGGGCAGTATCTGAAGCCGCTGGCCAAAAGCCATGCGAATGCCGCGCCCGATGCGCAGTTCCGACGCGGCGCGGCACTCGTGGCCGAAGCGCGCGACGCCGGCGTCATCATCCATCACGGCGCCACCGTCTGGGGCGGCTTCGCGCCGGACGAGATCGCGGCCGTGATCGGTGACACCGCGCTCACCTTCCGTCCGAAGCGCCTGGTGCTCGCCCCCGGCGCGCATGAACGCCCCGTGCCGGTGCCAGGGTGGACGCTGCCCGGCGTGATGACCACCGGCGCGCTGCAGACCCTGGCGCGCGCGCAGCGCGTGAGCCCGGCCGGCAGCGTGGTGATCGCCGGCAGCGGGCCGCTCAACCTGCAGCTTGCGTGCGAATTGCTGGCCGGCGGCGTGCAGGTGGCCGCGGTGGTGGAAGCGGCGCCGCGGCCGGGCTTCGGAACCTGGCGCGATCTGCTGGCGCTGGCACGCACCTCACCTGACCTGGCCTGGGACGGGTTCCGCTACCTCGCGCAGTTGAAGCGCGCCGGCGTGCCGGTGCTGTGGGGCGGCAGCATCCTGGCCTGCGAAGGCACCGACCGCTTCGTCGCCCTGCGCATCGCCACGCCGTCCGGCGAACGGCGCATCGAAGCGGGTGTCGCCGCGCTGAACATGGGCTTCCAGCCGGAGACCGGCCTCGCCCGCGCGCTCGGCTGCGCGCAGCGCTTCGCCACCGATGGCCCCGGTGCGGAGATCGGGCGATTGGAAACCATCGCCGACACCGACGGGCGCACCGACATCGCCGGGGTATTCGCCATCGGCGACGGCGCGTCGATCGGTGGCTCGCGCGTGGCGTTCGCGCGCGGGCGGCTGGCGGGGCTGGCAGCGGCGCGCGACCTTGGTTTCGGCGTATCCGACGATGCGCCTGCGCAGCGCGACCTGCGCCGTGCGCTGGACTTCCAACGCGCGCTGTGGCGCGTGTTCGCCGCCCCCGCCTTCGATGCCACGACTATCGCCGACGCCACCACGATCTGCCGCTGCGAGGAGGTCACCGCCGGTGCGCTGCGCGACGCCATCGCGTCCGGCGCGCGCACATTGGCCGCGCTCAAGAAGGAAACCCGCGCCGGCATGGGCCGCTGCCAGGGCCGCATGTGCGGCGCCACCATCGCGCGCATCGCAAACGCCCCCGCCGCCGAGGCCGCCTTCGCCGCCCCGCGCGCGCCGATCAAGCCGATCCCGGCCGCCGCCCTGATGCGCGAGGTGCCGGAAGGCTTCGACGCGCCCGTCATCCATGCGCCCACACCCCCCACCTGGCGCAGCCCCGCCCTGCCCCTCGCGGCCCAGGACCGCGCCTGCGACGTGCTGGTGATCGGCGGCGGCGTGCTCGGCCTGTCGACCGCGCTGTATCTCGCGCGCGAGGGCGTCGATGTGCTGGTGGCCGACCGCTCCGAGCCTGGCCTGGCGGCAAGCACCGCCAATGCCGGCAGCCTGCACGTGCAACTGCTGCCCTATGATTTCGGCGACAAGGCGGAAGCGCTCGGCACTGCCGGCCCGGCCGCCGCGACGCTGCCGCTGGGGCCGCGCTCCATCGCCCTGTGGAAGGAGATCGCGCGCGACGCCGGCGAGAGCTGCGGCATCCGCACCGAGGGCGGCATCATGCTGGCCGAGACGCCGGCCGAACTGGACTGGCTGCACGGCAAGACGGCTGTGGAGCGCGGCGCGGGAATCGACAGCCACGTGATCGGCGCGAACGAGTTGCGCACCCTCGCCCCCTATCTCGCGCCGCGCTTCCTCGGTGCCGCCTTCTGCCCGGACGAGGGCCAGATCGACCCGCTGCGCGGCACCGCCGCACTCCTGGCGCTGGCGAAACGCGCCGGCGCGCGGGTGGTGGGCGGTGTCGAGATCACGGGCATCGCGCGCGACGGCGCGGCCTTCGCCGTCACCACCGAAGCCGGCACCATCCGCGCCGGGCGCGTCGTGGTCGCAGCGGGCCCGTGGTCGGGCAGCATTGCCGCGCTGGCCGGCGTGGCGTTGCCGGTTGGCGGCCTGGTGCAGCAGGTCATCGCCACCGAAGCCACCGGGGCCTTCATCCCGCATCTGGTCGCCCATGCCGGGCGGCATTTGTCGCTGAAGCAAGGTCCGAACGGCCATCTGCTGATCGGCGGCGCCTGGCCCGGCGTCCATGACCCCGCCACCGGCGCCACCCGCAACCGGCGCGACAGCATCGAGGGCAATCTGTGGGTCGCCGGCCATGTGGTTCCGGCTGTCGCCGGACTTTCGGTGCTGCGCGCCTGGACCGGCATGAACGTGCATATCGATCGCGCGCCGATCCTGGGCGAGGCGCCGTCCTGCCCGGGCCTCTTCGCCGCCGTCACATCGTCCGGCTACACGCTCGGCCCCGTGGCGGGGCGCATGACCGCCGATGCGGTGCTGGGGCGCGCGGCGGTCGCAGCCGATTTCTCGGTCGCGCGCTTCGGCTGACGGGGGTGCAGCCCCGCGCCACCCTGGCCGCCGCGCCGCGGGCGCAGCGGGCCGCGACGCCTGGGGCTTGTCCGTGGGAGGATGTCGTCTGCGGGACGCTCCGGTCGCGGTGCCTCGGCGACGAGTCTAGTGCCTTGTTTTGAAAGAATATCTCTGCCCGATCGGATGATTCCACCGGGTCGGGATCTGCTCTAAGGTGCGCGGGCCGCGTGGCGCGCGCGGCGGTGCGGCCCGCCGCGGGCCACCGCCCTGCACCATCGGCAAGGAGGATCCGTCGCATGCGTGCCACCCCTGCACTCCTGTCCCTGCTGGTCCTTCTCGCGGCTGCGCCCGCCCAGGCCCAAGCGCCGGACCCGCTGGCCGACAGCATCGTGCGCAACCTCACGCGGGGCCTGCGCATCCCCAACCAGGGCGATGCCGTGACGGCGCCGGTCACGCCGCTGGACCCGCGCAGCCCGGTGCAGTCCGCGACCACGGCGCCGCCCGACAGCGCCGCCGTATCGCTGATGATCACCTTCGCCACCGGTTCGGCGCAACTCACGCCGCAGGCCGAATCCGTGCTGGCCTCGCTGGCGCGCGCCCTGGCCGCGCCGGCGCTGGCGCAGTCGCGCTTCCGGATCGAAGGGCATACCGATACCGTCGGCGATGCCGGGATGAACCAGGCCCTGTCCGAACGCCGCGCCGCCGCGGTGCGCGACCTGCTGGTGCAACGCTACGGGATCACCGCCACGCGCCTCACCCCGGTGGGATTCGGGGAGAGCACCCTGCTGGTCCCGACCGGCGACGGCCGCGCAGAACCGCGGAACCGTCGGGTGCAGGTGGTCAACCTGGGCGATTGAGAGCCTGGGCTGAAAGGTCCGGCACCGGCCCGCATCCCACCCCGTGGGCTGGCCTGGATTCGGGCCAGTGCCGGACCCGGAGCGCGTGCTGACGACGACGCTCAAAACAGTCCCTGACACCGGCGAACCGTTGCACCAACGCTACGGTCGAAGGAATTCACCGACGCACTACACATCGAGGGTTTCATTGTAGTTAACCCACGGTAGGATCGGGAAATTCTGGTCAGGCGAGTGATTCATCCTGTGACGCCGGCGAAGGCACTTGTCGCTACCCTGATGGTGCTGCCCGCGAACCTGGTGCTTGCCCAGGTGCCGGCAAACATCCCGCGGCCGCCGCCGCCCCCTGCCGACCTGATCGACCGCATCGGCCCAGGGACCGCGCCCAGCCTGGCCCCGCGCACCCAGCCGCCGCCACCCGAAGCGCAGCGCGGCCCCGGTGAATCCCGCGAGGTGGCAGTCTCGACCGCCGTGGTGCAGGGCAATACCGCGCTCGACATCACCGCCTTCCGCGCCGTGCTCGCGCCCATCGAAGGCCGCACCATCACGCTGGCGCGTATCGAGGAAACCCGACTCGCCGTGCTCGGGCTGTATCGGCGGGCCGGCTACCCCTTCGTCTCGGTGGCCGCGGCGCTGTCGCCGCAGCCCGACGGGCGCGCCGAGGTGCGTTTCGCGATCACCGAGGGCTACGTCGCGGAAGTCCGCCTAGATGGCGATATCGGCCCGGCCGGGACACAGGTGCTGCGGTTCCTGGAGCGGGTGAAGTCGGTCCGCCCGGTCTCGACCGCGGCGGTCGAACGCGCGCTGCTGCTGGCGTCGGACGTGCCGGGTGTCACGGTGCGCGGCGTGCTGCAGCCGATCCAGGGCGAACCCGGCGCGCTGCGGCTGGTCGCGCAGCTCTCGCGATCGGCCGTGAGCGGCTATTTCAACCTCGACAACCGCGCCTACCAGCTGACCGGCCCCTGGCAGGCGCTGCTGGTGGGCGGGCTGAACTCCTTCACCGAATACGGCGAGCGGACCGAGGTCTCGCTGTTCGGTGCCGAGCAGGCCTCGCAATGGTTCACCCAGGCCAGCGTGGAGGCCTTCGTCGGTGCGTCCGGCCTGCGGGTGCGCGTCTATGCCGGCATGGGCAACACCCTGCCGACCGGCCAGCTCGCCGAGATCGGCTACGAGGCCGAGAACCGCCTGGCCGGCATCGTGGCGACCTATCCGATCATCCGCTCCCGCCCGGCCAACCTCTATGCCGTCGCGCAGTTCGATATCTTCGACAGCGACATCTACACCGGGGTGGGCACGGCGTCCGGGCGCAACCTGGCCGGGCGGGACCGCATCCGCAGCGCGCGCGGGGGCTTCGACGCGCAGGCGCTCGATACGCTGATGCCCTTCCTGCCGGCGGCGACCAACCAGGGCACGGTGCGCGCCCACCAGGGCCTGGCGGTCTGGGACGCCACGCCGCGCGACGACCCGGAGGCGACCCGCACCGGCAGCCAGTTCGACTTCACGAAATACACCGCCGACTACCAGCGCGTGCAGCCGATCTTCTCGCCCTTCGACGGCGGCATGTTCAACCTGCAAGTCTACACCTCGGGCCAGTGGTCGACCAACATCCTGCCGAATGCCGAGAAGTACTATCTCGGCGGCTCGCGCCTGGGCCGCGGTTTCTATTCGGGACAGGTGACGGGTGACTGGGGCTATGGGTACGCGGTCGAGTTGCAGCTGGACATTGCCTACGACCTGGCGGCGCAACCCGCGCTCGGCAACAACCGCGGTTCGAGTCAGTTCTACGTGTTCCGTGACATGGGCTGGGCCTACCAGAACCTGGATACCGACGCCGATCGCCGACTTTCGTCATGGGGTGGTGGCGTGCGCACGGTACTTGCGGATACTGTGCAGCTCGACCTGGAAGTGGCGCGGCGCATCACGACCCGCCCCGATGGCGAGTTCGCGGACCCGCTGCGCGCGACGCAGCTCTATCTCCGCACGCTGATAAGGTTCTGAACCAATGGCAGGCGCTGCGCATCGCGGTCCCGGGCGGACCGCACGAAAGACCGTTCTGGCGGGTGCGCGCGCGGCGCGGCCCGCACCGGCGCCTGCGCAACCGCCACGCCGGCACGCCGTGCGCCGCGACTGGCTGCTCGCCACCACCGCGCTGCTGCCCATCGCGGCCGGCCCTGTCATGGCGCAGCCCGCGCCGAACACCGGGCCGACCGGCGGCCAGGTGGTCGCCGGGCAGGCCGGCATCGGGCAGACCGCCAACCGCACCACCATCACCCAAAGCACCGACCGCGCCGCCATCAACTGGCAGCAGTTCAACGTCGGCAGCCAGCACACGGTCCAGTTCATCCAGCCCAGCCAGGGGTCCTGGACGCTCAACCGCGTCGTGGGGCCGGACCCGTCGGTCATTGCCGGGCGCGTGCAGGCCAATGGCGGGGTCGCCATCGTCAACCAGTCCGGCATGGTCTTCGCCGGCGGGGCGCAGGTGAATGTCGGCAGCCTGATCGCCTCGGCGGCCGGCATCACCAACGAGAATTTCATGGCCGGCCGCATGGCCTTCGACCAGGCCGCACGTCCCGGCGCGCGGGTCGAGAACCGCGGCACCATCACCGTGGCGGATCGCGGGCTGGCGGCACTCGTCGGCCCCGGCGTGTCGAATTCCGGCGTGATCCGCGCGCGGCTGGGGCGCGTGGCACTCGGCGCGGCCGAGACCTTCGTGCTCGACCTCGCGGGCGATGGCCTCATTGGCATCGACGTGACCCAGGCGGTGCGCACGGCGCCCGAAGGCGGCCAGGCGCTGGTCACCAATTCCGGCTTCATCGAGGCGGCCGGCGGATCGGTGCTGATCACCGCCCATGCAGCCTCGGGCCTGGTCGAGGACCTGGTCCGCCAGACCGGCCGGATCGACGCCCCCACGGTCGGCACCCGCACCGGCGAGGTCGCGATCCGCGCCGAAGGCGGCAGCCTGCGCGTGGATGGCCGCGTGGCCGCGACCGGCGGTGCCGGCGAACGCGGCGGGCGCGTCGCGCTGCAGGCGACCGGCACGGTCACGGTGGGCGCGGGCGCGCGCATCGATGCCTCGGGCGGAACCGGCGGCGGCCAGGTGCTGGTCGGCACCACCGGGCGCGGGCGCAACCAGACCATGGCCGCGCGCACCATCGTCGAGCGTGGCGCCGAGATCCGCGCCGACGCCACGGTGAACGGCGCCGGCGGCATGCTGGTGCTGAATTCGCTCGAACGCACCGAGATGCGTGGCGCGCTGTCGGCGCGCGGCGGTGCGGCGGGCGGCAATGGCGGATTCGTCGAACTTTCGGGCCAGACCGTGATCGAGGCCGCGGGCACGGTCGACGTGCGCGCGCCGGCGGGTGCGAACGGCGAATTGCTGCTGGACCCGCAGAACATCATCGTCAGCAACACCGCATTGCCGGCCGAACCCGCCGGGCTGCCGGGCGGCAATTCCATCACGGTCGAGATCACCACCGCCACCGGCTCCGTCACCGCCAATACCGGCGCCAACGACGAATGGACGCGCGTCTCCACCGCCGCCATCACCGGCTTCGCCGGCACCGTCACGCTGGATGCGGCGCGCGACATCATCGTCGATTCCGCCATCAACAAGGCCAATGGCGGGCTGACGCTGCTCGCCGGGCGCAACATCACGGTGGGCGCCGCTGTCACGGTCAGCGGCAATTTCGTCGCCAGTGCGGGGACCGGCGCCATCGCGGTGAACGCGGCGGTGGCGGCGGGCACCGGCCAGACCATCACGCTGCGCGCGGACACCGTCTCCTTCGGTGGCGGCGGCAGCCTGGCGGCGGCCGCGGGCGTCGTGGAGATCGGCCCGCAGACCGCCGGGCGCGACCTGCGCGTCGGCACCAATGTGGCCAATACGCTCGTGCTCGGGGCCGCGGCGCTGAACGCTGTCACCACCGGCACGCTGCGGCTGGGCGAGACCACGATCACCGGGCTCGGCACCATCACCGCCGGCGACGTGACCATCGCCGCCGCGCTGACACGGCCCGCCGGCAGCGGGCTCGATATCGTGGCCGGCGGCAACCTCACCATCGACAACGCCCTGACCGCGAACGCCATGCGGCTGGCGGCCGACACCGGCATGCTGGACATCGGCGCCAACCTGCGCGCCACCAGCCTCGACCTCAGCGCCGGCACCGTGATCGACCAGACCGGCGGCAACATTTTCTCCCGCAGCGGCGTCGCCACGGCGCTGCCCCTCACGGCGGTCGCCGGCAATGGCGCGGTCACGCTCGATGCCGGCGGCAACGGCAATTTCTCCATCGGCCCCAGCAGCGCGACGGCCGTCTTCACGGTGGACGCCAACATCGTCGCGACCACGGGGGCGATCAGCGGCACGGCGGTCACGCTCACGGCCGATAGCGGGACGCTGACCATCGGCGCCGACATCCGCGCCACCTCCCTGGTGCTGGCCGGTTCCGCCGGCATCAGCCAAGCCGGCGGCACCATCCAGCACAGCACGGGCGCCGCGACCGAACTCGGCGTCACGGCGAACGCGACCGGCGGGACCATCGGCCTGGCGCAGGCCGGCAACGGCAACCTGGCGCTGGGCGCCAGCGCGGCCAGCGGCACCTTCACCGTCGCGGCCGACATCCTGTCGACCACCGGGGCGGTCAGCGGCACCACCGTCTCGCTCGCCGCCACCACAGGCGCGCTGACCATCGGCGAGGACATTCGCGCCACCTCCCTGACGCTGGCCGGGCAGACCGGCATCGCGCAGACCGGCGGCAACATCCGCCACAGTTCGGGTGCCGGCACCGCGCTGGCGCTGGCGGCCGGTTCGGCAGCCGGCGACGTGGCGCTCGACGCCGCCGGCAATGGCAGCCTGTCACTGGGTGCCGGCAGCGCGGCGGGCGCCTTCACGGTCGTCGCCGACACCATCGCCACCACGGCCGCGATCACCGGCGGCGCTGTCGCGCTGACGGCCGATACCGGTGGCCTGACCATCGGCGCCGACATCCGCGCCACCTCGCTGGCACTGACCGGCGAGGCCGGCATCACGCAATCCGGCGGCACCATCGCGCATGCGACCGACGGCAGCGAACTGCCGCTGACCGCCAATGCGCCGGCGGGCGCGATCCTGCTCGACCGGGCGGGCAATGGTGTCTTCGCGCTGGGTGCCAGCACCGCGGATGCCGGCCTGACCGTCGCCGCGGAGGCGCTGCGCGTCACCGGCACCGTCAGCGGCACCGACGTCTCGCTCACCGCGCGCACCGGTGCGCTGGGGCTCGAGGGCGACATCCGCGCCACCGGCCTGACGCTCGCCGCCGCCACCGGGATCACCCAGGCCGTCGGCACCACCATCGAGCACCGCGCCAGTGCCACGACGGCGCTCGACCTCGCCGCCTCCGTCACCGGGACGGGCGATGTCGCGCTCACCCAGGGCAATGGCGCGCTCGCGCTGCAGTCTGGCGGCACGGCGGATGGCAATTTCGCCGTCACCAGCGCCGAAGGGCTGTCGGTGACCACGAACGAGCTGCTGAGCGTCGCCGGCACCGCCACGCTGGTGGTCGAAGGCAACAACAACACGCTCACCATCGATGGCGCGATCCACGCGCAGGCGCTGGTGCTGGCCGCGGCCGGCGACATCACCCAGGACGCGGCCAGCGTGCTGGCGTTCCGCGACATCGGCACCGGCGCGGCCGACCTCACGACCGCGCTGGTCGTCACGGTCGATGCCACCGGCAACAACCACGACATATCCGTCGTCGGGGACAATGGCCGCCTGCGCGTGGCCGGCGCGACCACCACCGATGGCGACATCGCGATCCGCGGCCGCCACCTCGAGATCGCGGGCACCGTCACTGCCACTGCCGCGGGCGGCGGGTTCAACGCCGTCACCTTCAGCGCCTTCAACGAGGGCGGCACCGGCACGCTGGCGATGTCCGCGACGGCGGCGATCACGGCCGGGTCGCTCGCGCTCAATGCCGCGCGCGGCATCACGCAGGACAGCGCGGCGACCATCGCCCTCGATGGCCCGACCGGGCGGCTGACGGTGCGCGGCGGCAGCGGCGCGGCCAGTTCGCGCGCCGGCAGCATCAGCCTGCTGGGCATCAACACCATCGGCGAACTGGACCTGCGCGCCACCGCCACGCCGGCCGGCGCCTTCACCGGCGTGATCGAGGCCACGGTCGCCGGCGCGGTTTCGGTCGTGCAGGCGAATGGTGCGACCGTCGCGCTCACCGCCGGCAGCCTGACCGTCGCCGACGCGCAGTCCGGCGTGACCGCGACCGGCGACGTGCGCCTGAACGCCGGCGCCTTGGCCATCAACGACAGCGTCACGGCCGGCGCCCTCGGCACGCTCACGCTGCGGGGCGATACGCTGGCGGTCGGCGCCGGCGGCAGCCTCTCGGTCGCCGGAGGCACGCTCGAGATCGGCCCGCAGACCGCCGGGCGCATCGTCGAAGTGGGCGGCCCGCCGAATGCCGGCCGCCTGCAGGTCGCCGCCGCGGCGCTGGAGGGCACGGACGCCGCCACCATCCGGCTCGGCCGCACCACCGTGCCGGCCACCGGCACCGTCACCGGCGCCGGCGTCACCATTTCCGAGGCGCTGGCCCTGGGCAGCGGCGTCGCGCTGGAGCTGGTCGGCACGGGCGCCATCGCGGTGGATGCGGCGCTGGGCGCCGGCAGCATCAGCCTGGACGCCGGCGGCGCGATCGCGCTGGGCGCGGTCGATGTCACCGTCAGCGGCACGACCGGGCGCATCGACCTGCAGGCCGGCACCTCCATCACCCAGCAGGCCGGCGGCGCGCTGGTGGCCGCGGGGGGCACGCGCGACCTGGTGGCGCATGCCGGCTCCGGCGGCATCACCCTGGCCGGCGAGGGCGATTTCCGCCTGGCCGATGGCGGCACCCCGTCGGGCGCCGCGGGTCCGCGGTCCCTCTATGCGACCGGCAGCATCGCCTTCGCGACCGATGGCGCGCTGACCGTCGCGGCGACCGCCGAGGCGGCCGCGCCCGGCGCGACGCTGTCGCTCGAAGGCGCCTCCATCCTGATCCAGGCGCCGCTGATCACGCCGACCACCACCGGCACCGTGGCGCTGACCGCCACCGGGGCGGGCGAGACGATTGCCCAGACCGCTACCGGGACCATCACCGCGAACCTGCTGACCGCGACGGCGGATGGCGCCATTGCGCTCGACCTGGCGCCCAATGCCGTGGCCGCGCTCGGCGCGATTTCCTTCGAGACCGCCTTCGGCTACCGCAGCGCCAACAGCGTGACCATCGGCACGGCGGTGGGCCCGGCTGGCGGCGGCGATGCCGACATCACGCTCACCGCCGATACCGGCCAGCTCCAGATCAACGCCGCGATCGGCGCGGGCGCGGGCACGGTCACGCTGGAAGCGACGACCGGCAGCATCGGACAGGCGGCGACCGGTGCGGTCATCACCGCCGGGCGGCTTGAAGTGACCGCGGGCGGCGACGCGCTGCTGGCGCCCGGCGGGACGGGCAACCTCAACGCGGTGGCCGTGCTCGGCACCAGCACGGTCGGCGGTTCGCTGTCGCTGAGCGCGGCCGGCGCGATCGCGCTCGATGGCGCCATCACGCAAACCGGCCCGACCGGTGCGCTGACCGTGACCACGCCCGGCACGCTGGCGCTGAACGCAGGCGCCACGCTGGGCTTCCAGGACATCACCCTGGCCTCGGGTGGCGCCATGACCCTCGGCGGCGCGCTGGGCCTGGCGGGCGGCCCGGCACCGGCCAGCGTCGTGCGCCTGGGCGCCGGGGCCGACATCACCCAGACCGGGGGCGGCATCCGCGCCGCCACGCTCGGCGTCAGCGCCACCGGCGCGGCGACACTCACTGCCGGCACCAACGATGTGCGCGGCATCGGCGCCACCGCTGTCGGGACCTTCGCGCTTGATACCGTGGGCGCCCTCGCGACGACGACGGTGAACGGCGTGCTGCTGCCCGATGGCACCACCGCCACGGTGTCGGGCGTGCGCGGCAGCTCGGTCACGCTGTCGGCGGCCGACCTGTCGATCCTACCGTCGCTGGGCTTCTTCGCGGAGGGCGTGGCCGCAACCGCGGTCGGTGGCCTGGTGCAGTTGCGCGCCGACCGGCTGACGGTGTCCTCCTATGTGCTGGCCAGCGATCCCTTCACCACGCAGACCGGCACGATCGACATCGCGCCGCGCAGCGCGACGCGGGCCGTCAGCCTCGGTGCGGACGACCCCGCATCGCTGTTCGTCTCGAGCGCCACCTTCCCGTGGCTCTTCGCGCAGACGCTCGTGATCGGGCATGACAGCGCGAACGCGGGCGCGCTTCGCGTCGCCGGGCCGATCAGCACCTCGTTCGTCAGCAGCGCCACGCTGCAGGGCGGGTCGATCGCGCTCGATTCGACCTTCGGGCTGCCGGCCGCCAATGGGCTGCTGACCCTGCACGCCACCAGCGGCGACATCGTCCAGGGCGTGGCCGGCGGCGTCACGGCGAGCCGCCTGTCGGCCACGGCCGATGCGGGTTCGGTGCTGATGGGCTCGCCCGGCACGCTGAACAACGTCGCCCAGGTCTCGGGCGGCGCGGCCGCGACCGAGGACTTCACCTTCCGCGCCAGCGGCACCTTCGCCATCGCCGCGCCGGGCATCGCCGCGGCGGGGGCGGATGTCGACCTCTCCTCGGCCTCCGGCGGCATCACCCAGACCACCGGCGCGCGCATCACCGCCGAACGGCTGACGGTCAACGCACCGGGGACCGTCACACTCGATGGCGGCGGGTCGCTCGTGGCGGCCGACGTCAACAGCGTCGGCACGCTCGCGCCCTCCTCCGCCGGCAGCCTGACGCTGCGCAACGCCGGCGCGCTGGTGGTCGAAGGCGCCACCGCCACCGATGGCATCGGCGGCACGCTGACCCTCGAGGCCGCCGGGCTGACGCTGGCGGGCAACGTCACGGCTGACCAGCCTGGCGGGCGCGTCATCCTGCGCACCGCTGCCAATTTCGATGCCCCGGCGGCGGGCGACATCGTGCAGTCTGCCGGCATCATCCGCGCCGAGGGGCTTTCGGCCTCGGCCGGCGGCGACATCGTCCTCGGTGGCGCGAACCAGGTGCAGCGGCTGCTCGCCGGGCTGAGCGCCGGCGGCGCCGTCTCGCCGAATTCCGTGATCACCGGGCCCGGCGGCACCTTCCTGATGGCCAACGGCCTGGCCGACCTGCAGGTCGGTGCGCGGGTGAATGCCGGCACCGGTGGCGCCATCGGCATCCTCGCCGATGGGCTGAGCGTGGCCCCCGCGCTGGCCGGGACCGTCTTCCTGGCACCCGGCGGGGTCGTGCAGTTCGCGCCCTTCACCGCGGGCGGCACCATCGGCCTGGGCGGCGCCGGCGGGTTCGGCGACACCACCACCATCAGCGCGGCGGCGATCGAGCGCGTGTCGACCGGGCGCCTCATCATCGGTGCGCTCGAACCCACCGACCAGGTGAGTTCCGGCACCATCACGCTGCGCGGCGCGGTCGACCTGACCGGCGCCGGCGCGCCGCAGGTGCTGGAACTGCGCAGCGGTGGCGACATCGTGGCGGACGGCTTCACGCTGTCGGTCCCGCAGATCAGCGCCGTCGCCAACGGCAGCATCCGGCTGGGCACGGCGGACAGCCAGATCGGCAGCGTCGTGGCCGGCGCCTGGGATGGCGTGTCGGGCATCAGGGCCGGCGGGCCGGTCCTGTCGGTCACCAGCGCCGGCGTCGATGCCGGCACCGGGCTGTTCACCGTGGCGGCGCCCATTGCGCTGGTCGGCGCCGGCATCGGCGGGACCATCACCCTCCAGGCGCCGGACTTCGCGCTGCTGCCGGGTGCCACCGTGGACACCGGCGCGGGTGCGGCGGGACGCATCGAGATCCGTTCGCCCGGCACGCTCAGCCTGGGCGGCACGCAGACCGACCTCGGTACGGCGCGCCTCACCTCGACCGAACTCGCGCTGCTCGACGCCAATGGCGGCACGATCCTCGCCGCCGCGCCCGACATCCGGCTGCGCGGCGCGTGGACCATCGCACCGTCCACCGCCACGCGGCTGGAACTGGCGCTGACGCCGGGCGGCATCGGCGCCATCCGGCAGATCGCGGGCGGGCTCTCGGTGGGCTCGCTCGCCGCCACCGCGCTGCAGGGCGAAGGCGTGGTGCAGATTGGCCAGGCCGGCAACAGCCTGCCGGTGGTGGGCGTGGAGGCGCTCGGCACCATCAACGTCGCGACCGAGGGCGCGCTGGAGATCCGCCGCACCGCCAGCAGCGGCGGCAGCGTGACCTATCGCGGGACGGACATCACCCTGTCGACCATCGGGCTCGGCGCCGGGCAGGTCACGATCGACGCCACCGGGCGCACCGTGAACCTGACGGCGACGGCAGGCGACATCACGGGCGCGACGGCGCAGGCCGCGGTGCGCGCTGCCACGCTGAACGCCACCGCCGCGGCAGGCGAGGTGCGCCTGACCGGCGACAACACCGCCGGCACCCTGGCCGCCACGGCACGCGACGGCGTGGCGTTCCGCGGTACGGGCGCGACCACGGTCAGCGCGGTCGGCGCCGGCGGCGCGGGCACCGAGGTGGCCGGCACCATCGATATCGCCGCGGCCTCGCTCACGCTCAACGACGTGCTGGGCAGCGCCACGGTGCTGCTCGATGCCACCACGGGCAACCTGCTGCAGGCCTCGGGCGCGCGGCTGTCGGCGGCGACGCTGGCGGCCGAGGCGGCCGGCACGCTGCGCCTGGCCGGCGCCAATGGCGACGGCACGGCGCGCAACACCATCCAGGACCTCACCGCGCTGACCGCCGGCGGCGACATCACGCTGCGCAACGCGCTGGCGCTGACGCTCGACCTGCCGATCAGCGTCGGCACCGACCGCGTCCTGACGCTGGAGGCCGCGGGGCTGACCCTGGCCAATGCTCTCACCGCGGCGGGGGCGAGCGGGCAGATCATCCTGCGCACCGGTAGTTTCAACGGCGGCACCGCCAGCGGCGGGGACATCACGCAGACCGGCGGCACCATCTCGGCGGCGACCCTGGCCGCACTGGCCGGCGGCACCGTCACGCTCGACCGCGCCGGCAATGCGATCGGCGCGCTGGGCGGCGGGCGGGATGCGAACGGCACCGCGCTCGGCCTCGGCCTCAGCGCCGGCACCGACGCCACGCTGCGCAGCAACGGCTTCGGCGGCAACGCCACGCTTGGCGTCACCGGGGCGCTGCAGGTTGGCACCGGCGGGGCGCTGACGCTACGCGCGGACGACCTCGCGATCGGCGCCGAATTGCGCGCGCCGGGTGGTGTCATCACCCTGCTCCCGATCACCACGAATGCGGGCATCGGCTACGTGCTGGGCGGCGCCGCGGGCAGCACCATGGCCGGGCGGATCACGCTCGACAGCACGGAACTCGGCTTCCTGCCGAGCGGCACGGCGGCCGCCGAATTGCGGCTCGGCGCGCTGGGCCAGACCGGGTCCATCGACATTGCCGGCACGGTCGACCTCGTGAACGGCACCGCGCCGCGCGTACTGCGCCTGACGCTGGCAGGCGATGGCGCGCTGACCCAGGGCGCGGGCACGCTGCTCGACGTCGCGACGCTGTCGGCGAATTTCCCGAACGGCGCCGTTCTGCTCGACCCGGGCGTGGCGGGGAACCGCATCCAGGCGCTGGCCGGCGTGACCGCCGGCGGCAATGTCGAGATCCGCGGCGGCGCGGGGCTGATGGAACTGCGCGACGGCGGCGGCAGCGCCATCAGCGCCCCGGACGGTGCGACCATCGTGCTGCGCGCCGATGACATCGACATCCAGGCGGCCATCCTGGCGACCGCCGGCATCATCCACATCCTGCCCGAGACGCTGGGGCGCACCGTCACGCTGGGCGGCCCGGATTCCGCCGCCGGCACGCTCGCACTCGGCACCGCCGAGCTGGCGCGGATCCGCGGCACCGGCGACGGCGCCGCGTCGCGCCTGGTGATCGGCGCCGATGGCGTGCCGAGCGAGTCCGGCACCGTCCGCTCGGCCGGCGACATCGTGGTTGCGGGCGACGTCAGGCTGCGCAGCGGCGGCGTCGAGCGCGTCGCCACGCTCGAACTGGTCGCGGGTACGCCCGGGACCGCCGGCGGCTCCGTCCGCCAGACCGCCGGCATCGTCGATGTCGCCACCCTCACCGGCACGGCGCAGGGCGATTTCCAGCTCGGTCGCACCGCCAACCAGTTCGACACCGCGACCGCCATCGCCGCCGGCACGCTGCCCGCGGCCGGCGCGACCGGGCAGGTGGTGCTCGCCACCGGGGGTGACCTCGATGCCACCGCCATCACCGCGCCTGTCTCGGTGCGGGTCTCGGCCGGCGGGGCACTGTCGGCCGGCGGCATCACGGCGCCGGTCATCGCGCTCGAGGGCGGCAGTGTCACGCTGGTGGGGCTGGTGCAGGGCAGCACCTCGGTCAGCATCGACAGCGCCGGGGGTGTCGCGCAGGACGCCGGGGCGCTGGTCGTCACCGGGCTGTTCACGCTGAACGGCGGCAGCATCTCGCTGCCCGAGGACAACCAGATCGTCGAACTGGGCGGGCTGGTCGCGACCGGGCCGGTGCTG
This sequence comes from Rhodospirillales bacterium Ga0074136, assembly GCA_001464375.1. Taxonomy (GTDB): domain Bacteria; phylum Pseudomonadota; class Alphaproteobacteria; order Acetobacterales; family Acetobacteraceae; genus Neoroseomonas. The sequence goes on along the minus strand of LNEW01000081.1, from coordinate 3,975 downwards.
GCGCTGAACACGGTGCTGCCGGTGCTGGTCAGCGGCGCGGTCTCGGCGGTGGGCAGCCTGTCGCTGACCACCGACCAGGGGCTGACGGTCGGTCCGGGCGGCAGCATCACCGTGACCGGCGGGCCGGGCACGGCCGGGCTGTTCGCCGGCGGGGCGATCGACTTCGCCGGAACGCTAGCAACCACGGGGACGGCGGGCCTCAGCGCCGGCGGCGCGCTCGACTTCAGCGGTGCGGCGACGACGGGCGGCTACTTCAGCCTCGGCGCGGGCACCACGCTGAGCCTGGACGGCACGATCGTCAGCGGTGGGCATTTCTTCGCGACGGCATCGGGCGCCATCACCACCACGGCGCAGATCACGGCGGCGGGCGAGGCCTCCATCATCGGCCTCGGCACGGTGACTGCGGGCGGGCGGATCGAGAGCACCGGCGGTGACCTGGTGCTGCGGGGCGCGACCGGCCTCGCGGCGGATGGCACCTTCATCGCCGATGGCGCGGCGCGTCTGACCGCCACCACGGGCGCGCTGACCCTGGCCGGCACGCTGACCGCCGGCGGGGCGGCCACCGTGAGCGGCGGCGGCGCGCTGACCACCACTGCGCAGGTTACCGCCGGCGGCGATGCGACGTTCAGCGCCGCCCTCGCGCTGACGGCGAGCGGCCGGATCGAAAGCACCGGCGGCGCGCTGCTGATGACCGCGATCGACGGCCTGTCCTCGACCGGGACGCTGGTCTCGGCAGGGGGCGCGACGCTGCGCTCCAGTGGCGACGCACTTACCCTTGCAGGCAGCCTGGCCGCCGGCGGCGATGTTGCACTCACTGGGTTCAGGGGCGTGACCGCGACCGGCACGATTGCCGCTAACGGCGATGCGCTGCTCGCCGCCACCGCAAACGCCGCCGCGGTGACCCTTGGCGGCACGCTGACCGCGGGCGGCACCGCGACCGTGACGGCCGGTGGTGCGATCGGCACCACCGCGCAGGTCACCGCGGCGGGCAATGTCGCGTTCACCGCCGACGGCGCGCTGACCGCCGGCGGACGCATCGAGAGCACCGGCGGGGCGCTGTCCCTGGTCGGCGCCAGCCTGTCCGCCAATGCGACGCTGGTCGCCGACGGCGCGGCCACGCTGCGGGCCAATACCGGCGCGATCGGCCTGGCCGGCAGCCTCGCCGCCGGCGGGAACGCCTTCATCGAAGCCGCGACGGGCCTGAACGCCACCGGCACTTTCGGCGCCGGCGGAACCCTGCGCTTCGCCACCACGGCCGGCGCGCTCACCCTGGCCGGCACGGTGGGCGCGGGCGGCGCCGCGACCGTCACGGCGGGCGGCGCCATCACCACCACCGCGCAGGTCACGGCGGCCGGCGATGCCACCGTCACCGCCGGCGGCACGCTGAACGCCAGCGGGCGGATCGAGAGCAGCGGCGGCGACCTGGCGCTGACCGGCGCGGGCGGGCTGACCTCGGACGCGACGCTGGTCGCCGATGGCGCGGCGACCCTTCGCGCCACGGGCGGGGCGGTCGGCCTGACGGGCAGTCTCGCCGCGGGCGGGAGCGCCATCGTCGAAGCCGCCACCGGCCTCACCGCCAACGGCGTCTTTGGCGCCGGCGGGGCCATGCGCCTCGCGACGGCGACCGGCGCGCTCACACTGGCCGGCACCGTGACGGCCGGCGGCGCCGCGACCGTGACCGCTGGCGGGCCGATCTCCACGACCGCGCAGGTCACCGCCGCGGGCGACACGACCCTGACCGCTGGCGGCACCCTCTCCGCCAGCGGGCGGATCGAGAGCACCGGCGGCGACCTGGCGCTGACCGGCGCGGGCGGGCTGACCTCGGACGCGACGCTGGTCGCCAACGGGGCGGCGACGCTGCGCGCCAGCGGCGGCGCGGTCGGCCTCACCGGCGGCCTCGTGGCCGGCGGCCCCGTCATCATCGATGCCGGCGGCGCATTGTCGAGCACCGGCGTCGTGCGGGCCGGGACATCGCTGGCGCTGACCGCCGGCGGCACCGTCACGCTGGCCGGCACGCATGTCGCCGGCGCCGCACTGACCGCCTCGGCGGGCGGCGCGATGACCGCGACGGGCGTGCTGCAGGCCGGCACGGACGCGACCCTCAGCGCCAATGGCGGCGACCTGGTGCATGGCGGGGCGCTGGCGGCGGGTGGCGATGCCCGCCTGTCGGCGGCCGGCGCACTGGCCAATAGCGGGATCATATCGGCCGGCGGCACGCTTGCGCTGGCCGCCGGCGGCGCGCTCAGCCAGACCGGCACTGTCGGCGCGGGCGGCGCGGCGATCTTCAGCGCGGGCGGCGCGGTGCTGCTGTCCGGCCAGACCACCGCCGGGACGGATCTCGACATCGTCGCCGGCGGCACGGCCACGTTGTCGGGCGGCAAGATAACCGCCAGCCGGGCGGTGCGACTGACCGCCGGGCAGGGCGTCACGGTGCAGTCCTTCCAGATCGACCCCACGACCATCCTGCTGCAGACCGGCGGCGCGATGTCCCTGACCGACAGTTTCCTGGTCTCCTCCGACAGCATCCGTGTGGCCGGCGGTGCCGTCACGCTGCGCCGGACCAACTTCAACACCGGCACGCTGGACATCGATTCCGCCGGGACCATGGTGCTCGATGGCGGGCAGTTCACGATCGGGCGCGCGGTCGCCTTCAGCGCACCGGGCGGCATCCAGACCGCCGGGCGGATCTTCGTGGTGCCGCGCGGCGGCGACCTGCCCGCGGTGATCTTCGACACGCGGTCCGCCGGCATCACGCCCGATCCGCTGAGCGTGGTGGAGCCCGACCAGATCGGCCTGCCGAGCCGCCAGCAGCCGACCCAGGTGCGCGTGCCCGGCACCGAGGCGCCGGGCGATTTCGGCCCGGCCAGCAGCGCGCCGGCCGGCACCATGGTGATCGACATCGATGCCGGGCGCAGCGCGGTCTTCCTGTTGCTGGATGGCGGCACGGCGACCGGCACCATCGCCTCCGCCGGGCGGCTCGCCATCCATGGCACGGGCGGGTCGGCCGACCTGACCGGTACGCTGACCGACGTCTCGGGCACGCCGGTCGACGGCGCGGCCGCGGCGCGCTTCGCCGACAGCACGCGCCCGGCGGCCTCCGGCGCGCTCACGCGCTACCGGCTGAACGGCTGCGTGGTCTCCTCCGTGAACTGCATCGTGCCGAGCCAGATCATCTCGATCCCGCAGGCGCCGCCGCAGCAACTGGACCTGCGCCTGGGCAACAACCGCATCACCGACCCTGAGGTGCAAGTGCCCAACGTCGGCGACGAGGATTACTGAACCCGTGCGCGCACCGTTCCTGCCTGGCCTGCTCCTGTTGCTGGTGGCCTGCACCGAGCCGCAGCCGGATGCGTATGTCACACGCACCGGCGCCGCGGTGGCCGGTGAACCCGCCGGCACCGATGCGCGCAACGAGGCCTGCCAGGTGCAGCCAGGGCGCTCGGTGCCCGCCGACCGCCCGGTGCTGCGCTCGCGCGAGGCCTATTGCGGCGGCTGGACCCAGCCCGCCGCGCGCGTGGTGGAACTCTCCGGCAGCGCGAGCGAGGCGGATCTCGACGCCATCGCCGCGTCGGGCCTTTGGCGATCCTGGCTCGACCAGCGCGTGACCTGCGCGGCGCCGACGCGCACCACCATTGCCGGCGGCGGGTCGGCCCGCCTGCTGGCCTGCACGCGGCGCACCGGCGGCTGGCCGCATGTGGCGATCGTCACCGCCGGCCCGTCCGGCCCGGTTGTCGCCGATGGCGTTGCCACGTCGCTGCCGGTGATCGAGCGCCTGGCGACCGGGCGCGTGGGCGGCGGCGGCACCACCGCGGCGGGCGGGCGATCCGCGGCGCTGGAATTGGCGGTGGCGCGGCTGTCGGCCGATGCCTTTGGCGCCTCCGATGTCGGGCGCTACGAACAGCTGATGGGCCTGGGGCGCGACCTGAACCAGACCGAGAACTTCGCCGCCGCCGAGGATGCCTACCGCGCCGCGCT
>LNEW01000080.1 GCA_001464375.1 Rhodospirillales bacterium Ga0074136 | reverse complement strand
ACCGGCTTGCCGGTGTCGGGGTCGAAGCCGGTCTGGACCTTCCGCGTCAGCACCTCGCTGCGGGCGCGCGCCGCGCTCACCTTCTCGTTGTAGCCGCCGATGTTGCGCACACCCAGCTGCGACATGGCGCGATACCGGCGCTCCATCTCGCGCACCGTCCATTTCAGCGCGCCGATCGCCTTGGGCGGTTCCGTCACCACCGGGGCCAGCAGATGCGGGATGCGGTCATAGACCGACAGTTCCAGCATCTTCGGGTCGATCATGATGAAGCGGCACTCATCCGGCCCGAAGCGGTACAGCAGGCTCAGGATCATGGTGTTGATCCCGACCGACTTGCCCGACCCCGTGGTGCCCGCGATCAGCAGATGCGGCATGCGCGCCAGGTCGGCGATGACCGGGCTGCCGCCGATATCCTTGCCGAGCGCGAGCGGCAGCTTCGCCTGGTTGCGCGCCCAGGATTCGTCGCTGAACATCTCGCTCAGATAGACCGTCTCGCGCTTGGCATTCGGCATCTCGATGCCGATCACGTTGCGCCCCGGCACGGTCGCGATGCGCACCGCGATCAGCGACATCGACCGCGCGATGTCGTCCGCCAGCCCGATCACGCGGGAGGATTTCGTCCCCGGCGCCGGCTCCAGTTCATACAGCGTGACCACGGGCCCGGGGCGGATCTCGGCGATGCGGCCGCGCACGCCATAATCCTCCAGCACGGATTCCAGCAGCCGCGCATTGGCCTGCAGCGATTCCTCCGATGGCCCGCCGGACCGGCGCGCCGGCGCCTCGGTCAGCAGATCGAGCGGCGGCAGCTTCCACGCGCCATCGCGCAAATCGAGCGCGCGCTGTTCCGGCGGGCGGCGCGGGCTGTCGGCGGCCTGGTTGACGCGCGGCTTCAGCCTGGGTGCGCGCGGCGGCTCGGTCCCGGCACGCGCATCGCCGGCCTGGCCGGGCAGCGGGGCGGGTGGCGCGGTCGGGCTGGGCGGCACGGCGGCGGCGGCCTCGTCCGCGGCGCGCAGCATGGTGCCGAGCGGCACCGAGGGTTCGCGCCGCCACAGCGCGCCGGCACCACGGCCGGCGCGGCGGAACGGGCTGGCCAACCGCGCGACCAGGCCGGGCCGTGCGGGCGCGCGGGGCTCCTCCTCCTCGTCATCCGGGTCGGGCCGCCGCAGCGCCGCCGCACCCGACCGCGCCACGCCGACCGCCGCCTGGCCTGCGCCCACCGCCGCATGGCCGGCCACGCCGACCGCCGCGCGACCCGCGCCGCGCCATTCGCCGACCGTCAGCCCGCAGGCGATGAAGGCCGCGCCGACCGCCGCCACCGCCAGCACGCCCTGCGCCGCGACCAGCCCGGCCGGGCCCAGCAGCGCCGCCAACCCGTCGCCGAGCGCGCCCGAGATCAACGGGCCCATCGCCCCGCCCGGTCCGGCGGTGACCGGCATGTCGGCCGGCATCGGCAGCACCGACAGCGCCGCGGCGGCCAGCGGCAGGCCCGCCACCAGCCCGCCCAGGCGCGCCAGCGGCGACCCCAGGCCGCGATGCGTCACCAGCCGGAAGGCCCAGGCCAGCAGCGCCAGCGCCGGCAGCGCGGCGGCGAAGCCGAAGCCCTGCAGCAGGATGTCGGAGACGATGGCGCCGGGCCGCCCCGCCAGGTTGGTGGTGCCGCCCGCCGTCGCCGTGTTCAGCGACGGGTCGGCCGGGTTGTGGGTGCCCAGCGCCACCAGCAACGCCACCGCCGCCAGCACCACCAGCAGGCCCAGCGCCTCCATGGCGCGGCGGCGCAGCACCGCGCGCACGCCGGCCGAGGCGAAGCGCCCCGAGGCGCCGGCAGGGCGCGGGGACAGGCGGGAGGCATCGGACAGGGCAGCGCGGGGCATGGGTTTGCGAGGCTCAGGTTCGGTCGCAATCCTATACCGGAAGACCCTCAGATGCATCGCTTTCGCACCGGATGGCATGCGCGCGGGCACCGCGGCGTGTCCCGCACGCAACGCCCGCCATGCGCGGCTTGAGCGGCGCGACCGTCCGCGGCACCCTCGCACCCATGGCGCCCCCCGACCCAGCCCTGCCCCCGACGATCGATCCTGCCACCCGCGCGCGCATCGCCGCCGGCGCGCTGCCGTTGAAGGCCCCGGCGGGTGCGACCCTGTTCCGCCCGGGCGACCCGTGCCGCGGCTTCGTGCTGCTGCGCACCGGGCGCGCGCGCGTCGACCTGATCGCCGAGGATGGCCACGCGCTGCTGCTCTATCGCGTCGAACCCGGCCAGCCCTGCGCCATCACCACGTCCTGCCTGTTCGCCGAGGAACCCTATTCGGCCGAGGCGACGGCCGAGACCGATTGCGAGGGGCTGATGCTGCCCGCGGCGCTGTTCAGCGTGCTGGTGCAGGACAGCGCCGCCTTCCGCACCTTCGTGCTGGCCGGCTTCGCCGCGCGGCTCGGTGCGCTGATGGGCCGGATCGAGGATCTGTCCTTCCGCAGCGTCGATGCGCGCCTCGCGGCATATCTGCTGGCGCGCACGCCCGGCACGGTGGCGGCGACGCAGCAGGAGATCGCCTCGGACATCGGCACGGCGCGCGAGGTGGTGAGCCGGCGCCTGGCGGCCTTCGCCAGGGCGGGGCTGGTGCGCACGGAACGCGGCGCGGTCACGGCGCTCGACGCCGGGGGGCTGATGCGCATCAAGGACGGCAGCGCCGGGGCGTGACTTCATCACCGACGCGCCGCCCCGCACCTGCGAGGACCAGCGCGCGGCCGGGCTTCACCGGCCTGGGTGAAGGAGTGGTGGCATGAGCTGCAATGTGGGTGGCGTCGACCGCGCGCTGCGGATCGTCGCGGGGCTGGTGATCCTGGCGCTCGGCGTGGCGGGTCCGCTCGGCTGGTGGGGGCTGGTCGGCCTGGTGCCGCTGGCGACCGGCGTGCTGCGCTTCTGCCCGGCCTACACGATCCTGGGGCTGCGCACCTGCGCCGCCGACGGCAAGGCGGCCTGACGGCGCGCCGCGCCGCCGCCTACACCGCCGGCAGGAAGGTGGCCGGCGGCCCCGCGCCATGCGGCGTGGGCGCGGCGCGCAGGCTGATCCCGCCGGGCGCGGCATCCATCGTCACGCGCAGCCCGCCCTGCGGGGGTGCCGCCGCCGCCGCCGCCCGCGCCAGGCCCAGGATCAGTTCCTGCAGGTCGGGCGCCGGCATGGCGATGCGACGCAGCCGCGCCGGGGCCACCACCTCCACGGTCCGGCCAGGGCCGAGCAGCAGCACCAGCAAGGGTTGCAGCAGGGTCAGCACGAGCGGCGCATCGGTGCCCTCGCCCTCGGTCACCGGCGGCGCGGCGAGCGACAGGTAGGATTTGAACAATGCTTCGAGACGCTGCGTCGCCTCGCGCATGCGTTCGGCGCGTGCGAGGTCGCGTTCATTCGCCGCGCTGCGCAGCATGATGTCGATGGTGCCGCCCAGCGCGGCCAGCAGGTTGTTGGCCTCATGCCGGACCGGCCGGGCGAAGGCGGTGAGTTCGGACGTCATCGGCAGGCCAAAGCCCTGAACCGGCCAGCCGCCGCCCGTCCCCGACGGCCAGAAAACGGCGGAGGATTCGGGGGAGGTGTCCTCCCCCGCCCTGCCCCGCTCATCGCCCGCTCCCCAGGATCTCCCGGAACAGCCTGGCGGGCAGGCCGCCGCCGGCCACGCCCTCCATCGGCGTCGCGTCGTCATTGCCGAGCCACACGCCCATCACCATCCCCCCCGCCATGCCGATGAACCAGGCATCGCGATTATCCTGCGTCGTGCCGGTCTTGCCCGCCACCGAAACCCCTGGCAGCGCCGCCGCCCGCCCGGTGCCGCGCGACACCGTCGCCGCCATCATGCGCCGCATTGCCTCCGCCGTCTCGGGTGCGATCACGGGCGCGCGGGCGGGCGGCAGCCAGGCGATCGGCCGGCCCTCGGCGCGGGCCTCGGCGATGCCGAAGGGGGCCACGCGATGCCCGCCATTGGCGAAGGGCGCATAGGCCACGACCAGGTCGAGCAGCGTCACCTCCGCCGTGCCCAGCGCGATCGAGGCATCGCGCGGCAAGGGCCCCGGCAGCCCGACCCGCTGTGCCGCCGCCGCCACCGCCCGCGGCCCGCCGGCGCGCTGCATCACCCGCACCGCCGCCGTGTTGACCGAGAAGGCCAGCGCGTCCTCGATGCTGATCTCCCCGCGCGTGCGCCAGGTCCCGTTGCCGGGCGACCAGCCGCCCAGCGTCACGGGACCATCCGCGACCATGTCGTCGGGCCGCGCGCCGGCTTCCAGCGCCGCGAGGTAGACGAAGGGCTTGAAGGCCGAGCCCGGCTGCCGGCGCGCCTGCGTCGCGCGGTTGAAGGGGCTGGTGCGATAGTCGCGCCCGCCCACCATGGCGCGCACCGCGCCGGTCGCGGAGTCGATCGCCACCACGGCGCCCTGCGCCACGCCCGCCGCGCGCCCGGGGCCGGCCAGCAACGCATCCAGCCGCGCCTCGGCCGCCGCCTGCAGCCGCGTCTCCAACGTGGTGCGAAGCAGCAGGTCGGCGGTGGGCGGGGCGCGGTCGCCCAGGCCATCGCGCACCCAATCGGCGAACCACCCGGCATCGCGTGACGGCGTGGGTGGGAAGCGCAGGCGCTCCGACTCCACCACCGCCTGCGCCGCCGTCAGGGCGCCGGTCTCGACCATGGCGTCCAGCACCTCCATCGCCCGGCCGATCGCCGCCGAGGGATTGACGCGCGGATTGAAGCGCGACGGTGCCTTGGGCAGGCCCGCCAGCACCGCCGCCTGGCCGGGCGAGAGGCGCCGTGCCTCGACACCGAAGAACTGCCGCGCCGCCGCATCCACGCCGAAGGTGCCGGCGCCGAGATAGACGCGATTGAGGTAGATGGTCAGCAGGTCATCCTTGCTGAAGCGCCATTCCAGCCACAGCGCCAGCAGCGCCTCCTGCACCTTGCGGCGGATGCTGCGCTCGGGCGTCAGGAACAGGTTTTTTGCCAGTTGCTGCGTCAGCGTCGAACCACCCTGCACGACACGCCCGGCCGTGACGTTCGCCACCATCGCGCGCGCCACGCCGATCACGTCCAGGCCGTGATGATCGCGGAAGCGGCGGTCCTCGATGGCGATGAAGGCGGCGGGCACATGCGCCGGCAGGTCGCGCAGGCGCACCGTCTCGCCATAGAGGTCGCCGCTGGTCGCGAGCAGCGCACCATCGGCCGCCACCATCGTCACCGAAGGCCGGCGCGTGGCGGCGAGCGCATCCTCCGGCTTGGGCAGGTCCCAGGCGAAGAAGACCAGCGCGACGAAGCCCGCGACCAACCCCCACACCGCGAGGACGACCGACCAACGCAGCAGGCGCGGCACCAGGCGGCGCCGCGGACGGACGGGGGGTGCAGGTCGGACGGGCACGGCGAGGGGGGCACGCCGCACCCGTGGCGCGACGGCACGGGGCATTGCCGGTGTGCATAGCATGGGGGCGCGGGAATTGGAGGGGCTTTGCCCCTCCAGACCATCCCACCAAGGCGCAACGGCCCCTTGGATCGCGGGTTTTCATCGGGGGATTTGGCGCGCCCGCCGCGCGCGAACCGCCGTCGATGCCCCTCCCCAGATCCCCTGGTCAAGTCGAGGGGTCCAGGGGCCCTCAGGCCCTTGGCGGGTGGGTCCGGGAGGGCAGCGCCCTGCCGGGTTGCGCGCGGCGCCGGCCATGCCAATCTGCGACCGCCGGCGCGCCGGCCAACAACGCCTGCCACGCCTCACGCCTGCCTGGGATGCATCCGATGATCCGTGCCACCCGTCGTGCCGCGCTTGCGGCTGCCGCCACCCTGCCGGTCCTGCCGCGCCTGACGCAGGCGCAGGACTGGTCCCCGCGCGAGACCGTGCGGCTGATCAACCCCTTCGCGCCGGGCGGGTCGCCCGACATCCTGGCGCGCGTCATGGCGCCGCACATGCAGGCGTTTCTCGGCCAGCCGATGGTGGTGGAGAACCGGCCCGGTGCGGGTGCGGCCGTCGGCACGCGGTCGGTCGCGCGCGCCGCGCCCGATGGGCTGACGGTGCTGCTGGCACCGATCTCGTCGGTCATCGCGCCCTTCATGATGCGCGACCCGGGCTATGCGCTGTCCGACTTCAAGCCGGTGACGCTGCTGGCGACCACGCCCTTCATCCTGGTGGCGCGGCCGGGGCTGTTCGCCGATGTGCACGCCTGGCACGCGGCGATGCGCGCGAACCCGGGGCGGCATTCGGCGGCGACCGGCGGGCCGGGTACGCCGCACCAGCTCTCGGCCGTGCTGTACCAGTCCATGTCGGGGGCGGATTTCACGCTGGTGAACTACCGCGGCACGGCGGCGGGGCTGACCGACATCCGCGCCGGCACGGTGGACTTCATGTTCGCCGACATGCCCGCGACGATGGGCCAGGTGCGCGACGGCGCGTTGCAGGCGCTGGCGGTGAACACGCCGCAGCGCGTGCCGGCGCTGCCCAACGTGCCGACCATGGCCGAGACCGTGGCACCTGGCTTCGAATCGAATTCCTGGGTGATGTGGTGGGTGCCGGCGGCGACGCCCGACGCGGTGGTGAACCGGCTGAACGCGGCGGCGCGCCACGCGCTGGCGCAGCCCGAGGTGCGTGCGCGCGTGGCCGAGGTGGGCTTCATCGGCGCCGGCGGTTCGGATGTCGCGACCGCGCAGGCGCATATGCGCGCCGAGGCGGATAAGTGGAGCGCGCTGATCCGGGCAAGGGGGCTGCGCTTCGACGAATGACCCCGCACCGGGAGGCCGCGCCGTGTCGTGGCCTCCCGCCGCAGCCCGCGCGCGCTACGCGCCGGCTGCCAATGGCATCTGCGCCACCCCTCACAGGATGAAGTTCTGGATCACGGGGTCCTGGCGCAGGGCGCCGGTCCCGGCCAGTTCGATCTCGAAATCGGCAACCGTGTCGCCATTGAGATCGATCTGCACGAGCGTGAATGCGGCACGCGGCAGCCATTTCTCGTACACGGTCTCGAAGCGCACCGCTCCCGCGTCGCCCGGGGTGAACGCGGCGGTTCCGATGAAGTGCAGTTCGTCGTCGTCGCGGTTGCGCGTGATCGGATCGAGCGCCGAGAAGTCGAGCTTGTCGCCAACATAGCCGACCACGACCTCCGCGCTGCCGCGGTCGAAATCGGTGACCCGGTCGCGCGACAGGCTGGCGGGGTAGCTGTCGCTCAACGCCGGATCGGCGCTGGCGCGGGTCCAGACGAAGATGTCCTGGCCAGTGCCGCCGGTCAGTATGTCGGCGCCCGAACCGCCCACCAAGGTGTCGTCGCCCTCGCCGCCATGCAGCACGTCGCGGCCGGCATCGCCGCGCAGGAGATCGTCTCCGGCATCGCCGAGCAGGGCATCGTCGCCGCTGCCGCCCGAGAGCGTATCGGCGGCGATGCCGCCCTCCAGCCGGTCGGCATCGGTGCCGCCGTTCAGCAGGTCCGCGCCCTCGCCGCCGCGCAGGGTGTCGCGGCCGGCATCGCCGTGCAGCGTGTCGGCGCCGTCGTCTCCGTGCAGCACGTCGTCGCCGTTGCCGCCGTGCAGGGCGTCGTTGCCGCCGCCGCCATGGGCGGTGTCGTCGCCCTCGCCGCCGTCGAGCAGGTCCGCGCCATGGCCGATGCCGTCGGTGGGCACGCCATATCGCGGGGTATCGCCGTACAACACATCGTCGCCGCCACCGCCGCGCAGCGTGTCGGCGCCGGCGTCGCCGTACATCCGGTCGGCGTCGCCGGTGGCGCCGGGCGCGTCGCCCTCCAGCAGGTCGTCGCCGGCATCGCCATGCAGGATATCGGAACCGGCCTCACCCTTCAGCGTGTCGCGGCCGTCGCCGCCGTGCAGCTGATCGTCGCCGGTGCCGCCGCGCAGCAGGTCGGCGCCGGTGCCGCCATGGAGGTCGTCGTCGTGGTCGCCGCCATGGAGGGTGTCTTCGCCGGAGCCGCCATAGAGCCCGTCGGGGCCGTTGCCGCCGTACAGCACGTCGTCGCCGTCGTCGCCGCCCAGATTGTCGGCGCCGTCCTCGCCGTGCAGCGTGTCGTCGCCGGTGCCGCCGTGCATGTAGTCGTGGCCGCCGCCGCCCCAGAGCAGATCGTCGCCGCCGTGGCCGTACATCCGGTCGTCGCCGCCCAGGCCAAGAAGTTCCTCCCCCATGAACTGGGTGAGGATCGTCCCCTCGACGGTATCGCCGCGGGGCGTGCCGAGGATGCGGATGATCGGGACGCCGCCCATGGAATGCCTCCTGTCCTGCGGGCGCGGGATGCGCGCCATGGGGTCAGGATGGCCTGGCGGGACCGCGCGGCGCTGTTCCCGGGGGAACAGGCCGGACGTCAGCCGCGCATGTCCTCCGCGATCAGATCCGCCGCCTTCTCCGCCACCGACAGCACCGTCGCGTTGATGTTGCACACCGGGATGTCCGGGAACACCGAGGCATCCACCACCCGCAGCCCGTCGATCCCGCGTAGCCGCAGCCGCGCATCCAGCGGCGCACCCGGGTCACCCCCCATCCGCACCGTGCAGGAGGGGTGGTAGACCGTCCCGCCCGTCGCCTTGGCGAAGGCCAGCAGCGCGTCGGCCGTGTCGGCCGCCGGTCCGGGGCGGACCTCGTGCGCGACAACACCGCGCAGCGGGTCCGCCGCCATCCAGCGGCGCGCCAGGCGCATCCCGCGCACCACGCAGTCCTCATCCGCGCGTTCGGTCAGGAAGCGCGGCGCGATGGCCGGCGAATCCTCCGCGCGCGGGGATTTCAGCGTGACGCTGCCGCGGCTCTGTGGCCGGCATTGCCACACGCCCAGCGTGAATCCGGGCTCGCTCTCGGGCACGCCGATGCGCCCATCCTGCCAGGACAGCGGGCCGCCATTGATCTGGATGTCGGGCGCCTCCAGCCCATCCTGCGTGCGCGCGAACAACGACATCATGCCCGGCGACCAGGTCAGTACGCCCTTGCCGGTGGTCGCCCAGCGCAGCACCTCCCACGCCAGCCGCGGCCAGACGATGCGGCGGTTCGCGCTGAACCGATGGTCGGTCAGACGGAAACTCAGCCGCGCGATGTAGTGGTCCTGCAGGTTGCGCCCCACGCCTGGCGCATCCAGCACCGGCGCGATGCCCTGCGCCGCCAGCACCTCCCCCGGCCCGATGCCCGAGAGCTGCAGCAGGTGCGGCGACCCGATCGCGCCCGCCGACAGCACCACCCCGAAGCGCGCGCGCACCAGCCGTTCGGCGCCGCCCTGGCGGATCAGCACGCCCGTCGCGCGTCCTTGTTCGACCACCACGCGCAGCACCAGCGCCTGGTCGATCACGCTGAGGTTCGGCCGCGACAAGGCCGGCACCAGATACGCCCGCGCCGCCGAGACGCGCCGCTGCCCGCGCCTGGTCTGCTGGAACGTCGCGAAGCCGTCGCGCCGCGGGCCGTTCATGTCGGCATTCACCGGCAGGCCGATCGCCTCAGCCGCGCGCGCGAAATGGTCGAGCAGTTCGGGTCGTTCGGCCAGATGTTCGACGCGCTGCGGGCCATCGGTGCCACGACCCTCGCCACCGCCAGCGAAACTCTCGTGCCGCATGAAATACGGCAGCAGGTCCTCCCACCCCCACCCGGTGCAGCCCTTCTGCGCCCAAAGGTCGTAGTCGGACGGATGACCCCGCACATGACCGAGCCCATTGATCGACGACGACCCGCCCCACACCCGACCGCGCGGATAGTCCAACGCACGCCCACCCGTCGCCGCATCGGGCTCCGTGCGGAACCCCCAGGTCAGCCGTGGATGATCGAGGATGCGCGCATACCCCGCGGGGATATGGATGTAGGGATGCCGGTCACGCCCCCCGGCCTCGATCACCGCAACGGAAGCCCCACCCGCCGAAAGCCGGTTCGCCAAGACACAACCCGCGCTGCCGGCACCGACGATCACATGGTCGAAAATCTGGTCCATGCCGCGCATGGGAGCGCGCCGCGGCGCGGCGGTCCAGGGCGGGGAGGGCCTTGCCCTCCCCGGACCCCACCCACCAAGGGCTTAAGGCCCTTGGAACCCCTAACCTAATCGGGGAATTCGGGGAGGGGCATCGTCGGCACCACCGACGCGACGGGCACGCCATGCCCCTCCCCGAATTCCCCGATCCGTATTGGTGTCCAGAGGCCCTTAGGCCTTTGGCGGTGGGGGTTCGGGGGAGGCAGCGCCTCCCCCGTCCACGCCCTCCACCGCCGGCACCTCCCTCGCCACGGCCAGCATCAGCCGTCGCAGCCAGGCGTGGCCGGCGTCGCTTTCGAAGCGGCGGTGGAAGATCAGCGACAGGCGTGTGTGGCGGATGTCCACCGGTGATTCGCGCAGCATCAGGCCGTGCGTTTCGGCCAGTCGTCGGGCGAGGCGGCCGGACAGGGTCATCACCATGTCGGTGCGCGCCAGGATGTCGGGCACGGCCGACAGGTGCGCCACCACCGCGCCCAGGCGGCGCCGCTTGCCGCGTGTGGCGAGTGCCACGTCGAGCGCGCCGTCGCGCGATCCGTTCGGTGAATGGAGCAGATGCGGGAAGGCGATCAGCCGGTCCTCGGTCATCACGCCGCCGGCGAGCGGATGGCCTTGGCGCATGAGGGTGAGGAAGCCTTCCGGCAGCAGCCGGATGCGCGTGTAGATCGCCGGCGGTTCGGGCAGCACGGCGATCGCGAGTTCGGCCTCGCCGCGGTCCAGCAGGTCTTGCCAGTTGGTGCGGTCGGCGTGGCTGATGGCGAGCAGGCAGCCTGGTGCCTCGCGCGCCATGCGTTCCAGCAGGGGCGGGGCGAGCACCGCCTCGGCGTATTCGCTGAAGGCCACGGTGAAGACGCGGTGCGCGGTGGCGGGGTCGAAGGGGGCGTGGACGGCCAGTGTCTCGCGCAGGCGGTCGAGCACCTCAGCGACCGGGCCGGCCAAGGCGAGGGCGAGCTCGGTGGGTTCCACCCCGCCGGGGCGGCGCAGGAACAGCTCGTCCGCCAGCGCGGCGCGCAGCCGGGCCAGCGCGTTGGACACCGCGGGCTGGGACAGGTTCAGCCGCTGCGCGGCGCGCGTGACATGGCGTTCGCGCGCCACGGCGTCGAACACCCGCAGCAGGTTGAGGTCGAGGGTCGAGAGGTCGGCCATTCGTGCCGGTGATGATGACCGTTCCGAACCGCCGTTGGAAGCCGGGGGGCCTGCGGACGCATGGTCCGCGTCATCGAAGGCCCGCGAGGCCTCATTCCAAAGGACCACGACGATGACCGACGTGAAGACCACCACCCCCTATGCCGCCCTGCTGCTGCGCGTGAGCATGGGCGCGATGTTCCTGGCCCATGGCGCGCTGCTGAAGCTCGGCACCTTCGGCCTGGCCGGCACGATGGGGTTCTTCGGATCCCTCGGTTATCCACCGATCTTCGGTGCGATCGTCACCTTCGCCGAGATCGGCGCGGGCATCGCGCTGATCGCCGGCGTGGGCGTGCGGACCGTGAGCCTGCTGTCGATCCCGATCCTGGTCGGTGCCACCCTCCAGCACCTGCCGGCCGGCTGGATGTTCTCCGCCCAGGGTGGCGGCTGGGAGTTCCCGGCCTTCTGGACGGTGGCGCTGCTGGTGCAGGCCGGGCTGGGCGCGGGGGCGCATGCCCTTGACCTCAACCGCCTGGTCGGCCGCCAGCCCACCGCCGCCAACGCCTGATTTCTGCGAAGCGCGGGCGGGCAACGATGCCCCGCCCCTTCGCGTTGAAGGACCATGACCATGACCGACACACGCAGCCTGTTCGCCCCCGCCCGCCTCGGCGATGTCGAGATCCAGAACCGGATCGCGATGGCACCGATGACACGCAACCGCAGCCCGGGGGCCGTTCCGAACGACCTCAACGCGCTCTACTACGGCCAGCGCGGCACGGCGGGGCTGGTTATCACCGAGGGCACGACGCCCGATGCCGGCGGCCGCGGCTACATCGACATCCCCGGGCTGTACAACGCGGCGCAGGTCGCCGGCTGGCGGCGCGTGACCGACGCGGTGCATGCCAAGGGCGGCAGGATCTTCGTCCAGCTGATGCACACCGGGCGCATCTCGCATCCCGACTTCCTCGATGGCGGGTCGCCGGTGGCGCCGTCCGCCGTGGCGGCCGCGGGCGCGATCGTCACCAGGGACGGCCAGAAGCCGCACCCGGTGCCGCGCGCGCTGGCGGCGGAGGAAATCCCCGTGGTGATCGCGACCTATGGCCGCGCCGCGCGGCTGGCGATCGAGGCCGGCTTCGACGGCGTCGAGATCCACGGCGCCAACGGCTACCTGCCGAGCCAGTTCCTGTCGACCAATGCGAACCTGCGCACGGATGACTGGGGCGGGTCGGTGGAGAACCGCGCCCGCTTCCTGCTCGGCGCCGTCGATGCGGCGGCGAAGGCGATCGGGGCCGGGCGGGTCGGCCTGCGCGTCAGCCCGGGCAGCACCTTCAACGATGTCGCGGACACCGACCCGGAGGCGACACTCACGCACATCGCCACGGCGCTGCGCGGCCAGGGCCTGGCCTACCTGCACCTGGTGGGCGGGGCCTACACCTACGACGCGGCGGGGATCGCGCGGCGGCTGTTCGACGGGCCGCTGATGCTCAATGGCGGCTACGACCGCGCGCGGGCCGAGGCGGACATCGCCGCGGGCCGGGCGGACATCATCTCCTTCGGGTCGTCCTTCCTGGCGAACCCGGACCTGCCGGAGCGCCTGCGCACCGGTGCGGCGCTGAACACGCCCGATACCGCCACCTTCTACGGCGGCGATGCGCGCGGCTACACCGACTATCCGGTGCTGGTGGCCGCCGCCGCCTGATCCGGCGCGGCGCGCGGCGATGCCCGCGCGCCGTCATCCCCGGCGGGGGTTCACGCCGCCGGGTGATGCGCTTCCAGCAACCCGACGCGCGCGAGGCGGCGGCAGAAATCCAGGGCGCCGTCGCCGAGCGCGGCGGATGTGGCGCCATCCTCCAGCGCCACCAGCCAGTCCAACTCGGCCGCGCTCAGGGTTTCGACGCCGCCATACCAGCGCAGCGCGGCGCCACCCTCCGGCAGCGGCACCAGCGTGTGGTGCATGGTCTCCGACAGCACCAGGCGGTCCTCGGGACCGGGCGCCGGCGCAACCAGGCCGCGGCGCGGCAGCGACATGCGGTCGCGCACCAGCCGATCCAGCGCCGCGACCGCGATGCGATCCGCCAGCCCCGGCCCGCCCAGCGCCGCCAGCGCGGCGGCCAGCCCGGACCGCACGGCCGCCACCCCGTCGGGCTCGGCCAGGCGCCAGGTCGGGATGGCGGCGCGCAAGGCGGGCTCCTCGGCCTCCAACTCGCCCAGCAGGTCGCGCAGCATCTCGCCGAACGCCGGTTCCATGAAGCCGATGGTGATGTGCAGCGACGGGTCCGCGCCGTCCTGCACCATCGCCTCGTGCAGCACGCCGCGCGGCAGGTACAGCGCATCGCCCGGCGCCATCAGCAGCGCATGCGGGTCGCCCTCGGGCGTAGCGTTGTTGTGCCAGGGCGTGTGGCGCGTCGGCGCCGGATACGGGATGGCGTCCCACACCCGCCACGCCTTGCGGCCGGAGACCTGCAGCACCAGCACGTCATGCGTGTCGAAATGCACGCGGAAGCCCTGCGCGCCCGGCGGCGTCAGGTAGATATTGGCCTGCACGCCATGCAGGAAGGCCTTCTCCAGCCCGCGGCAGAAGCGCGCCAGCGGCGGATGGATTTCGTGGAACTGCGAGACGACCAGGCTCGCGCCGGCATCGTGGCGGGCGAGCAGCCGCGGCAGGTCCACCCGGTCGCCGCCTTCCTCGAGGTATTCGTCGTGCGGCACCCCGGCGCCGCCCTTGCGCGCGCCATCGGCCATGGAGACACGCGGCGTCCGCGCCGCATCGGTGCGCAGGAAGGTGTCGAGGTCGGCGATCGACAGCAGCCCGGCATAGCGGCCGGGGTCGTTGCCCGGCATCAGGCGCCACGCGGTGGCCTCGCGCAGGGCCAGCCCGTCCTCGATCGGCATCGTCCCGAAAGCCAGGGACCAGGCGTCTTCGGCCAGCGTAGCGGTCATCGTGATCCTCGTCCGCGCCCGGCGGCGTCGCGCGGGTCGCTGTCGGAAAAGCCGGTGCGCGGGCGGCCGCGCCCGGCGCCGTCGCGCGGGTCGCTGTCGGAATGGCCGGTCCGTGGGCGCCCGCGGCCGGCGGCGTCGCGTGGGTCGCTGTCGGACTGGCCGGTGCGCGGGCGGCCGCGTCCCGCGCCGTCACGCGGGTCGCTGTCGGATTGCCCGGTATAGGGCCGCCCGCGCCCGGCCGGGTCGCGCGGGTCGCTGTCGGACGTGCCGGTGCGCGGCTGGGCCTCGGCGACGATCGGCGTCAGCGCGGCGGCCGGCGCGGCCAGCACCAGCAGGCGCCGGGAGAGCCGGCCACGCCGCGGGGCGTCATCCTCGGCCATGATGCGCCTGCCGGGTCGCGCCGGTCAGCGCCAGCCGCGGCCGCGGCCCGGCGCGTCGTTCGGGTCGTTGTCGGTCACGCCGCGTGGCTGCTGGCGCTGGCGCCAGCCGGTGCCGTAGCCGGAGGGATCGCCCGGGTCGCCGTCGTTGATGCCGGTATAGGGCCGGCCCTGCGGACGCCCGCGATAGCCGCCGCGACCCTGGCCGGGCCCGTCATTCGGGTCGGAATCGGTCAGGCCGGTGCGCGCCGGCCCGCGATACCCGCCGCGGCCCTGGCCCGGGCCGTCGCCGGGATCGGAGTCGGTGATGCCGGTGCCGCGGCGCCCGCCACGGCCATAGCCAGGCCCGTCGCCAGGGTCGGCATCGGTGATGCCGGTGCGGTACTGCACCGGCGTGACGTCCAGCGCCTGCGCTGCCGGCGCAGCGATGGCGGCCGCGCCCGCCGCCGCGGCAACGCGCAGGACGAACAGGCGCCGGCCAAGCCGACGTCCCTCGCCATCCTCCGCAGCTTCGCCCTGCGGCACGGCCTGGGTGGCATCGCGATCGGTCATCTCAGCCCTGCTCCTTCCCCAGCCAACATCATCGGCCTGGCGCAACAGTTTCGGCAAGCGGTGTGAAGCGTTGGTGAGTGTGCTGGCGCACCGGCGCTGCGAAGCGTTTCACCAGCCCCGGCCGCGGCCGGGCGCGTCGCGCGGGTCGCTGTCGCTCACCTGGCGCCTGCGGCCGCCGCGGCCCTGGCCGGGGCCGTCATTCGGGTCGGCATCGGTCAGCCCGGTGCGGGACCGTGCGCGATACCCGCCGCGTCCCTGGCCGGGGCCGTCATTCGGGTCGGCATCCGTGAGCCCGGTGCGGGCCGGGCCGCGGTAGCCGCCGCGCCCCTGGCCGGGGCCGTCGGACGGGTCGGCATCGGTATAGCCGGTGCGCACGCGGTTTCCGGAAAACCCGCCGCGGCCCTGGCCTGGGCCATCATTCGGGTCGGCATCGGTCAGCCCGGTGCGCACCGGCCCGGGCGCATAGACCGGCGCCGGCGCCACCACGCAGCCCGACAGCGTGGCCGCCGCCGCGCCGAGCCCGGCCACCCGCAGCACCAGCAGCCTGCGGCCGAGCCGCGGCGCCTCGCTGTCCCCATCCATCCTGGCGTCCTTCCCCTGTCCCCTGCCGCATTCTCGTGCCGGGCGCGGCCTCTGCGCAAGCGTCGGCGCCGGCCGTGCTTTCCCCGCTTCCCTTGGCCCGGGCCGCGTCGCAGACTTGGCCGCCTTCGAGGAAACGACCGGAACCGCCATGACCCAACGCCGCACCTTCCTGGCTGCCGCCGCCGCGCTCGGCCTTTCGCCGCGCCTCGCGCTCGCGCAGCAGCGCTTCGCCAGCGTCTACATGTTCGTCCCCGCCGGGCCGGGCGGCGGGTGGGACGGGCTGGGCCGCGCCATCGAGCAGGCGGCGCGCGCCGCCAGCCTGGTCGGCACCTTCCAGTTCGAGAATGTCGGCGGCGCCGGCGGCACGGTCGGCCTGCCGCGCTTCCTGTCGCAGCGGCGCGGGCGCGCCGATGCGCTGATGATCTCGGGTTCGGTGATGGTCGGCGCCACCATCACCAACAAGACCCCGGTGACGCTGCAGAACACCGTGCCGGTCGCGCGCATGACGGCCGAGGCCGGCGTCATCATCGTGCCGGCCAACAGCCCGATCCAGACCATCACGCAGTTCGCCGATGCCCTGAAGGCCAATCCGCGCGCGGTGTCGGTGGCCGGCGGCAGCGCCGGCGGCACCGACCACATCATCCTGGGGCTGATGCTGCAGAAGCTCGGCCGCCAGGCGCGCGAGGCGTCCTTCGTGGCCTTCCCCGGCGGCGGGCCGGCGCAGGCCGCGATCCTGGGCGGCCAGGTCAGTGCCGGCATCTCGGGCTGGTCGGAATTCTCGGAACAGATCAAGGCGGGGCGCGTGCGCGCCCTGGCGACCACGGGCGAGACGCGGCTGGACCCGGCGGTGCCGACACTGAAGGAAAGCGGCATCGACGTGGTGGCGATCAACTGGCGCGGCGTGTTCGGCGCGCCCGGCATCAACCCGGCGCAGCGCCAGGCGCTGGTCGACCTGATGACGGCGATCCACGCGACCGACGCCTGGAAGCGCATCCTGGCGGATCGCGGCTGGGAGGATGCCTTCCTGACCGGCGCGCCCTTCGACCAGTTCCTCGACCGCGACCGCGCCGACATGGAGGCGGTGCTCAAGGACCTCGGCCTCGCCTGAGGCCGTGGCGATGAAGCCCGGCGCGCGCCCGGACCTGGTCGTCGGCCTTGGCGTGGTGGCGCTGGGGGCGATGGCCGGCTGGCTCACCTGGGTCATCCCGGTGACGCCGGTCTATGCGGTGGTCGGGCCGAAGCTGGTGCCGGCGCTGATCGCCGGCGCGCTGGGGCTGCTCGGCGTGCTGCTGGTGGTCGTGGCGCTGCGCGGCGGCTGGAGCGCCGACATTCCCGAGGTGGCGGAGGCCGGGCCGCCGAATGTCGTGTCGATCGCCTGGCTGGGCGGCGGGATGCTGCTGAACCTGGTGCTGATCGTGCCGCTGGGCTTCGCGCTGTCCGCCGCGATCCAGTTCGTCTGTACCGCCCGGGCCTTCGGCAGCCGCAGCCCGCTGCGCGACGCCGGGATCGCGCTGGTGGTCTCGCTCGGCGCCTTCTTCCTGTTCGTGGAGGCGCTGGGCGTGAACATCGGCGCCGGGCTGCTGGAAGGTGCGATCCTGCGCGCGCTGGGGCGGGAGGTGTCGTGACGCGGCCATGCGCGGAACGCTCCGGCTTGCGGATCGTGCATCGGCGCGATCCGGGGGCGCACGGCGCGACCGCGCCCAACCCGCCCGTCGCCGCCGGCGCAACGCCGTGTGGCATGCAGGCCCGCCCGCCGATTGGGGGCGGACGAAGACGGATCGCGCACCCGCGCGATCCGGGAGCGCACGGCGCGACCGCGCCCATCCCGCCCGTCGCCGCCGGCGCGCCAGTGCAGGGCGCGCAGGCAAGCCGGCGCATGCCGGCGCCCGCCGATTGAGGGCATAAAAAACGTGCGCGCCTTCCGCTTCGTCACCGTCGATGTCTTCACCGACCGCCGCTTCGGCGGCAACCAGCTCGCGGTCTTCCCCGATGCACGCGGCCTGACCGATGCCGAGATGCAGTCCCTCGCCGCCGAGTTCAATCTCAGCGAGACGACCTTCGTGCTGCCGCCGGCCGCGCCGCAGAACAGCGCGCGCGTGCGCATCTTCAACCGCGTGGCGGAGATGGGCTTCGCCGGCCATCCCAATGTCGGCACCGCCTGGGTGCTGGGCCGCGAGGACGAGGGCACGCCGCGCGCCTATCGCTTCGAGGAACCGGCCGGGCTGGTCGAGGTGGTGCTGGAGCGCGACGATGACGGCCGCGTGGTGGGCGCGGAGGTTGCCGCGCCGCAGCCGCTGCGCATCGGCGCGACGCTGCCCGCCGCGGTGGCCGCCGCCTGCGCCGGCATCCCGGAGGCCGGCATCGTGACCGCGCGCCACGCGCCCACCCTGGCAGCCGATGGCGGCAATCATCGCCTGCTGACGGAGGTGACGCCCGAGGCGCTGGCCACCGCCACGCCGGACCTCGCCGCCTTCCGCCGTGCCGTCGCGGCGCATCCGGACGAGACGCGCGGCTTTCTCTCTCTGTATGTCTATTGCCGCGATGGTGCGGCGGTGCGCGCGCGGATGTTCTCGCCGCTGACCGGCACGGTGGAGGATGCGGCGACGGGCAGCGCCGCGACGCCGCTGGCGGGGTTCCTGCTGCACCTGGGTGGCGGCGCGGACGGCGCGTGGGACATCAC
>LNEW01000079.1 GCA_001464375.1 Rhodospirillales bacterium Ga0074136 | reverse complement strand
GATGCCGGTACGTCGCATTCCGCCAGGCTGCTCGCGCGCGGCACCGCCAAGGTCGCGCAGAAGCTCGGCGAGGAAGCGGTGGAGTGCGTGATCGAGGCGGCGATCGGCAACCGCGCCGCGACCGTGCTCGAAAGCGCGGACCTGCTGTATCATCTGGTGGTGGTCTGGGTGGATGCCGGCATCCCCCCGCAGGAGGTCTGGATGGAGCTCGCGCGCCGCCAGGGCATCTCGGGCATTGCCGAGAAGTCGGCCAGGCCGCGGGGCATTCTTCGCGCGGCGGGCACGCGCAAACTGCCGTGACACGCCCGCGGGACGCACCAAGGCTGCCCGGGCGGAACGGCCCGGGCAGCCATGATTGCTACAAACGCAACGACAGCGGCACCGCCCCATCCTGCGAGCAGGATGGGGCCTGTTGACGCCGGCCGATCGTCAGGCCTTGCGGCGGCGAGCCACCAGGCCGAGCCCGGCAAGGCCGAGGCCGAACAGCGCCATCGACATCGGCTCGGGGACCTGGACCTGCTGGAGCGAGCCGATCGAGAAATCGTCGAAGCCGAAGAAGTCGTTGCCGGCCGCGGTGTTGCCGAAGGTGATCGAGGTGAAGGTCGCCGTCTCGATCACGCCGAAATACAGCACGCCGCCACCCAGCCCGTTGATCGTGTTGCCGACGTTGAGCACCTGCGCGCCGCCACCGGCGAGCGTCAGGGTCACCTGGCCACCGAAGTCGCCGATATCGATGCCGTAGAAGCCGAAGGCGGCGACCGGCGCGCTGAAGGTGAGCGTCAGCGCCGAGCTTGTATCGAGATACTGGTTGCCGGAGATCGGGTAGCGGCCGACGCCGTTCGTGCCGGTGGGCACGCTGGCAATGGAGCCGCCCGCACCGATGGTGGCCGTACCGGCGCTCGGGAAGACGACGTTGATGGGCGTGTTCGTGCCCACTCCGAAGCCCTCGAATGTCTCGGTGCCGACACCCACGAGGTTCGAGAAGAAGTTGTTCCGGGCCGCATTCGCGTTCGGCGTGGCCGCCAGGCGAACGGCTTCACCCTGGCCGAGGTCCTCGCCGAAGAAGATCAGCGGCGCCGCCTGCGCGGTGAGCGCCGTTGTCGCCGCGAGCACCAACGCAAACGCGCCGACTTTCATTTTCGTCATCATCGACATTTCGGACTCTCCTACTGAGGTGGCGCCAAAGCACCGGATTGCGGCCCCGCTGCTGGACCCGCCCGCGAGCGATGCCCAGCCGGAGTAATTGCAAAACCCGCGCCACCCAAAAAATCGTTGCAAAATAAGCAACTGACGGCGGGTCGGGGCCGACCGAACGCAAAGCGTAAAGATTTCCGACTCCTGTCGCCCTTGGCGCGATCTTGCCCGCGCACCCCGCCCAGTCGAGAATGCAGCATGTCCGTGACCGGCCTGCCGCCCTATGACGACAGCAACATCTTCGCCCGCATCCTGCGCGGCGAGATTCCCTGCAAGCGCGTACACGAGGACGACCACGCGCTCGCCTTCCATGACATCAACCCGCAGGCACCGGTGCATGTGCTGGTGATTCCGAAGGGCCGATACGTGTCGATCGCCGATTTCTCGACGGACGCGAGCGAGCCCGCGATCGCCGGCTTCTGGCGCGTGGTGGGGAAGGTGGCGAAGGACCTCGGGCTCGAGGCCGGCGGGTATCGCGTACTGACCAACATGGGCGTGGATGGCGGCCAGGAAGTGCCGCATTTCCACGTCCATCTCTTCGGCGGGCGGCGGATCGGGCGGATGGTGCCGCGGGCCGAGGTGTAGCGCGACAGCGGCGTCGCGCGGCCGCGCGCTTCCCAGCATCATCCCCGCCTCACGCGCGGCGCGCGGCGCACCGCGGGCCGCCCTCGTCACCCCGCCGGCTGCGCCGGGGCCGCTGCCGGTGCCGGCGCGGGCCGGGTGGGCGCTCCTTCAGGGTTCGGTGCATCCGCGGGGCGCGGGCGATTCATCATCGTCCCCGTCATCGGGATGAAGTACACGCCCACATCCTTGCGGCTGCGCACGCGCCCATCCTCGTCCTTCGTGTAGATGTACAGGAACTGCCCGCGGCGGAACGGCTGGCCGATCGGGATCACCAGCCGCCCGCCGGGCTTGAGCTGCTGGATCAGCGCCGGCGGCACGTATTGCGCGGCGCAGGTCACGATGATGGTGTCGAAGCCGCCGGTCACCTCCGGCCAGCCGAAGAAGCCATCGCCCACCCGTGTTTCCACGTTGGAATAGCCCAGCGGCGCGAAGATGCGCTGCACGGCGGTGCCGAGCGGGTTGATGATCTCGATCGAATACTGCCTGGCCACGCAGCGCGACAGCAGCGCCGCCTGGAAGCCCGATCCGGTGCCGATTTCCAGCACCACATGGTCGGGCTTCGGCGCGCAGACCTGCGTCATGTAGGCCTGGCCCAGGTAGTCCGACAGCGCCGAGCCATAGCCCAACCCCCAGGGCTTCGGGTCGTTCTCATACGCCACGCCGGCCTGGTTGGACCGGCCTTCGTAGTTCCAGTGGAAGTATTCGCGCGGCAGGGTTTCGAAGGCGCGCATCACCGCGGGGTCGGCCTCGCCGTTGAAGCGGGCCTTCAGGTAGGTCTCGATTCGGCGCATCGCGGCCGGCTTGCGCGCCTGGATGGCGGTGAAGTTCGCCTCCGTGATCGTCGTCTCGCGGCCCGAGGCGCGCATCGCCGCCAAATAGGCATCCCGCGTCCAGGCGGTGCTGGTCCCCTGGGCGCGAACCAGTGGCGGCGCGGCCAGCGCGCCAAGCGCACCGAGCAGCAGGGGGCGGCGGGAGATCGTCATGGGCGGGTCCTTGGCCAGGCGAGGGCAGCGCCACAGTAACAAACCATCCCCGCCGCCAGAAGCCAGGACAGCCCCGCCCCATGACCGATTAGATTCGCCAGTGGCGTGGCCACCACGGAAAACGCCCCGTTCAGCGCCCAGGCCCAGGGCAGCAGCGCCGGCCCCTCCTGCTGGAAACGATCGAGGCCGAGCGGAAAGGGGAAGCCCAGCGCCAGCGAGATCGGCGCCAGCGCCACCACCAGGATGGCGGCGCGCACCAGCCACGGCAGGTCCAGCGCGGCCAGCACCGCCGGGCGCACGCCCAGCAGCGCCAGCACTCCGCAGGCCAGCGCGACCACGACCGCGAAGCGCAGCGCGCGGCCGGCCTGCTTCACGCTGCCCGCCCACATCGCCCCGATGCCGGAGAACACCAGCATGGTGGTCAGCACCAGCGCGAAGCCCGAGGTGCGGTCCCCCAGCAGCAGCGCCGCATGTTCGATGAAGGCGATCTCGATCAGCAGGAACCCGAGGCCGAGCGCCGGGAAATACACCAGCGCGCGACCCAGCACCGGCGCGGGCACGCGCAACGCGCCCCGCGCGAACAGCGGCAGCAGCGAGACCACCAGCGCCAGCACCACCGCCTGGGCCAGCACCGCGACGTTCACCAGCAGGCCGATCTCCTGCTGCGGCAGGATCTCGATCCGATCGAGCGCCGCGCCCAGCGACGGCAGCCGCACCAGCGGCGACAGCCAGGGCCGGTCGGCCGTGACCGCAGACCGGTCGAAAGCATCGACCGGCGGCGTGCCGGCGAGCACCAGCGCTGCCTCCCGTGCCACCGCATCCTGCGCCTGTCCGCCCTGCTCGACGGTGGTCGCTTCCAGCGAGACCGGCGGCAGGTCGTTCCAGACGTCCCGCCCCTCCATCGCCAGGCCCGGCGCATAGGACAGGTCGAAGGACCGTTCCTCGGCGAAGGCCGACAGCCGTTCGACCTGCGCCGGCGTGAACGGATCACGCGCGACCAGCACGCGCAGGTTCCAGGCCGACCGGATGACCACGACATGCAGCGCGGGGTCGGCCACGCCGGCGAGACGCAGCGCCTCGCGCGCCGTGGAGAGCACACGCACCGCATAGACCGGCAATTCGCGGATGCCGACCGGCACCGAGACCATGCCCCCGGGCTCCAGCCGCGCCAGGAAGGCGGCCAGCGCCTCGGCCGTATAGGCGGTGCGGTTCTGGTCGTCGGCGCCGAGGAAATCGCCGGCGAAATCCACCAGGTCGAAGCGCCCCGAAGCGGTCAGCGGATGGGCTGCCGAGACCACCACCCGCGGGTCCACCGCCAGCGCCGGCGACGGGCCGAGGCCATGCAGCAGCGCATCGCGCAGCACGGGTTCGGGTTCGACAACCGTGACATGGCCAGCGCCGAGCGCCAGCGCCTCGGCCGCGCGGAAGCCGCCCGCGCCGCCCAGCACCAGCACGCGCGGCGACACCAGCAGCGCATAGGGTGCGGCATCGAGCGATGCCGGCGCGTGGCCGGCCTGCACCGGGCCGCTCGGCAGGGCCGCGATGCGCGACCCGTCGCGATACAGCCCGAAGGACCGCGGCGGCGGCGGCACGCCCAGCCCGCCCGCATTGTTCGAGACATCCGTGTCCAGCCGCTCGGTGAAGTTGTCGAGCAGCACATAGACGCCACGCGGCGACAGGATCTCCGCCACCACACGGCTCTCGGGCACGTTCATCGGCGCGTAGATCGCCTTGAACTCGTTGACCCGCGGCGCGGCCAGGCCGAACACCGCGGCTTCCGTCGCTGCCAGCACCACCAGCGCGCCGATCCGCCACCGCGTCCCGCCCGACAGCATCGCCGCCACCGCCAGCAGCGGCAGCAGTGCCGGCACCAGCGCAAACGGGTGCAGCACGAACATCAGCACCAGCGCCAGCACCGCCCCCGTGCCCGCGCCCAGCAGGTCGTAGCCATAGACGCGCCCGACCTGGTCCGCATGCACCACGAAGTTCAGCGACACCGCCAGCCCGGCGAGGAAAAAGAACGGGAACAGCGCCGCGTAGTACAGCGCGATGTTCACCAGCTGCGCCTCGGCCGTCGCCGGGTTCTGCAATTCCAGCGGATTGAACCCGTTCAGCGTCGCGCCGATCCAGCCCGCCCCGCCCACCGCCAGCATCGCGATGGGCAGCGCCGGCAGCAGCCACCGCGCATGGCGCAGGAACACCCCGCGCCCCAGCACCATCACCACGCCCGAGACGGCAAATCCCGTCATGGCAATGGATATCACCCAGTAGCCATATTCCGACCAGCTCGCGACGGCGAAGAAGCGGGTCAGCGCAATCTCGACCCCCACCGCCGCACCGGCGATGAGGAACAACGGAAACAGGGATTGCATCAGGACCAGGCCGCCTTGCGCGCGAGAAAGTCTTCCACCGACGCATTGAAGCGCGCCGCCTCATCCACGAACAGCGCATGGCCGGCAGTCTCGAAGATTTCCACCGTCGGCGCAGGGTGGCGCTGCGCCACCGCCTCCGCCTGGCCGCGCAGCCGCGGCGTCACGGCGTAATACACCGGTCGCCGCACGGCATAGAGGCTGTCGCGCCAGAACTCCCGCGGCCGCGGATAGGACAGCAGCCGGATCGACGCCTCCACCGGCATCATGCCATCGAGGTACGCCGCATCCTGCGGCGTGCGGTACATGCCGGCGACAAACCCGCGCACCGTCGCATCGCGCCGCTGCCGCAGATTCTGGAAGAACCGCGACGCACGCGGCGGCGGCGGGGCGCCTTCCCCCACCGAATTGTCGATCAGCACCAGCCCCGCAATCCGCCCATCCCCCGCCAGGTCGGCATAGGACAACACATCCAGCACCCCCAGCGACCACCCCGCCAGCACCACCCGCCCACCACCCAGATGCGCCAGCAAATCCCGCACATCCTGCCCCCGCCTGGTCGGGTCATACCCCTCCCGCGGCACCTCGCTCCCGCCCTGCCCGCGCGGGTCCAACACCACCACCCGCCACCGCCGTGACAACGCCTCGACCTGCGGCGCAAAAATCCGCCCCGGCATGCACCACCCCGGCACAAACACCACCACCCGCCCCGACCCTGCCTCCAGATACCGCAACCGCACGCCATCACTCGTCCTGAACCACCGCTCGCCCACCGTCGCCGCCACGGCGGGCGCGGCGAGGGCAACACCGGCGAGGGCGATCAGGGCGCGACGGGTGGCTTTGACGCGGGTGGTGGCGTGATCGGGAGGGCTCTGCCCTCCCGAACCCTCCCGCCGGGGGCATACCTGCCCCCGGACCCGCGTGAACAGAAGGGCTGGTTGGGAGGAGGGGCTCGTCGGCGGCACCGACGCGAAGGGCACACGCTGCCCCTCCTCCCAACCGGCCCTTTGACCCAGGGTCTGGGAGGCGGTTGCCTCCCAGCGGGGGGCCCGGGGGGCTGGCCCCCCGGTCACGCGCCGTCCGATCAAAGCGGCCGCCGTGCCTTGAACGCCGCGGCGAGCGTGCCGTCGTCGAGCACGTCGAGGGCGCCGCCGATGGGCACGCCTTGGGCCAGGCGGGTGATGGAGGTGCCGGTCGGTTTCAGGCGGTCGGTCAGGTAGTGGTTGGTGGTGGCGCCGTCGACGGTGGCGGGCAGGGCGAGGATGACTTCCTCGATGCTGTCGGATTCGATGCGGCGGAGCAGCGGGGTGATGCTGAGGTCATCGGGGCCGGTGCCGCCGAGGGCCGAGAGCAGGCCGCCGAGCACGTGGTAGGTGCCGCGGTGGGCGTGGGCGCGTTCGAGCGCCCAGAGGTCGGCGACGCCTTCGACCACGCAGACGAGTTTGCGGTCGCGGTGGGGGTCGCGGCAGATGGTGCAGGGTGATTGTGTGTCGAGATTGCCGCAGGTTTCGCAGGGGCGCACGGCTTCGGCGGCGGCGTGCAGGGCTTCGGCCAGGGGCAGCATCTTGTCGGCCGGGTCCATCAGCATTTTCAGCACGGCGCGGCGGGCGCTGCGTCGGCCGAGGCCGGGCAGGCGGGAGAGCAGGGCGATCAGGTGTTCGACGGGGTCGTTGGGGATCATCGCGCGACTTGGCATGCGGCCACTGGTTGATCCTGTCCAGAGGCCTTCAGGAGGCGTCTCTGCACGAGGCTCGGATTGCCTCGCCTGGCGCGTGTCGGCCGCGTCGTGCGGTGTCTGATCGCGGACCCTCAATCCGGCAGGATGCGCCGACCACCCCGCCTGTCGGCGCGCGCGCCGCGCTGTCAGAACGGCAGCTTCATCCCCGGCGGCAGGCTCATGCCGGCGGTCGCCTTCTGCATCTCCTCGGCCATCGTCGCCTCGACCTTCTGCTTCGCGTCGGCATGCGCGGCGACCAGCAGGTCCTCCAGCACTTCGCGCTCGTCCGCGTTCATCAGCGACGGGTCGATGATCACGCGCTTGAGCTCGCTTTTCCCGGTCAAACGCACCTTGACCATGCCGCCGCCGGACGCGCCTTCGACCTCGGTCGCTTCCAGCTTGGCCTGCATTTCCTGCATGCGCGACTGCATCTGCTGCGCCTGCTTCAGCATGTTGCCGAGGTTCTTCATCGTGCTGTGCCTTCAGTCGTCGGTGGGGAGTTCGTCATCGTCGGTCCAGGCGGAATCCGCCTCGGGCGGGGCGAAGTCGCGGCCGTCCTCGTCGGGTTCCGCGGTGGCGGCGGCGGGTGTCAGCGGCAGGCCGTAATCGTCGGCGCCGGCATCGCGCACGGTCTCGATGGTGGCCCCCGGAAAGGCAGCCAGGATGGCCTGCACCAGCGGGTGGCTGTGGGCGGTGGCGCGGCGGTCGGTCTCGGCGCTGCGGCCCTGTTCGGCGAGGGTGGGCTCGCCGGCTTCGTTGCTGACCGTGACGGTCCAGCGCGTGCCGGTGCGCTCGGCCAACAGCACGGTGAGTTGCGCGGCCAGGTCGCGCGGGGCGGAGGGCTGCGGGCGGATCTCGACCCGCCTCGGCGCGATGCGCACCGGGTGGACCGCGTGCAGCAACTGCGCGTGCAGCATCGGGCTGACGCCGGAGGCGAGCGCCACCACCTCCCGCCATTCGCGCGGCTGCGGCAGCGCGGCGGCCACCGGTTCCGGAGCGGCGGAGGCGACGGCGCCGCCGCCGCTGGCGATCGCGCGCATCCCGCCCGAACCACCGCCGGGCGAAGGGCGTGGCGCGGCGTCACCGGCGCCATCCTGTGTCAGGCGCTTTACCAATTCGCCCGGCGTCGGCAGGTCCGCCACATGCGCGAGGCGGATCAACACCATCTCGGCCGCGGCGCGGCGGTCCACGCCTTCCTGCTGCACCTCGGCCACGCCCTTCAGCAGCATCTGCCAGGCGCGCGCCAGCGTGGGCACCGACAGGCGCATGGCCAGCGCGGCGCCGCGCGTGCGCTCGGCCTCGGGCAGCGTGGCATCGTCCTTCAGCGCCGGCGCGGCGCGGAAGCGGGTCAGGAGATGCGTCAGTTCCGCGAGGTCCTGCAGCACCGCCAGCGGGTCGGCGCCGACTTCATGCGTGCGGTCGAGGATGCCGAGCGCGGCGGCGACATCGCCGCCCATCACCGCCTCCATCAGGTCGAAGACCATGAAGCGGTCGGCCAGGCCGAGCATGTCGCGCGTGCCATCGCCCGTGACCGCGCCACCCCCCGCCAGGCCGATCGCCTGGTCGAGCAGCGAGAGACCATCGCGCACCGATCCATCGGCGGCGCGCGCGATCATGCCGAGCGCCTCGGCCTCGACCGCCACGTCCTCCTTGGCGGCGATGCCCGCGAAGTGGTCGCGCAGCATGTCCTGTGGCACGCGGCGGAGGGAAAACACCTGGCAGCGGCTGCGGATGGTGACCGGCACCTTGCGCAGTTCCGTGGTGGCCAGCACGAAGGTCACCGACGGCGGCGGTTCCTCCAGCGTCTTCAACAGCGCGTTGAAGGCGGCGGCCGAGAGCATGTGGCACTCGTCCAGGATGAACACCTTCTGGCGGCCCTGGGCGGGGCGGAAGCGCAGCGCCTCGCGCAGTTCGCGCACATCATCCACGCCGTTGTTGGAGGCGGCGTCCATCTCGGTCACGTCGGGGTGGCGGTCGGCCAGGATGGCGCGGCATTCGGCACACACCCCGCAAGGGTCGGCCGTCGGGCCGCCCTGGCCATCGACGCCGATGCAGTTCAGCGCGCGGGCAATGATGCGCGCGGTGGTGGTCTTGCCCACGCCGCGCACGCCGGTCAGCAGGAAGGCGTGGTGCACGCGGCCCTGCGCGAAGGCGTTGCGCAGCGTGCGCACCAGCGCGTCCTGGCCGATCAGGTCGTCGAAATGCGTGGGCCGGTATTTGCGCGCCAGCACGCGATAGGGGCCGGCGGGCGCGACGGCGGGCTTTGCCGGTGGTGGCGCGGCGGGCGCCGGCGCTGCGTCCCCGAACAGGCCCGGCCCTTCGGGCGCGGGCGGTTCCGGCAGGCCTTCCTCCGCCGCGGCGTCACCCAGGTCGGAAATGGGGGAGCCGAGGAGGTCGGAGGCCATGCTGTCCCTGGATCGGGGGCGAGAAAGGGTGGAAGGCCGACGAACGACCCGGGCAAGAACCCGTTACGGCTGCTTCCTTCCGGACCTGACCGGGTTGGCGAGGAGCCCGTCCGCCGCCGACCTTCCGAGGGCACCATATCATGCCGGACCGCCGCCGCGCCAATGGGGGGCGTAACCCGCCCGCGCCGCCCGACGAAACCGCCGGCACAAGGAGAACCATCATGGGCCTTTCCCGCCGCTCGATGCTCTGGATCGTCCCCGGCGCCACGCTGGCCGTGCCGCTCGGCGCCCTGCTGCTGTCGGGCCAGGGCCAGGCCGCGCAGGTCAATGCCGAAGGTGGCGTCGCCGTGCGCGGCACCGACGTGGTGGCCTATGCGACCCAGGGCCGGCCGGTGGCGGGGCGCCCGGACTTCGCCCATGCCTGGCGCGGCGCCAACTGGCTGTTCGCCTCCGCCGCGCATCGCGACCTGTTCGCCGCCGACCCGGAACGCTACGCGCCGGCCTATGGCGGCTTCTGCGCCTATGCGGTGAGCGAGGGCTACACCGCCCCGATCGACCCCGCCGCCTGGCGCATCGTCGATGGCCGGCTGTTCCTGAACTATGACCGGTCCGTGCAGCGCCGCTGGGAACGCGACATTCCCGGGCGCGTGGCCCGTGGCGACGCGAACTGGCCGCGCATCGCCGCCCGGTAGCGCGGCGCCGCATGCACCGGACCGTTTCGCCACATGAAGAATGTGGCGAACAATCCGGCCGCGTTTCGGGGCATTCCTTCCGGTACAGGCACGGACCGTGTCGCCCCACCGGAGAAGCCGGAATGCTCGATACCCATGACGCGCCGGCCACCTGGCCGGCCTCGCGGCGACTGGCCGCTGCCCCGGCCGCCGACGACTGGCTGGCGGTGGACGAGGCCGATCTGCGCGACGCCCATGCCGAGGCCTGCGCCCTGTTCGCATCCGCCGCCGACGCGCCGGATGCCAGGCTGCGCCACGCGCGCAGCGTCGTGCTGATCGAACAAATGCTGGCGGTGCGGGCCGTGCTGCGGGCGCGCGGGGTCGCCCCGGCGGCGGCACGCGCCGCCTTCCAGGGCGACCGCGCGCTCGGCTACTTCTTCGGATTGGCCGCGAGCGGCGGCGACCCGACCGCGGCGCCGGCCAGCGACCGCGCGCTGGCGGCCGCGCTGCGCCACGTCCACGGGCTGGTCTTCGGCATGGCCGGGGCGCATCGGATCACCGAAGCGGACCTGATCGAGGTCGGCGCCGCCTTCGGCGACGGGATGCTGGCGGCCGAGGCCGACCTGCACGCCTTCCTGTCCCGTACCGACGGCGCGGCGTTGCCGACGGGGCTGCTGGCCGGCCTGCCCTGGACCGGCTGCGCCAGCGGCGGCGACCCGACCGCGCGGCCGCACTGACGCGGGGCCGGCCGGGCGGCGTGACACTCCGTCACCGACTGCCGCGGTCCCGCCATGGCGCGGCCTTGGGCGCGCCTTGACGCCGGGGTCTTCTTCCCGATGCCGGAAAGGAGACCCCCGATGCGCCGCCTCGCTGCCGCCGTCACCCTGGTTCTCGCGATGTTCGCCGCGACCCCCGCCGATGCCGGGGAGTATCGGCGCCACGGCCCCGGCTGGGGCCACGCGCCGTCCTGGCAGCATCGCGCGCCGCCGCCGCCGCGGCATTGGTACCGCCCGCAGCGCCCGCCGCCACACTGGTACGGCTGGCGGCACGAGCGGCCGCGTCACGACTGGCGCGGTCCCCGCCACGCCTGGGGCCCGCGCGACCGGTGGTGAGCGCGCCGCCGCGGCGGCGCCGTGACGCGCGTGTCCGGCGCCGCCCGCAGGATCCATGTCGTGGCCAGCATCGCCAAGGCCAGCGTGTCTCTGCGCGGGGTGGCCATCTTTCTTCCTTCACCGGTTCGTGCCATCCAGCAGGCCAGCTTGGCGTGACGGGGCGATGTCCGCCGGGCAACCGAATGCAACGGCCGGTCGCTGGCGCACTGGTGGCGCCGCGCGCAGGATGCGCGCCTGGCCTGGGGGAATGGAGGGGACCAGCCTGATGTCCGGGACGCCGCGCCGCGCCCTGCTGCTGGGTGCATTCGCGCTGCCTGCGATCGGACGGTCCGCCCGCGCCTGGAGGCCGGACGGCCCGCTGCGCCTGGTCGTGCCCTTCGCCCCCGGCGGCGGCAACGACGTGGTGCTGCGCGCGCTGGCCGATGCCACCGAGCCCATGCTCGGCCAGGAGATCGTGATCCAGAACAAGGCCGGACGTGCCGGCGTGGGCGCCATCGCGGCGCTGGCCTCGGCGCCGCCCGACGGGCGGGCGCTGGCGCAACTGCCCGCCGCCGCGGTGCGGACCGCCTTGCTCGAACAACTGCCCTTCGAGATCCCGGGCGATACCACGCCGCTGCTGGGCGTGGCCGGCGCGGCCTTCGGCGCCATCGCCAAGGCCGGCCGCTTCCCCGATGGCTGGGCCGGCTTCCTGCGCGAGGCGCGCGAGAAGCCCGGCGTGCTGTCCTATGGCAGCGCCGGGGTGAATTCGAACGGCCACCTGACCCTGGCGCGGCTGCTGCTGCGCGAACGCGTGCAGGCGGTGCATGTGCCGTTTCGTGGCGCGCTGCACGGCGCGCGCGCGCTGGCCGCCGGCGACGTGGACGTGATGGCGGGGCCGGTGCGCATCGGCACGCTGGTCGATGAGGGCGAGGCCGCCTGGCTGCATGTCTGGAGCGCGCAGCGCCTGCCGCGCTGGCCGGAGGCGCCGACGCTGCGCGAACTCGGCTATCGCCTGACCGTGACGGCGCCCTTCGGTATCATCGGCCCGCCGCGCCTGCCCGAGCCGATCGCCCAGGCGCTGCGCGACGCCTTCCGCGCCGGCATGCGCGACGAGGCGTTCCGTGCCGCGCTGGACCGCAACGACATGACCGAGGACTACCGCGACGCCGCGGCCTATGCCGCCTTCCTCGCGGAATCGGCGCGCATGGAGGAAATGCTGATCGGCCGGCTGGGGCTGCAGCCGTGACACAGCGCGCCGCCGCGCATTGGGTTCTGGCGCAGGGCACGGCCTGGCTGTTCGGGGGCAGCGGCCAATACGGCGGCGCTCGCGCTCAATAGGCGGCTCGGCATGGCGGAGGCTAGGCTTCCCGCGCAACCGGAGGAACACGGCATGGCGAAGAGCGACGAGTGGGAGAAGGGCGACGCTGTGCGGCGCGGCCTGATGGGCGCCGCGACGGTCGAGCGCATGGCCCAGGGCGTCTATGACGACCCCATCATGGAAGCCTTCGGCGACTATGCGCGCGAGGCGGTCTTCGCGAAGCTCTGGGCGCGCCCGGGGCTCGATGCCAAGACGCGCACGCTGATCTGCGTGATCTCCGACACCGCGACGCATGCCTGGCCGGAGCTTGCCATCCACCTTCGCATGGCGCGGCGCGCCGGCTGGTCGGAACAGGAATTGTCGGAGGCGCTGCTGCACCTGTCCGGCTATATCGGCCTGCCCTCGGTGCGCGAGGGGCTGATCGTGGCGCGCGCCGTCTTCGCCGAGGCCTGGGCGCCTAGCGCGGCGGGGTTTGCGGCGAATCAAGGATGTCATGCGCCGCGGCGGTACAAGAACGGAGCATCGGTGCCGCGCCGGCCATCCCCGCTCGTCGTGGCCTTCCGCCCGCAGCCCGAGCCCACCGCCATCGCGGCGCTGCCCGCGCCGCTGCCGCCCGACCCGGCGCGCGCGGCCGCCTTCGAGACGTTGCGCGCGGTGGTGAACGCGGTCGGCGAGATGCCGCCGGCGGTCGTCGAGCGCCTGCAGGTGGTCGAGCGCATCTTCACCGGCCCCGCGGAACCCGCCGAGGACGCCAAGGTGGGCCGCCAGCGTGCGCCACGGCGCGGCAGCGCCGCCTGACCCGTCCCGCCGGTCTGGTCGATGGCCCGGCATGGCCGTAGGCTTCCCTGCGGGAAGGGAAGCGGGACATGGATTGGCAGGGTGGCGGCTGGGAGCTCGAGATCCTGGTCACGGGGTATCCGGGCAAGGCGGTGCTGCATGGCGGACTGGGCTGGAGCACGGTGGTGCTGCTGCGCGGCCATGGCCGCATCGTGGTGCTGGACGGCGGCGGCTACGGGCTGCGCCGCCCGCTGCTGGAGCACCTGAAGCAGCGCGGCATCGCGCCCGGCGACGTCACCGACCTGCTGCTGAGCCATTCCCACCACGACCACGCGGTGAACTGGCCGATGTTCCGCCAGGCGCGCATCTGGATCGGACGCGTCGAACTCGCCTGGGCGCTGGGTGTCGCCTGGGGCGAGACCGCCGTGCCGGAACACGCGATCGAGGCGCTGTCCCGCTGGCCGACGCTGCGCCTGATGGATGACGGGGAGGAGGTGCTGCCGGGCATCGTCGCGCGCCTCGCGCCCGGCCACACGCCGGGCCACCTGATCTTCGTCCTGGCCGGCGACGGGCAGGATTGCGTGCTGCTGCAGGACGCCGTGAAGAACCGCGTGGAACTGACCACGCGGCGCACCGACATGACCTATGACCCCGCCGTCAGCCGCGCGACCATCGACATGGTCTGGGAGATCTGCCGCGGCCGCCCCGGCTGCCTGCTGATCCCGGGCCACGACCTGCCGATGGTGGTCGAGAACGGCGTGCCGCGACCGCTCGGCCGCCAGCAGGCCGGCATCCGCGCCTGGTTCGGCGGGAGCCTGGACGACATGACGCGCTTCGACCTGGCCCCGCCCGACGAAAGGACCGACCGATGACGACCGTGCCCACGCTGACCATCGCGCCACTGCAGGGTTCGGTCAGCGCGGCCGAATGGCAGGCGCGCGTCGATCTCGCGGCCTGCTACCGGCTGTGCGAGCGCTACGGCATGTCGGACATGATCTACACCCACATCACGGCGCGCGTGCCTGATGCGCCGGGGCAGTTCCTGATCAACCCGAACGGGCTGCTGTTCAGCGAGATGACCGCCTCCGCCCTGTTGAAGGTGAACGAGGATGGCGAGGTGCTGTACCGCCCGGACCTGCCCTATGGCCTGCATCCGGCCGGCTTCACCATCCATTCCGCGATCTACCGGGCGCGGCCGGATGCGGCGGCGGCGATGCATACCCACACCATCGCCGGCATGGCGGTCAGCGCGCTGAAATGCGGGCTGCTGCCGCTGACCCAGACCGCCACGCGCTTCTACGGCCGCACCGCCTATCACGATTTCCGCGGACCGGAGCGCGATCCGTCCGAGCGTGACCTGCTGGCGCAGTCGCTGGGGTCGCTGAACTATTGCATCCTGCGCAACCACGGCCTGCTGACGGTGGGCGAGAGCGTGGCCGAGGCCTTCATCGCGATGTGGGGCCTGGAGCGCGCCTGTCAGGCGCAGCTCGCCGCCATGGCCTGCAACACCGAACTGGAAATGCCCAGCGAGGAGGTGGTGGCGAAATCCTGCTCCATGTACGCGCCGGGCAATTCGCGCCGCTACGGCCCGCTGGAATGGCAGGGGCTGCTGCGCATGCTCGACCGCACCGATCCCGGCTTTCGCGACTGATGCCGGCAGCCGAATTCCTCGCCCGACGGCATCGGCGCCGCCATCCGGCGTCTTGCCTTTCGCCGGACGTCCGGCGGGCCGCAGTCGCGGCCTCGCGCCGCTCATAGCAGGAGAGAACGACAGCATGGCCGCCTCCAACATCGAACGGCGCAACCGCATCAAGCCGAATTTCCCCAAGCTGATCGAGATGACGGAGAAATACGTCTACGGCGATGTCTGGGAACGCCCGCAGCTGTCCAAGCGCGACCGTTCGCTGGTGACCATCGCGGCGCTGACGGCGCTGGGGTGGACCGACCAGCTGGATGGGCACATCTCCCGCGGCATCGCGAACGGGCTGACGCGCGAGGAGGTGACGGAGGCGATCACCCACCTCGCGATGTATTCCGGCTGGCCATCCGCCATGACGGCGGCGCATGTCGCGACCGACGTCTTCGACGCTCAGGACAAGGGCTGACGCCATGAAGGTGGGATTCATCGGCCTCGGCACCATGGGCGCCTTCATCGCGGCCAACCTGCAGAAGGCCGGCTACGCGCTGGTGATCCACGACGTGCGGCGCGAGGCGGGGGCGAACCGGCTCGCGGCCGGCGCAACCTGGGCCGAGACACCGCGCGCGGTGGCCGAGCAATCCGACGTGGTCTTCACCTCGCTGCCGGGGCCGGCGGAGGTCGAGCCGGTGATGTTCGGCGCGGACGGCATCCTGGCCGGCGTCAGGCCCGGCACCGCGGTCTTCGACCTCTCCACCAATTCGCAGGCGCTGGTGCGCCGCTTTGCCGAGGCCCTCGAAGCCAAGGGCGCCTTCGGCTTCGATGCCCCGGTCAGCGGCGGGCCGAAGGGGGCCGAGAGCGGCAAGCTCGCCATCTGGGTCGGCGGCGATCGCGCGGCCTATGACCGATTCAAGCCGGTGCTCGACGCCTTCGGCGACCAGGCGCGCTACATCGGGCCGATCGGGTCCGCCACGGTCGCGAAGCTGGTCCACAACATGGCCGGCTACGCCATCCAGACCGTGATGGCGGAGGTCTTCTCGATGGGCGTGAAGGCCGGCATGGATCCGCTGGAATTGTGGGAATCCGTGCGCCAGGGCGCGCTGGGGCGCAAGCGCACCTTCGACCGCCTGGGCGACCAGTTCCTGGTCGAGACCTACGACCCGCCATCCTTCACGCTGAAGCTGGCGCACAAGGATGTCTCGCTGGCGGTCGGGCTGGGGCGTGAACTCGGCGTGCCGATGCGCCTGTGCAACCTGGTGCTGGAAGACATGAACGAGGCGCTGAACCACCCGGGCTGGGACTCGCTCGACAGCCGCGTGCCGATGAAGATGCAGCTCGACCGCGCAGGTGTCGCGATCAAGTGCGACCCGGCGGCGGTGCAGGCGGTGCTCGACGCCGACGGCACATGAGCTGGCCGACGCGGGAGGGCGTCTTTGCGCTGGGCGACATGCCGCTGCATCGCGGCGGCGTGCTGCCGGACGCGCGCATTGTCTGGAAGGCCCATGGCACGCTCGCACCCGCGCGCGACAATGTCGTGCTGTATCCCACCAGCTACGGCGCGCAGCACCCCGACCTCGAATGGCTGATCGGGCCGGACGGCGTGCTCGACCCGACGCGCTGGTTCATCGTCATCCCGAACATGTTCGGCAACGGGCTGTCCTCCTCGCCGAGCAACACCGCGCCCTGGCCGGCGGTGGTGACGGCGCATGACAATGTCCGCGCGCAGCGGCGCCTGCTGGCGGAGGTGTTCGGCATCGACCGCCTGCACGCCGTCTATGGCTGGTCGATGGGCGCGCAGCAGGCCTACCACTGGGCGGCGGCCTTCCCCGACGCTGTGCAGCGCATCGTGGTGAATTGCGGCAGCGCGCGCACCAGCACGCATAACCGCGTCTTCCTGGCGGGCATGATGGCGGTGCTGGAAGCCGCGCCGGAATATGACGGCACGGCGTTGTTCTCCGCACAGCCGCGCGCGGCGCTGCGGGCCTTCGGGCGGCTCTATGCCGGCTGGGCGCTGAGCCAGGATTTCTACCGCGCCGGGCTGCACCTGAGCGCGCTGAAGGCGCCCGACCTCGAAACCTTCTACCGCACCGACTGGGAAGACCGCTTCGGCCGCCGCGCCGCCGCCGACCTGCTGGCGCAGCTGCGCACCTGGGATGCCGGCGACATCGCCGATGGCGGCGACCTGCCCGCGGCCCTGCGCGCCATCACCGCGCGCGTCCTGCTGATGCCCTCGGAGACCGACCTGTATTTCCGCGTGGCCGACAACGCGGCCGAACTTCCGCATTTGGCGGACGGTCGGCTGGCACCCATCCCGTCGATCTGGGGCCACCGCGCCGGCAACCCGGTCGCGAACCCGGCCGACGCCGCCTTCATTCGCCGCGAAGTGCGCGACCTGCTCGGCGCTTAACCGCCGCGCAAGACTGCTCCGGTAGGGTCTCCGCTGGACCCCGGGCCGGACAGGATGTTGGCGCCAGACCTCACCGCCCTGCGTTGCCTGTTCCTCGTCGCCATGCACCACGGTCTGCACCTGGCGCCCGAGGACCTGCCCGACGCGCAGGGGCAGGACATGCTGCCTGCGATGCTCGGCGCGATGCGGCGCGCGGGGCTGAAGGCGCGCGCCGTCACCGGCTGTGGCTGGGACAAGGCGGCGCGGCTGGGCACCGCCTATCCGGCGCTGGCCACGCGGCGCGATGGGTCGTGGCTGATCCTGGTGCATGTCATGCCGGGCCCCGACGGCGCGCCGATGGCCGCGGTGCTCGACCCGCTCCGCGAGGCCGCCGGCGTGCAACTGGTGCCGCGTGTGGATTTCCTGGCCGACTGGTCCGGCACGCTGGTGCTGTGCCGACGCGCTGCGCCGCTGACCGAGGAAGACCACCCCTTCGGCCTGTCCTGGTTCGTGGCGGAGATCACCCAGCACCGCCCCTTCTTCGCCGGCGTCGCGGTGGCGGCCATCCTGTCGAACCTGATCGGCTTCGCCATCCCGCTGCTGTTCCAGGTGCTGATCGACAAGGTGGTGCCGCACCAGGCCTGGCAGACCCTGACCATGCTGGTGCTGGTCTTCGTGCTGCTGGCCACCTTCGATGGCTTCTTCCTGTATGCGCGGCAGCGGCTGATGCTGCTGGCGTCGAACAAGGTGGATGCGCGGCTGGGGTCGCGCAGCTTCGCGCATCTGCTGTCGCTGCCGCTGTCCTTCTTCGAGACACACGCCGCCGGCGTGCTGGTGCGGCACATGCAGCAGACCGAGAAACTGCGGCACTTCCTGACGGGGCGACTGTTCCAGACCCTGCTGGATGCCGCGCTGCTGCCGGTGCTGGTGGTCCTGCTGGTGCTGTATTCCGGCGTGCTGACGGTGGTGGTGCTGGGTTTCTCGGCGGCGATCGCGGCGGTGATCGGCGCCATGGTGCCGGCCTTCCGGCGGCGGCTGAACGGGCTTTACGCGGCGGAGGGCGCGCGCCAGGCGCATCTGGTCGAAACCCTGCACAACATGCGCGCGGTGAAGTCGCTGGTGCTGGAACCGGTGCGCCAGCGCGCCTGGGACGATCAGGTGGCGACGGCGGTGCGCGCCCACGCGGATGTCGGCCGGATATCCGCGCTTGGTGCCGTCAGCACCTCCGTGCTGGAACGGCTGATGCAGATCGCGGTGCTGGGGCTGGGGGCGACGCTGGTCTTCGAGGGGTCGCTGACCATCGGCGCGCTGGTCGCCTTCACCATGCTTTCGGGCCGCGTGACGGGTCCGCTGGTGCAGATCGTGACACTGATCAACGAGGCGCAGGAGGCCGCGCTGTCCGTGCGCATGCTGGGCACCGTGATGAACGCGAAGCCCGAACGCCGCGCGCGCGAACGCCTGTCGCGCCCGCCGATCGGCGGTGCGCTGCGCTTCCAGGACGTGACGTTCCGCTACCCCGGCGCGGCGATGCCGGCGCTCGACCGTGTCTCCTTCAACGTCGAGGAAGGCCAGGTGATCGGCGTGGTCGGGCGCTCGGGCTCGGGCAAGACCACCCTCACGCGGCTGATCCAGGGCATCCATGCCCCGCAGGATGGCCTGATCCGCTTCGACGACGCCGACCTGCGCACCATCGACCTCGAACACCTGCGCCGGCATGTCGGCGTGGTGCTGCAGGAGAACCTGCTGTTCCGCGGCACGCTGCGCGACAACATCGCTGCCGCGCATCCCGGCGCGCCCCTGCCCGAGGTGCTGGAAGCCGCCCGCCTGGCCGGTGCGCTGGAATTCATCGAGCGCCTGCCGCATGCGCTCGACACCCTGGTGGAGGAAGGCGCGTCGAACTTCTCCGGCGGCCAGCGCCAGCGCATCGCCATCGCCCGCGCGCTGCTGACGCGCCCGCCGCTGCTGATCCTCGACGAAGCCACCAGCGCGCTCGACCCCGACAGCGAGGCGATCATCCAGGCGAACCTGGCCGACATCGCGCGCGGCCGCACCATGATCGTGGTGTCGCACCGGCTGTCATCCCTGGTGAGGGCGGATGCCATCCTAGTGCTCGAACAGGGCCAGGTGGCGGATTTCGCGCCGCATGACGTGCTGCTGGGCCGCTGCGACACCTACCGCCATCTGTGGCACCAGCAGACGCAGCACATGCGATGACCGCGCCGCGCACCCTGCCGCGCCGCCGCCGCCGCCCGCCCGGGCCGGCGCCCGAGGCCGTGCCCTTCCAGGACCCGCTGGAGGCGGTGATCGCCGAACCCCCGCCGCGGCTGCTGCGCGGCCTGCATTGGCTGGTGGCGGCCCTGTTCTGCGCCCTGGTCGGCCTGGCCGCGGTGGCGCAGGTCGATGTGGTGGTGACCGGCGCCGGGCGGCTCGCGCCCGATGCCCCGCCGATCGTCCTGCAACCCATGGAACGCGCGGTGATCCGCGAGATCCGCGTGCGCCCGGGCGATGTGGTGCGCCGCGGCGATGTGCTGGCCTTGCTCGACCCGTCCTTTGCCGAGGCCGACCGCGCCGCGCTGGCCGCGCAGCGCCAGGGGCTGGTGGCCACGCTGGCGCGTCTCGATGCCGAGCGGGACGGCCTGCCCGCGCCCGAGGCGCCCGACCGTGACGCGCGCCTCCAGGCCGGGCTGCACGCGCAGCGCGCCGCCTTCGTCGCCACCCGCCTGCGTGCCCTCGATGAAGACATGCAGGGGAGCCGGACCGCCATCCGCGCCCTGGAGGACGCCGACGCCGCCGCCGCCGAGCAGGTGGCGATCGCCCGCGACATCGAGGCCCTGCGCGCCCGCCTGCTGGAGGGCCAGATCGGATCGCGCCTGGCGTTGCTCGACGCCCGCGCGCGGCGCATCGCCGCCGAGCAGCAGCGCGAGCAGGACCGCTCGCGCCTGGACACGCTGCGCCACGCGCTCGCGCAGAAGCAGGCGGAACGCCAGGGCTTCCTGGACGACTGGCGCCGCCAGGTCCTGGAGGACGTGGCCCGCCTGCGCGCCGAACTCGCCCCCGTCGAGGAAGCGCTCGGCAAGGCCACGCGACTGGCGGACCTCACCACCATCGTCGCACCCGCCGACGGCACGGTGCTGGACGTCGCGCGCCGTTCGGCGGGCTCCATCCTGCGCGAGGCCGAACCCCTGGTCACGCTGGTGCCCGCCGGTGCACCGCTGATCGCCGAGGTGGCGCTGCGCTCCGCCGATGTGGGCCATGCGCGGCCCGGCGATGCCGCGGTGGTCAAGGTCGATGCCTTCCCCTTCCAGCGCCACGGCGCGCTGGCCGGCCGGCTGCGCGCCATCGCGCAGGATTCGCGCGGCGAGGACGGCGCGCCGACGGCGCCGGGCGTCGCGGTGCACCGCGCGCTGGTGGTGCTGGATGCGCCGGTGCTGGCCGGCGGGGTGCCGATGCCCGGCATGACGGTGACCGCCGAGATCCATGTCGGCACCCGCAGCCTGTTGTCCACGCTCCTGCAGCCGCTGATCCGCGGCGCGCGCGAAAGCCTGCGGGAGCCCTGATCCGCGTTAACGGTTGCGCAAGCGCTTCCGCCGCATCCTGCGCCAGCACCGTGCCGACAGGACGTCCAAGCCGGTGCCCGATGTCGCCAGCCACCTGTTCGGCCGGCGCCTTTGTCCAGCACGGACAAGAACCGGCTTGGAGCACGCGATGACCGTCATTTCCGCCCTGAACACCACCCAGATCCAGGGCCTGACCACCACGACCATCGCCGGGCTCACCACCACGCAGATCCGCAGCCTGGCCACGACGCAGCTGGCCGCGCTGACCACCACCCAGGTGGGCGTGCTGAGCACCACGCAGATCACGGCGCTGACCACGACGCAGGTCGGCGCGCTCGAGACCACCGACCTCGCGGTGCTCAGCACCACCCAGCTGCGCGGGCTCGGCGCAACGCAGATCGCCGCACTGACCACCACCCAGGTGGGCGCACTGACCACCACGCAGATCGGCGGGCTCAGCGGCTCGCAGGTGGCGGGCTTCCAGACCTCCGACATCGCCGCGCTGACCACCACGCAGGTCGGCGCGCTGACCAGCACCCAGGCGGCGGCGCTGACCACCACGCAGGTCCGTGCGCTCGAGACGACCGATGTCGCCGTGCTCAGCACCACGCAGGTGCGCGCGCTGTCCTCGGCGCAGGTGGCGTCGCTGACCACCACGCAGGTCGGTGCGCTGACCACCACGCAGGTCGGCGCGCTGACCACGACCCAGGTGGCGGGCCTGTCCTCCACCCAGGTCTCGGCGCTGACCACGAC
Organism: Rhodospirillales bacterium Ga0074136; assembly: GCA_001464375.1. GTDB lineage: Bacteria > Pseudomonadota > Alphaproteobacteria > Acetobacterales > Acetobacteraceae > Neoroseomonas. Next base: position 8,603 of record LNEW01000079.1, on the reverse strand, counting down.
GCAGCTCGGCGCCTTGACCTCGACGCAGGTGGGGGTGCTGGCGCCGGCGCAGCTGCGCGCGCTCGACACCACCGACATTGCGGCGCTGACCACCACGCAGGTGGGCGGCCTGCGGTCCAGCCAGATCACCGCGCTGACCACCACGCAGGTCGCGGCGCTCGAAACCACGGATGTCGCGGTGTTGACCACCACGCAGGTGGTTGGCTTGTCCACCTCCCAGGTGGCGGCGCTGACCACGACGCAGGTGGGCGCGCTGACCACGACGCAGGTGGCGGGCCTGGCGGTGCGCCAGGTCTCCGCGCTCGAGACCGCGGATCTGGCCGCGCTGACCACGACGCAGGTGGGTGCGCTGTCCTCCACCCAGCTCGGCGCGCTGGGCACCACCCAGGTCCGGGCGCTGGAGACCACCGACCTCGCGGTGCTGACCACGACGCAGCTGCGGGGTCTCGGCGCCAGCCAGCTCGGTGCGCTCACCACGACGCAGGTCGGCGCATTGACCACCACGCAGGTGGGCGGGCTGACCACGACACAGATCGCCGGGCTGTCGTCGACCCAGGTTTCGGCGCTGACCACGACGCAGCTGGGCGCGCTCGGCTCCACCCAGGTCGCCGGGCTGTCCACGGTGCAGCTGCGCGGCTTCGACACCACCGACATCGGCGCGCTGACCACGACCCAGGTGGGCGGGCTGAGCGCGCAGCAGCTCGGGTCCTTGACCACCACGCAGGTGGGCGGGCTGGAAACGACCGACATCGCGGTGCTGACCACGACGCAGATCCGCGGCCTTGGCGCCAGCCTGGTGGGCGCCTTGAACACGACGCAGGTCGGCGCGCTGACCACGACCCAGGTCGCTGCCCTGACGGTCAGCCAGGTGGCCGGCTTCGAGACCACCGACATCGCGGCGCTGACCACGACGCAGGTGGCCGCGCTGACCAGCACCCAAGCCGGCGGCCTGACCACCGCGCAGGTCCGCGCATTGGAGACCACCGACCTCGCCGTCCTGACCACCACGCAGCTGCGCGGCCTGACGGCGGCGCAGCTGGGCGCGCTGACCACGACCCAGATCGGCGGGCTCACCACCACGCAGGTCGGCGCGCTGGCCACGACGCAGGTCGGCGGGCTGTCCTCGACCCAGGTGGTCGCGCTGACGACCACGCAGCTGGGCGCGCTGACCTCCACCCAGATGGGCGGACTGACCACCGCGCAACTGGCCGGGTTCGACACCACCGACATCGGCGCGCTGACCACCACGCAGGTGGGCGGGCTGCGCAGTTCGCAGATCGCCGGCCTTGCCACCACGCAGGTCGCGGCGTTCGAGACGACCGACCTGGCCGCGCTGACGACGACGCAGCTGCTGGGCCTGACCGCGGCGCAGGTCGCCGGGCTGACCACCACGCAGGTGGCGGCGCTGACCACCACGCAGGTGGGCGCGCTGACCAGCGTGCAGGTCGCCGCCATCCAGAGCACCGACCTGGCGGCCCTGACCACCACGCAGGTGGGCGCGCTGACCAGCACGCAGGTCGGCGTGCTGGGCACGTCGCAGCTGCGCGGGCTCGAGACGACAGACCTGGCGGTACTCACCACCACGCAGGTGCGCGGGCTGCGCGCCACGCAGCTGGGGTCCCTGACCACGACGCAGATCGGCGCCGTCACCACCACGCAGATCGATGCGCTGACCACGACGCAGATCACCGGCCTGAGCTCGACCCAGGTCGGGTCCCTGACCACGACGCAGCTCGGCGCTCTGACCTCGACCCAGGTCGGAGCGCTGTCCACCGCGCAGCTGCGCGGCCTCGACACCACGGATATCGGCGCGCTGACCACCACGCAGATGGGCGGGCTGACCTCCAGCCAGGTCGGGTCGCTGAGCACGACCCAGCTCGGCGGGCTCGAGACCACCGACCTCGCGGTGCTGAGCACGACGCAGGTGCGCGGCCTCGGCTCCTCGCAGGTTGGGTCGCTGAGCACGACGCAGCTTGGCGCCCTGACCACCACGCAGGTCGGTGCCCTGACGCCCACGCAGGTCGCCGGGCTGACGACGACGCAGGTCGGCGCGCTGACCACGACGCAGCTCGGCGCGGTCGGCACCACCGCGCTGCGCGGCCTGCTGCCGACGCAGATCGGCGCGCTGACGACCACGCAGGTGGCTGCGCTGACGACCACGCAGGTGGGTGCGCTGACCGCGACGCAGGTGGCCGGGCTGGAATCCACCGACGTCGCGGCGCTGACCACGACCCAGGTGGGCGTGCTGTCCACCACCCAGGTGGCGGCGCTGAACACCACCCAGGTGCGCGGCTTCGAGACCACCGACCTGGTCGTGCTGACCACGACGCAGTTGCGCGCGCTGGGGGCGACGCAGATCGGCGCACTGACCACCACGCAGGCCGCGGCGCTGACCACCACCCAGGTCGGGGCGCTCAGCAACACGCAGCTTGGAGGGTTGTCCTCGACCCAGGTCTCGGCGCTGACCACGACGCAGCTGGGCGCGCTGGCATCGACCCAGGTCGGCGCGCTGACCACGGCGCAGCTGCGCGGCCTGGACACCACCGACATCGCCGCACTGACCACCACCCAGGTGGCCGGCCTCGCGAGCAGCCAGCTGGCCGGGCTGACCACCACGCAGCTGGTGGCATTCGAGACGACCGACCTCGCCACCCTCGGCACCACGCAGCTGCGCGGGCTGTCCACCACGCAGGTGGTGGCGCTGAACACCACGCAGGTGGACGCGCTGACCACCACGCAGCTGGTCGGCTTGACCTCGGCGCAGGTGGCAGCGCTCAGCACCACGCAGATCGGCGTGCTGACCACCACGCAGGTGGGCGGTCTGGGCACCACGCAGGTGCGCGGCCTCACCACCACGCAGCTGGCCGCCCTCAGCACCACGCAGATTGGCGCATTGACGACCACGCAGATCGGCGCGGTGTCGGTGGCGCAGTTGCCGGGGATCGAGACCACCGACCTCGCGGCCTTCAGCACCACGCAGATCGGCGCGCTCAGCCGCACGCAGCTGGGTGCGCTGGCCACGGCGCAGGTGCGGGCACTGGAGACCACCGACCTCGCGGTGCTGACCACCACGCAGGTCGGCGGGCTGGTGGCGTCGCAGGTGGGGGCGCTGACCACGACGCAGGTCGGTGCGCTGACCACCACGCAGCTGGCTGCGCTGACCACCACGCAGGTCGGCGCGCTGACCACCACGCAGGTCGGCGTGCTGACCACGACGCAGGTGGGCGCGCTGGGCACCACGCAGGTTCGCTGGCTGTCCTCGGCGCAGCTGGCCGCCTTGACCACGACGCAGGTGGGCGCGCTGACCACGACGCAGATCGGCGCGCTCGGCGTCACGCAGGTGCGCGGCATCGAGACGACCGATGTCGCGGTGCTCAACACCACGCAGGTCGGCGCGCTGAGCTCGACCCAGATCAACGCGCTGACCGGACCGCAGGTGGCGGCGCTGAGTTCCACCGGCATCGCCGTGCTGACCACGACGCAGCAGGTCGGGCTGACCTCCAGCCAGCTCGGTGCGCTGACCACCACGCAGGTGGCCGCGCTCAGCACCACCGGCGTGGTGGCGCTGACCACGACGCAGGTGGCGGGCCTGACCACGACGCAGATCGCCGCGTTCAGCACGACACAGGTCGGTGCGCTGGAAACCAGCGACATCGCCGCGCTGACCGATGTGCAGGTGGCCGGCTTCACCACCACGCAGATCGACGTGATGACCACGTCGCAGGTGAACGCCCTGTTCGCCTGACGCCACCGATGGAGACTCAGGCATGGCCAGAATGGGCATCGCCGAACTGGTGGGCAGCGCACAGGCGCTGGCCGCCGCGGGCCAGGCGGCCCTGGCCGCGGAGTTGTACCGCGACTGGGTCGCGCTGAATCCCGACGACCCGCTGCTGCATGCGGCGGAGTTCAACCGCGGCGTGCTGCTGGCCGCGCTCGGGGATACGCATGGCGCGGTCGAGGCCTTCTCGGCCGCGATCCGGCGCCGGCCGGACTTCCTGCCGCCCTACATCAACCTGGGTGCGGCCTATGAACGGCTTGGCGCCGGGGCGCAGGCCTTCGGGCATTGGTCGCATGTCTCGGCCAGCCTGTCGGCGCTGACCGGCGACAGCGTGGCCTGGAAGGCGACGGCGCTGAAGCAGATGGCGCAGATGCTGGAGGGTGCGCGCCGCCTGTCGGAAGCCGAGGACACGCTGCGCCAGGTGGCGGAGCTCACGCCCGCGCAGCGCGACGTGGTGCAGCACTGGATCAGCCTGCGCCAGCGCCAATGCCAATGGCCGCTGCTGCAGCCCCTGGCCGGGCATGACCGCGCCGCGCTGCTGCGCCGCATCGCGCCGCTGTCCATGGCCTGCCATGCCGACGACCCGATGATGCAACTGGCGGTCGCGCACGCGCATGTTGCGAAGGATCACGGCGCGCCGGACCGCTTCCGCACCACCGCGGACTTCGCCGGCCGCATCGGGCAGGTCCCGGCGCGGCGCCTGCGCGTGGGCTACCTGTCGTCGGACCTGCGTGAACACGCGATCGGGTCGTTGATGGCCGGGATGTTCGCCCATCACGACCGCGGGGCTGTCGAGGTCTTCGCCTATTACTGCGGCGTCCCGCAGGAGGATGCGACCAAGGCGCGCATCCGCGATTCGGTCGAACACTGGCGCGACATCGGCGCCCTGGACGACGATGCGGCCGAGGCGCTGATGCTGGCCGACGGCATCGACATCCTGGTCGACGTGAACGGCCACACCCGCTGCGCGCGCACGCGGCTGCTGGCGCGCCGCCCGGCACCGGTCATCGTCAACTGGCTCGGCTATCCGGGCAGCATGGGCAGCCCGTTCCACCACTACATCATCGCCGACCCCACCATCATCCCGCCGGACCACGAGCACTTCTATTCCGAGCGCGTCCTGCGCCTGGCCTGCTACCAGCCCAATGACCGCCAGCGCCCGACCGGCGATGACCGCGCCCCGACCCGCGCCGAACAGGGCCTGCCGGAGGACGCGATGGTCTTCTGCTCCTTCAACGGCACGCAGAAGATCACGCCCTTCGTCTTCGCCCGCTGGATGGCCATCCTGCATGGCGTGCCCGGCAGCGTGCTGTGGCTGCTCAAATCCTGCGACGAGGTCGAGGCGCGTCTGCGCGCGCAGGCGGTCGCAGCGGGCATTGCGCCCGAACGCATCGTTTTCGCGCCGATCGCGCCGAACCGTGCGCATCTCGCGCGCTACGCCCTGGCCGACCTGTTCCTGGATACGCTGCCCTACGGCGCGCACACCACGGCGTCGGATGCGCTCTGGATGGGCGTTCCCGTGCTGACCGTGCCGGGCCGGTCCTTCGCCGCGCGGGTCTGCGCGTCGCTCGTGCAGGCGGCCGGGCTGCCGGACTTCGTGTGCGCCGGCGCCGAGGACTACGTCGCGCGCGCCATTGCCTTCGGGCGCGACCGCGCATCGCTGGCGCCGTTCCGCGCGCGGCTCATCGAAACCCGCGACACCGCCCTGCTGTTCGACACGCCGCGCCTGGTGCGCGACCTGGAGGCGCTGTTCCACGGCATTTGGGACGACTTCGCGCAGGGCCGCCTGCGACAGCCGGACCTGACCAACCTCGACACCTATCTCGATCTGGGCGCGACCATGGACCACGGTGCCGCCGAAGCCAGTTTCGACCCGACGCTCGACGCCCGCTGGCGCGCCGCGGTCGCGCGGCGCCACGCCTATGCCGCGCTGCCGCCGGATCCGCGCTACCACCCGGCGGCCGGCTGACGCCATGGCCCCGCTCGACGCCGTCGCGCCTGCCGGGCTGCCGCTGGAAGCCCTGTTGCCGCGGATCGAAGGCGCCGGCCCTGCCGCCGCCACCGCCGCGTACAAGGCTTGGCTCGCCGCCAATCCGGCCTCGCCGCAGCGCTTCGCGGCCTGGTTCAACCTGGGCGTCGTGCTGGCGCAATCCGGCGACCGCGCCGCGGCAATGATCGCCTATCGCCAGGCATTGTCGCTCAAGCCCGACCTGCACCAGGCGCAGGTGAACCTGGGCCTGGCGCTCGAGGCGGAAGGCCGCGCCGACGAGGCGCTGGCGCTCTGGGCCGGCGCGCTGCAGCCCGATGATGCGCGGCTGCCGCTGCTCAACCACCAGGGCCGTCTGCTGGAATCGCGCAAGGACTACGCCGGCGCCGAAGCCGCGCTGCACCGCAGCCTGCTGATCGACCCGCAGCAGCCCGACGTGGTGCAGCACTGGTCGCATTTGCGCCAGAAGGGCTGCATGTGGCCGCTGGATGGCGGCGGCATCCCGGGCCTCACGCCCGATGCGCTGGCGCTGTCGGGCGGCCCGCTCGGGGCGCTCGCGCTGACCGACGACCCCGCGCTGCAACGCCGCATCGCCGAGGCCTGGATCGCCCGCAAGGTGCCCGCCGCGCCCGAACGCCTGGCCCCCGTGCAGGGCTACCGCCACGACCGCATCCGCGTCGGCTACCTGTCGTCGGATTTCTGCCGGCACGCGATGGGTTTCCTGATCGCCGGCCTGCTCGAACGCCACGACCGGTCGCGCTTCGAGGTCTTCGGCTACTGCTCGACCGACGAGGACGACAGCGACCTGCGCCGGCGCATCGTCGCCGCGCTGGACCACCACGTCCCGATCGGCCACCTGTCCGAGGAAGCCGCGGCGCGCCGCATCCGCGCCGACGAGATCGACATCCTGGTGGACCTCAATGGCCTGACGCGCGGCGCGCGCCTGGGCGCGCTGCGCTGGAAGCCGGCGCCCGTGCAGGCGACCTACCTCGGCTATGTCGGGCCGGTGCCGCTGCCGGAACTCGACTGGATGATCTGCGATTCCGTCGTCGTCCCGCCCGACCAGGCCGGCCACTACGCCCCGCGACCGCTGCCTCTCGCAGGCCTCTACCAGGCCAACGACGACAACGCCCCCGCCCCCGCCCCCGCCACGCGCGCCGAGGAGGGCCTGCCGCACGACGCCTTCGTGCTCGCCTGCTTCAACAACTTCTACAAGATCACGCCGGAGGTCTTCGCCGCCTGGATGCGCATCCTGCATGGCCTACCGGACGCGCTGCTGTGGCTGACCGAAGACAACGCCACCGGCATCGCCAACCTGCGGCGGGCAGCGGAGGCCGCCGGCATCGCGCCGCGGCGGATCATCTTCGCGTCGCGCTGCGACCCCACGCGCTACCTGGCGCGGCTTGGCCTGGCGGATGTGTTCCTCGACACCTTTCCCTACAATGCCGGCACCGTGGCGTCGGATGCGCTGCGCATGGGGCTGCCGATCGTCACGCTCGCCGGGCGGTCCTTCGCGTCGCGCATGGCCGCCAGCCTGCTGACCACGGCGGGCCTGACCGAGGGCATCGCGACCAGCATCGACGACTACGTGGCGGCCGCGCTGCGCTACGGGCGCGACCCGGCCGCGCTGGCCGCCGCGCGTGCCCCACTGGCCGATGGCGCCTGGCTGCGCAGCGGCGCGAACCCCGCGGCGTTCACACACCGCATGGAGGCTGCGCTCACGGCGATCAGGCTCGGCTGAGCTCCGCCGGGTGGAGGTGGCGCACCGGAAGCCCCACCGCCTCGGCCACCAGCGTGCGGTGGCACTGGGCCGGATCGGCCTCCAGGCACAACAGGCACACGCGCTGCCGCCGCGCGAGGTCCGCCAGGTTGGCCAGCGCCGCCTGCGGCTCCGCCCCCGCCATGTGCGCGGCGAAGATGCGCCGCATCACCGCCGGCCTGCCCGCGCGCACGGCAGCGCGGCCCTCGGCCGGCGTGCCCAATGCGCGCAGATGCAGGTAGCCGATCCCCGCGCCTTCCAGCGCCGCGGACAGCGCACCCTTCGCGAAGCCCGGCCGCCGGCTGTTGGCCAGGGCGCGCACATCCACCAGCGTCTCGACCTGCGCTGCACGCAGCGTCGCGATCAGGGCATCGGGCGTCGCGCCCTCATAGCCGATCGTGCAGACCGGCCCGGCCATGCTACCGCGTCACCGCCCCATGCGCGGCCAGGCACGCGACATCCAGCATCTGGTTCACCCCCGCCTGCATCGGCACGATCTGCGCCGAATGCATGAGGCCCGTCAGCAGCGGCCCGATCACCGTGGCACTGGTCAGCTTGGGCACCGACTTGGTCAGGATGTGCGCCGCATGCATACCCGGCATGACCAGCACATTCGCCGGGCCGGTCAGCCGGCAGAACGGATACAGCGAGGCGCGCAGCCCGGGGTCGAGCGCGACATCCGCCGACATCTCCCCATCGAACTCGAAATCCGCGCCCTTCTCGGACAGCAGCTTCACCGCATCGCGGATGCTGCCCGGGATGGTGCCGCGCGGATCGCCGAAGGTCGAGAAGGACAGGAACGCCACGCGCGGTTCCAGCCCGAGCCGGCGCGCCGCCGCCGCCGACCCGCGCGCAATGCCGGCCAGCGTCTCGGCATCCGGGCGTTCATGGATGGCGGTATCGGCCACCAGCACCGTGCCGGCGCGGCGCGACACCACGATCGACACGCCGAACACCACGCGCCCGGGCACCGGGTCGATCGCCATGGAGATGCCCTCCAGCGCCACCGCATAGGACCGGGTGGAGCCGGTGACGACGGCATCGGCATCGCCCGTCGCGACCATGCAGGCGGCGAAGAC
>LNEW01000078.1 GCA_001464375.1 Rhodospirillales bacterium Ga0074136 | reverse complement strand
TCGCCGTCCTGGTCGATCAGGCGCACCTGCGGCACGCGGATGTCGTCGTTGATGCGCGGGCCGTCCTTGGAAGGCGGCGTCGCGGGCATTGGGCCACGAGCTATGGTCGTCTCCTGTCGTAGTGGAACCGGTAGAAGCGGGCTTTATGGAGCGGCGATCACGCCGCCGCAACCGGCATCGCCATCCGCATGCCGCATTTGTCCTCCGCGTGCCCTGATTACAAGCAGGGTCAGCGCGCCAGGTCGGGGGCCGTGGCCTCCGCCGCCAGGCCGGCGACAGCCTCGGCCAGCGGTAGCGTGACCTGCTCGCGCCCGGGCAGGCGGCGCAGCACCAGGGACCGCTCCTCCGCCTCCCGCCGCCCGATCACCACCAGGACGGGCACGCGCTGCTCGATATGGTCGACCACCTTGCGGTTGATCTTCTCGTTCCGCAGGTCGGTGTCGACCCGCAGCCCCGCCGCGCGCAGGGCGGCCGCGGCTTCCTCGGCGAAGGGCGCGGCCTCATCGACGATGGTCGCGACCACCACCTGCACCGGCGCCAGCCACAGCGGGAAGCGCCCGGCATATTGCTCGATCAGGATGCCGAGGAAGCGCTCGAAACTCCCCAGGATCGCGCGGTGCAGCATGACCGGGCGTTTCCGACCGCCATCCTCGGCCACGTATTGCGCGTCGAGCCGCTCGGGCAGCACGAAATCCACCTGGAACGTGCCGCATTGCCAGTCGCGGCCGATCGCGTCGCGCAGCACGAATTCCAGCTTCGGGCCGTAGAAGGCGCCCTCCCCCGGGTTCATCTCGTAGTCGACGCCGGCGATCTTGCAGGCCTCGTGCAGCGCGCCCTCGGCGCGGTCCCAGATGCCGTCATCGCCGGCGCGCTGTTCCGGGCGGTCGGAGAACTTCACGCGGAAATGCTCGAAGCCCAGGTCGCGATAGACCGAGGACAGCAATTCCGTGAAGCGCACCGCCTCGGCGGCGATCTGGTGTTCCTCGCAGAAAATGTGCGCGTCGTCCTGCGTGAAGGCGCGCACGCGCATGATGCCGTGCAGCGCGCCCGAGGGTTCGTAGCGGTGGCAGGCGCCGAACTCCGCCATGCGCAGCGGCAATTCGCGGTAGCTGCGCAGGCCCTGGTTGAAGATCAGCACATGGCAGGGGCAGTTCATCGGCTTGAGCGCGAGGACGCGATGCGCCTCGTCCTGGTCCTCCACCGTCGCCATGAACATGTTCTTGCGGTAGTTCTCCCAGTGGCCGGAGGCCTCCCACAGACGCCGGTCCAGAACCTGCGGCGTCTTCACTTCCTGATACGCCCCGGCGTCGAGGCGGCGGCGCATGTAGTCCTCGACCGTGCGGTACAGTTTCCAGCCCTTGGGGTGCCAGAAGACGGAGCCGACCGCGGCCTCCTCGAGATGGAACAGCCCCATCTCCTTGCCGATCTTGCGGTGGTCGCGCTTCTCCGCTTCCTCGATCTGCAGCAGGTGCGCGTCGAGTTCCTTCTGGTCGCGCCAGGCGGTGCCGTAGATGCGCGACAGCATCGCGTTGCGGTGGTCACCGCGCCAATACGCACCCGCAGCCTTCATCAGCTTGAAGGCGGTGCCGACATCGCCGGTGCCGCGCATGTGCGGGCCGCGGCACAGGTCGATCCAGTCGCCCTGCTTGTACAGCGTGATGGTCTCGCCGGCGGGCAGGTCCTGGATCAGCTCGACCTTGTACTTCTCACCCTTCTCCGCGAACAGCGCGATCGCCTCGTGGCGCGTGGTCACGATGCGTTCGAACGCCGCGTTGCGCGCGACGATCTCGCGCATCTTCGCCTCGATGGCGCCGAAGTCTTCCGGCGTGAAGGGCTCGTTTCGGGCGAAGTCGTAGTAGAAGCCGTTCTCGATCGACGGGCCGATCGTCACCTGCGTGCCGGGAAACAGCGCCTGCACGGCCTCGGCCAGCACATGCGCGGTGTCGTGGCGGATCAGTTCCAGCGCCTCGGGGTCGCGCCGCGTGATGAAGCGGATGGCCGCGTCGTGCTCGATTGGGCGCGACAGGTCCTGCAAAGCGCCATCCACCTGCATGGCCAGCGCCGCCTTGGCCAGGCCAGGCCCGATCGCCGCGGCGATGGTGGTGCCCGTGACCGGCCCATCGAAGGACCGGACGGAACCATCGGGCAGGGTAATCGCGGGCATCGGGACAGCGTCTCCGGGGGCTGGAAAGGGGCGCGGACCATGGGCAGCGCGCCGCGCGGGGTCAAGTCAGGCGGGCGAGCGCGGCCCTGACGACGTCGGGTTCCAGACCCGCCAGCGGCACATGGCGCAGCCAGTCCACGCGGGGCCCGCGCGGCGCACACAGCGCCGGGTCGCTGTCGGCGCCGAACAACGCGAGCGTCGGGCAGCCGCAGGCGGCCAGCAGGTGCGTCGGCCCCGTGTCGTTGCCCACGGCGAAGGCCGCGCGGCGCGCCAGCGCACCGATCTCGGCGAAGGATGTACGGCCGGTGAGGTCGATCGCGGAGGGCGCCGCGGCGCGGATCGTGGCAGCCATCGGCGCCTCCGCCGCCCCGCCCAGGATCACGGCCGGCAGGTCGAAGCCCGCCGCCAGCGCGCCGAATCGTTCCACCGGCCAGCGCTTGGCCGGCCGTCCGGGCGACGCGCCCGGCACCACGAGGCAGAATCGCGCCGGCAGCCCGAACCGCGCAAGATCCGCCGCGAGCCAGGTCAGGTCGGGGATCGGGAATTCGCGGATGCCGGCCATCTCCAGCTGCTCGCGCTGGCGCTCGACCGTATGCATGGCGTCGCGCGCCGGGTTGGCGTGCGGGTGGGAGGCGCCAGGCGCGATCCCCGACCATTCCGCCCGCCGCCCGACGAACCAGCGGTAGCGCGACGACCGCGCCGAGGTCTGCAGGTCATACACCCGGTCGAAGCGCGCGCCGTTCACCCGGCGCGCCAGGCGCAGCACGGCTGGGATGTCGGTCCAGTCCGGCCGGCCATCCTCCCAGACCTCGTCGAACCAGGGCGACATCCGCGCGAGCGGCGCATAGGGCTTGGTCGTCAGCAGGATGATCCGCGCATCCGGATGATGCGCCCGGATGGCCGCGAAGGGTCCGAAGGCCTGCGCGAAATCGCCGAGCGCCGCCAACTTGATGACCAGCACGCGCATCACAGCAGCTCGCGATACACGGCAAGGGTTGCCGCCTGCATGCGCGCCGTGGTGAAGCCCGCCAGGACCGCGGCCCGCGCCCGAGCGCCCATTGCGACGCGATCGGCGACGGGCAGCGCCAATATGCGGTCGATCGCCGCCGCGAGCGCCGCGGCGTCGCCCGGCGGCACGCGCCAGCCGGTCACGCCCTCCTCCACCGTCTCCCGCGGGCCGCCGAGGTCGCTGGCGATCACGCAGCGCTCCATGGCCTGCGCCTCGATCACCGTGCGGCCGAAGGCCTCGGCATCGGTCGAGGCATGCACCACCACATCCGCGAGCAGCAGCGCGGCAGGCATGTCGTCGGCATGACCGACCAGGCGCACACGGTCCGCCAGCCCCAGCGCCGCGATGCGTGCGCGCAATTCATCAACGAATCCGGTACGGCCCTGCGCATCGCCGACCAGCAGCGCCAGCGCATCGCCCGGCCCGCGGGCCATCGCCTCGACCAGCACGCCCTGGCCTTTCCAGCGCGTGACGCGGGCCGGCAGCATCACCACCGGGCGGCCCTGCGGCACGCCCCAGGCGGCGCGCAGCGCGGCGACCCGTTCGGGCGCCACGCGGGCGGGGTCGAACAGCGCCTCGTCCACGCCGCGCGCAATGGTGCGGATGCGGCCCGGGTCGGTGCCGTGGCGGGCGCGCAGGTGCTCGGCGATGAAGCTGCTGATGGCGATGACCCGTTCGCCCCGCGCCATCACCGAATTGTAGAAGCGCTTGCCCGGCAGCCCTTCATTGTAGGTGCCGTGATAGGTGGTGACGAAATGCGCCCCGCTGCGCCGGGCCGCGAGCCAGCCCGACCAGGCCGGGGCGCGGGACCGGGCATGCAGGATGCCGATGTGCTCGCGCCGCACCAGCGCCTCCAGCGCCGCGGCATTGCGCCAGATCCCGGCCGGCGACTTGGTGGCGAGCGGCAGGGTCACGTGCCGCGCGCCCAACGCCTCGAGGCGGGCGACCAGCGGGCCCCCGGCCGAGGCCACGAAGGCGCGCCACCCGGCCCGCACGACCGCGTCCGCGATCTCGAGCGTACCGCGCTCCACGCCGCCGGCGCCAAGCGCCGGCAATACCTGCAGCACGGCGGGGGCTGGGGGGGTCTGCACACTTCACATCGCGAATGATTGACTGCGGATCGGCCGAGGATGCGGTCTTGCGCCGAAGGAAGGACCGACGCAAGTGTGCGCCCGATGTCGACCTATTTCATGGCCATGATGCTGCTCTCGGGCGGCAGCTTCATTCGCACGAAATGCGCCCGGCCTCGGCCGCCTCCGACATGGTCTGGGGGTTGCTCGCGAAGGCCGCCTTCTGGATGTGGCTCGGCCTGATCGTCTATGGCTTCCTGTACTTCCACTGGTCGCAGCCTGTGGCGGCCGTGCTGGCCTCGCTGGCGGTCAACGTGCTGATCGCCATGCGCGGGCCGCAGCGCACCTGGCCCGGCCTGTCCATCCTGTTCTGCGCGGTCGGCCTGGCCGCCGCGACGGTCGTCGTCCTGGGCTGAGGGCGGCTCAGGCCCGTGGCACCCGTGGCGCCAGGTGCAGCGCCACCACCTCGCCATCCTGGCCCGGCACGGCGGGAAAGCGGTCGCGTACCGCCGGGTCGTGCCCCGGGATCACGCGGCTGTCGTCGCCACCCGCCAGTTTCTTCGCCGCACGCCAGCCCGCCGCCATGGCGCCGAGGTCGAAGATGATCGGGAAGGGATTGCCCGACAGCGCATTGGCATAGAAGTGCATGGCGTCGGAGGCGATCACCACCGGCCCGCGCGCGGTCTCCACGCGCACCACCTGCAGCCCGTCGGAGTGGCCGCCGACGCGGTGCACGCTCACACCAGGCGCAATCTCGCTGTCGCCCTCGTGGAACTCCACCCGGTCGGCATAGAGCGCGCGCACCATGGCGACCACGTGCTCGGCTTCGAAGGGCATGCGGATGGCGTGCACGCACATGTGGCGCCCCACCGCGAAGTGCATCTCGCGTTCCTGGAGGTGGAAGCGCGCGGCGGGGAAGATGCCGAGGCTGCCGGCGTGGTCATAGTGCAGGTGCGTGATGATGACGTCCTGCACCGTCGCGGGGTCCGTGCCCATGGAGATCAGGCAGTCGCCGACCGACCGCGACAAGCTGCGACCCCGCTTCGTCGCGAGTTCGGCGTCGAAGCCCGTATCGACCACGATCTCCCGCCCACCGGGTCCGCGCAGCAGCCACACGTAGTAGTCGAGCGGCATCGCCTCGTGCGGGTCGGGCAACGGCAGCAGGTGGTTGGTCTGCGCCGTGCGCTCGTGCCGCCCGTAGCGGATGGCGTAGGCTTCCCAGGTCATGGCGCCTTGTTCCCGCCGAGCTCGGTGCCGGTCATCTGCTCCGACAGCTTCGCCATGGCCGTATGGTCGGCACCCGGCCCGAGCATCGCCGCCGCCGCCGCCCACATCTCCCGGCACAGGGCCGAGAAGGGTGCGGGTGTGGCGGTCTCGCGCCCGACTTCCAGCGCGATCGACAGGTCCTTCACCATCAGGTCGAGGCCGAAACCGGCATCGAAGCGTCGCGACAGCACGTATTCCTTGAACTTCTTCTGGCTCGAATTGGTCATGCCCGAACTGGCGTTCAGTACATCGACCATCTTCACCGGATCCAGGCCGAAGCGCTGGCCGATCAGCAGCGCCTCGATGCCCATCAGGAAGCCGCCGGCGCTGACCAGGTTGTTCAGCGCCTTCATCGCCTGCCCTGCGCCGATCGGCCCGCAGCGGTGGATGGAGGTGCCCATCGCCTTCAGCACGGGCTCGGCGCGGTCGATCTCCGCTTCCTCGCCGCCTGTCATGATCGCGAGCTGGCCGGTCTTGGCGCGCGGCACGCCGCCCGAGACCGGGCAGTCGATCATCGCGACACCCTGGCCCGCCAGCATCGCCGCGATCTCGCGCGTGCGGCCCGGCTGGCCGGAGGTCATGTCGATGACCAGCATGCCCTTGCTCAGCGACGGCAGCATCGCCTCCACCGCCTCGCCCACCTGCTTGCTGGTGGGGACGATGATGACGACGCAGTCGGCACCGGCGGCGGCTTCCGCGGGGCTCGCCGCGGCCTTCGCACCGGTCTCGGTCGCGAAGGCGGCCGCGCGGCCGGGGACCGCGTCGCAGACCGTGACCTCGAAGCCCGCCTTCACCAGGTTGGCCGCCATCGGCCAGCCCATGTTGCCGATGCCGGCGAAGGCAACGCGCTTGATGGGCGCGGCCATCACTTCTTCCCCGGCAGCGCGCCTTCGGCGAGCAGAACCTCATGCGCCGCCTTGAAGGCATCGAGCCCGGCCGGGATGCCGCAATAGGCGGTGGCATGCAGCAGCGTCGCCTTGATCTCGTCGACCGTGATGCCGTTGTTGAGCGCGCCCTTCACATGCAGCTTCACCTCCGGGATCTTGCCCAGCGCGGTCAGCATCGCGAGGTTCAGCAGCGAGCGCGTCTTGCGGTCCAGCGTCGGGTCGCCCCAGGCCCAGCCCCAGGCCCAGGCGGTGGTGGCGCGCTGGAACGACATCATGAATTCGTCGGCCTTCGCCATGGACGAATCCACGTATTCGGCGCCCAGCACCGCGCGGCGGATCGGAAGGCCCTTGTCGAACAGCGCCTGATCGTCGGACATGTTTCGCTCCCTTGGGAATGGATATGCCGCGCAGGCTTGCGCGGACCCGCGGGGCGGTCAACCGGAGGCGTCCATGTTCTTCGAAGGCTTCACGCCGGGATACCGCACCGCGAACGGCCGGCGCTTCCGCCTGCGCCACGGCGGCGAAGGTCCACCGCTGCTGCTGCTGCACGGCAACCCGCAGACGCACGCCATGTGGCACAAGGTCGCGCCCGCCCTGGCACGACGCTTCAGCGTGGTATGCCCCGACCTGACGGGCTACGGCCTGTCGGACAAGCCGCCGGTCAGCGCCGACCACGCGCCCTATGCCAAGCGTGCCATGGCAGCGGACATGGTCGCGCTGATGGCGACGCTCGGGCATGACCGCTTCCAGGTGGTGGCGCATGACCGCGGCGCGCGCGTGGCGCATCGCATGGCGCTGGATCATCCGGGTGCCGTCGAGCGCCTGTGCACCATGGACATCATCCCCACGCTCGAACATTTCGAACGCGCCGACATGGAATTCGGCATGGGGTACTGGCACTGGTTCTTCCTCGCACAGCGTCATCCCGGGCCGGAGGCGATGATCCGCTGCGACATCGAGACCTGGTTCGACTTCCACACGTCGCGCGAGCCGAAGCCGCGCGACTTCTTCCACGCCGAAGCCCGCGCCGACTACCTGGCGGCGCTGCACGCGCCAGGCACCATCGAGGCTATCTGCGAGGACTACCGCGCCGCCACGACCATCGATCTCGATCACGACCGCGACTCGCGCGGAGCCGGGCGCAGGGTCGACTGCCCGCTGCTGGCGCTGTGGGGCGCGAAGGGCAGCCTGCCGCGGTGGTACGACCCCGCGGCGATCTGGCGGGGCTATGCCGCGGGCCTGCTCGAGACCGGCGCCGTCGCCTCCGGCCACTACCTGGCCGAGGAGGCGCCGCAGGAGGTGCTGGACCGGCTGGAGCACTTCCTCAGGGCGTGACGACCGCCCCTTGCGCGAAAGTTCGAGAAATACAGCCCGCCATGGCTGTCCATCTGGAAGCGCGCATGGCGGCCGCGAGCACCGCCGCGGGGTCGCCGAACTCTACGCCCGGCAGGCTTTGCGCGCGCAGCACGTTCATCGCCGAGGCCGCCAGCAGCGCCGAGCCCGCGCCGTGCCCGGACACATCCAGCAGCCACATGGCGAAGCGGCGCCGGTCCAGCCACGCATCGCCGAAGGCACGAAGTGGGCAGCGACAGCCCGTTCTGCGGCGCACGCCCGGTGGTCAGCGGCGCCGGTCCGATCGTGATGCGCCGACCGGCCACGCCCTCCGCGGGCTCGAGGTCGAGCAGGTGCACCACCGGTTCCGCCGGCGCGGCGCGGCGCGGCGCAGCATGGTCCGCGCGGAATCCGCATCGTGGCGCTGCGTCGCGTCCTGCGTCACGGGAGGATGCTGAGGTCGGCGAGGTCCACCACCCACGGCAGGTCGGTGTCCCCGGCGGCAGCACCGGCGCGGGTAACCAGCGCATGGGCCTGGCCGCGGTGATGTGTCTGGTGGTTGAACATATGCCCGACCGTGACCCAGAGCGGCATCGTCGCCTCGCGCCCCGACGCGCCGGAGTACCAGGTCAGCGGCGCCGCGAGGCGCTGGTCGGTCAGCCCTGCAGCCCAGTCGATGATGCGTGCATCCGCCGCCACGCGCGCCGCGCGCAGCGCCGCCCAGTCCTGCACCATGCGCGGGCTGTCCCTCATGCCGACCGGCGCCGGGTCCCAGCCGTCAAAGCGGCCCATCCAGGTGGTATCGCCCCACAGCAGATGCGACAGCGTGCCGTGGATCGACCCCCAGAAGGCGCCGCCATCGGCCCGGCGCACGGCATCGTCCAGCGTGTCGGCGGCGGCATGGAGCCGGCGGTTCATCTCGGCATTGTAGGCCGCCATCATGCGGCACCAGGCGGGGCTGATCATGCCGGGGCCTCCGTCGTCAGAGCGACTTCCAGAAGAATACGGTGTCGCAGGGCTCCCGCGCCGCGTCCACTTCGAACCCCGGGATGCGGCCGAGTTCGTGCCAACCCTCGGCGCGATACAACGCCCCCGCCGCGCTGCCGGCGCGGGTGTCGAGGCTGAGCAGACGGCGCGCATGCCCGCGCGCCGCCTGTTCGGCCCGGCGCATCAGCGCACGCCCGAGCCCCGCGCGGCGTGCGCCGGGATCGACCAGCAGTTTCTGGATGGCGGCGACATGCGGCTGGTTCTGCGCGGTGGCGAGGTCGAGCGTCACGCTGCCCGCCATCACCCCGTCGCGCCAGGCCACCAGCAACACGCGCGAGCCGGCCGCCACCGCCGCCGAGGTCTGCTTCCAGAAGGCGATGGCGCGGTCCCGCGACAGCGGCGGGAGGAATTCCAGCGAGGCGCCCTCGGCGACGCAGGCGACCAGCAGGTCCGCCAGGCGGCGTTCCGCGCTGGCGGCCGCGGCGGCGTCCAGCGCCTCGACTACCAGGCCGCGCGCCGGCTTGGCATAGCGGAATTCAAGGGAGTTCGAGATGTCGTCGAGGATGCGGATCGAGCCCTGGCGGACATAGCCCTGCTTTTCGTAGAAGCCGTGCGCACGGGTGAATCGCGTGTCCGTCCACAGCACCAGGCGCTCGGCGCCGGCGGCGCAGGCGTGGTCTTCGGCGGTGCGCAGCAGATCGGCCGCCAGGCCGATGCCGCGCGCCGCACCATCCACGTACATACGGCAGATTTCCCAGGCGGCGTCGTCCTTCAGCGGGCGCGTGCCGACCATGCCGATCACGCGCCCGTCGCGCTCCGCGGCCCAGAGCATGCCGCCCTGGTCGCGGAAATACGTGGCCAGCGCGCGCAGTTCAGGCACCTCGCCATCGATGTCCAGGACGCAGCCGGGGTATTCCGCCCAGCAGGCGCCGATCAGGGCGATGAAGCCCTCGGCGTCCGTGTCGCGCCCCGGGCGCAGGTCATGCACACTCACCCGATTCAGACCTCCGGTGCTCGGTGCGGCGCCTGCGACCACCGCATGCGATCAGGCGAGTTCCCTGCAGAACTCCTGGATGCGACCGCAGGCCTCGCGCAGGCTTTCGGTGTCGGTCGCATAGGAGATGCGCAGGTAGGGCGACATGCCATAGGCCGCGCCCTGCACGGCGGCGACGTATTTCTCCTCGAGCAGCGCCAGGGCGAAGTCGGTGTCGGTGTCGATCTTTCGCCCGCCCTTGGTGGTCTTGCCGAGGCAGCCGGCAATGTTGGGGAAGACGTAGAAGGCGCCCTCGGGCTTGTGGCAGGCAATGCCCGGCGCGGCGTTCAGCATCTCCACCACCAGGTCGCGGCGCTTGCGGTATTCCTCGGCACGCTCGCGCACGATGTCCTGCGGGCCATCCAGCGCGGCGGCGGCGGCCGCCTGGCCGACGGAGGACACGCCCGAGGTCGCCTGCCCCTGCATGTTGATCATCGCCTTGATGAGCGCCTTCGGCCCGCCGCAGAAGCCGATGCGCCAGCCGGTCATGGCATAGGTCTTGGACGCGCCGTTGACCGTGAGCGTGCGGTCCTTCAGCGCCGGCTCGACATCGGCGATCGTGCAGAACTCGAAGCCGTCGTAGACAAGGTGCTCGTACATGTCGTCGGTCATCACCCAGACATGAGGGTGCTTCTTCAGCACCGCGGCGATCGCCTTCATCTCCTCGCGCGAACAGGCCGCGCCGGTCGGGTTGTTCGGGAAGTTCAGCATCACCCACTTGGTCTTGGGCGTGATGGCGGCGTCCAGGTCCTCGGGGCGCAGCTTGAAGCCGTTGTTCTGCGGGCAGGACACCAGCACCGGCGTGCCGCCGGCGATCTTCGCCATGTCGGCATAGGAGATCCAGTAGGGGGCGGGGATCACCACCTCGTCGCCCGGGTCCACCGTCGCCATCAGCGCGTTGTAGATGCACTGCTTGCCGCCATTGGCGACCATGATCTCATCGAGCGCGAAGTCGAGGTTGTTGTCGCGCTTGAACTTGCGCTGGACCGCTTCCTTCAGCTGCTTCGAGCCGTCCTGCGGGGGATACTTGGTGTCCCCGGCGAGGGCCGCCTTGTACGCCGCCTCGATCGCGTGCCGCGGGGTGTCGAAGTCGGGCTCCCCGGTGCCCAGGCTGATCACCTTGATCCCCTGCGCCGCGAGCTCGCGCGCCTTCATCGTCATGACGACGGAGGCGGAGATGGAAACTTCGTTCATACGGGCGGCGAGAGCTGGCATTGTCTGTCCGTGTCCCTTGGGGAGAATGGCGTTCGCGAAACTAGGCCGCGGGTGGGGCCGCGCCAAGCCAGGCCGGGCGTTCATACAGCCAATCCACCCCGTCCTCGCCCACCCGGACGAAGCCGAGGCGTTCCCAGAAGCGATGGGCGGGGCTGTCGCGCAGTACCTCGATGCGCAGGGGCAGCGGCGGCGCGTCCGTCAGCACGCTGGCGACCGCCGCGGCGCCCAGGCCGCGGCCCTGGAAGGCGGGTTCGACATAGACCGAATGCAGCGCGACGTGATCGACCGCCGGCGTGATGCCGACGCAACCCACGCGCTGGCCTGCCACATCGATCACGCGCAGGTCGCCCGCATCGAACACCGCACGCATCCGCGCGCGACGTCGGCTCAACAGGAAGCGATCGAGCCGCTCCAGATCCGCCCGCAGCACCCGCACCGAGAGGTCGAGCAGCGGCTCGAAATCCGCCTCCTCGGCCGGGCGCAGCGACAGCGTCACGTCATCGACGCGCAGAACTTCTGGATGCGCGTGCAGGCCTCGCGCAGCGCCTCATCCGACGTGGCGTAGGAGATTCGGAAATGGCCCGGCGACAGGAAGGCGGCGCCGTGCACGGTGGCCACGCCGGTTTCTTCCAGCAACGCGATGGTGAAGTCCTCGTCGCTGTTGATCGTCTTCCCGCCGGCCGTGGTCTTGCCGATGCACCCGCGCATGTCGGGGAACACGTAGAAGGCGCCCTCGGGGTTGTGGCAGCGCAGGCCGGGGGCCTGGTTCAGCATGCCCACCACCAGGTTGCGGCGGCGTTCGTAGACGACGCGCATCGCCTCGATGCTCTCCTGCGGGCCGGTCAGCGCCTCGATGGCCGCGGCCTGGGAGATCGACGACGTGTTCGAGGTCGACTGCCCCTGCAGCTTGTCCATCGCCTTGATCAGATGCACCGGCGCGCCGGCGAAGCCGATGCGCCAGCCGGTCATCGCGTACGCCTTCGAGCACCCATTCATGGTGACGGTGCGGTCGCGCAGGCGGGGTTCGACCTCGAGCACCGTGGCCGGCTTGAAGCCGTCATAGGCCAGCTTCTCGTAGATGTCGTCGGTGAACACCCAGACATCGGGGTGGCGCATCAGCACGTCGGTGAGCTGCTTCATCTCCGCCGCGTTGTACGCCGCACCCGTCGGGTTGCAGGGGTTGTTCAGGATCAGCCACTTGGTCTTGGGCGTGATGGCGGCTTCCAGCTGTTCGCCGGTCATCTTGAAGCCCGCATTCTGGCCGCACTGCACGATCACCGGCGTGCCCTCGGCCAGCTGCACGATGTCCGGATAGGACACCCAGCAGGGGGAAGGGATGATCGCCTCGTCGCCCGGGTTGATGGTGGCGACCAGCGCATCGAAGATCACCTGCTTGCCGCCGGTCGCGACCAGGATCTCCTCGGGCTTGTAGTCGAGCCCACTGTCGCGCTTGAACTTCTCGCAGATCGCCGTGCGCAGCGCGAGCGTGCCGGACACGTCGGTGTACTTCGTCTCGCCGCGCTCGATCGCCGCGATCGCCGCGTCCTTCACGTTGCGCGGGGTGTCGAAATCGGGCTCCCCGGAGGACAGGCCGATCACGTCCTTCCCCGCGGCCTTCAGCGCGCGCGCCTTGGCCGTCATGGCGATGGTGAGCGACGGTGAGATGCGGTTCAGGCGGTCGGCGATCAGGTTCATGGCGGGCCCGGTACGGTTCAGGGTAGGCGCGGACCCTAGTCCCGCGCCCCCCGGCCATCAACCCGGCCCGTCAATTCAGCCGCAGCGGCCGCATCCCTTCATAGGTCCAGCCATTCTCGACCAGGCAGGCATTGCGGGCTTCGCGCCGCGGCCGGGTGTTCACGTCAACCCAGTCGAAGCGCGGCGGTTCGTAGCGCGCAGGGCGATAGGTGCAGTCCTGCGAGCCGTCGCTGCGGTTGCGGCAGCGCCGTTCGGCCGGCACGCGATAGCCGGCGGACACCTGGGTCCAGACCATCGCCGGCGGCACCTGCCGGGTGGCGATGGCGCCGCATTGCGCCTGGGCGGCGTCGGATTCCGCCTCGGTGGCGCCGGGGCGGCCCCAGCGTTCGGCGCAGCCGGCGATCAGAAGCAGGGCAAGCAATCCGATTCTCATGCGAACCAGCATGGCATGGCCGCGGCGGTTGGGAACAGATGCGCCACGCTTCAGGGCGACCCGGCGCGACGGGTGGGATCGTCGATCGCCGACCGCGCGCCATGAACACCTGGCCCGCGACATCGGCGCACGGAAGCACCAGCAGCGCAGCAGGCGTCGGAGCAGCGGGCAGCGGGGCGACGGTGCGACAAGACCATCACGCAGCGCATTGTTAGGATTTTTTCCCTTGACTAATGGGCTGAGTTTCCTGTAGTCGATCCCCACCAAGGGGCGAATTGCGTCCGTCGCACGCCGCTTCCCGCTCTCCCGACAGTCCGAACCAGAACACCCGCCCAGGCCGGCGCGTCCGCGCGCGCGCCTGCCTGGCGGGACGAGGAGCCATGCATGCCATTCTCCGCCCTCGGCCTCTCGGCCCTCACCTCCGCGAACGGCTTCACGCTGTGGCACTACCGCACGGATGATCTGCGCGCCGCGGTCCTGGCGCCGGGGTATTTCGCGCCCGCCTCGGCGCAACTGCTGCCGGGCGACATCGTCATCGTCCAGGCTTCCGACTCCACCGCGCTGGTGCCGATCCGCGGCGGCACGCTGGTGGGTGGCGGCGTCACGGTGGACGGGTCCGGCGGCGCACCCACGCTGCTGCGGTCCGCCACGCTGGTCGCCGACCTCGACCTCGCCGCGAACGCCACGCCGCGCGCGATCGAGCTCGATATCGTGGGCGAGTTGCTGTTCGAGGGCGAGGTGCTCGACGCCGGTGCCACCATCACCGGCCCCATCGCGCAGGTCACCTTCACGCTGCTGACCAGCGCCGGCTCCGATGCCGCCGCGCCGCAGACCGTCGCCGTGGCTGCCGGGCGCGCCGGTGCCACCTTCGCCGTGCCACCTCCAGGCGGCGGCTACCGCCTGCGCGCAGTCGAGACGGCCGACCCGACGCTGTTCGCCCTCTCCCCGCCCTTCGCGGTCACCTTCCCCCCGAAGCTGCTCGCCGAGGCCGGCGGACGGCTGCTGACCGAGAGCGGCGGGCTGCTCCTCCTCTAGCCCCGCCCCGCCCCCGCCCCTCCCCGCACCTCGCGCCCCGCAAGAGAGAGACCTCATGTCCGACACCAAGATCAGCGCCCTCCCCGCCGTCGCGTCCGCCGCCGATGCCGACCAGCTGCCGGTCGTACAGGGCAGCGGGGGCGGCGCCGTGACGCGGCGCGCGAGCCTGGCGCAGCTGCGCAGCGGCCTGCTCGCCGACCGTCCCGTGCATGTGCGCGACTTCGGCGCGGCCGGCGATGGCACCACCGACGATGCGCCGGCCATCCAGGCGGCGATCGACGCGCTCGCGGCCAATGGTGGCGGCGTGCTGGAATTCGGCCCGCGCGCCTACCGCATCGGCAGCCCAATCGTGGTGAACAGCGCCGCCATCATCTTCCAGGGCGCCGGCTTCACCGAGGGCCCGTCGGTCGCCAGCGGCACCTGGCTCACCATCAACCAGACCGGCTTCACGCCCTTCACCTTCACCGGCACCGCCGCGCGCGGTTCGGTCGTGCGCGACCTCGCGGTACGCCAGACGCATTCGACGCCGATCGGCCCGGCCTGGGCGCCGACGGACTACGATTTCGTCTTCCGCGTGCAGGACTGCCTGGGCGCTGTCGACTTCGACAATGTCTTCCTCTGCGCCATCAACCGCGGCATCTGGATCGACAATTCCGGCCGCTTCAACATCCAGCGCCTGCGCGGGCAGGTCTACACCACGGGAATCGAGATCGACCGTGGCTTCGACGCCGGGCGCATCCAGCACGTCCACTTCTGGCCCTTCGCCTCGGCCGCCGACGACGTGGTGCGCTGGCAGCAGGCGAACCAGGACGCGATCGTGCTGCGCCGGGTCGACGGCATCTTCATGGATGACCTGTTCATCTTCGGCGCGCGATCCGGGCTGCGGTTCACCTCGTCGGCCTCGGGAACCACCCGCAAATTCTACATCGGCAGCTATTATTCGGACTTCACGCAATACGGGATCTGGATCGACGCGACCAACGTCGTTGGCCAGATCGCCAACGCGACCACGCAGTCCGAGCTGTTCAACAGCGGCGGCGCCGCGTACGCGGGCGGCAGCGGCATCCGCATCGACGGCAACAATACCCGCCTGCAGATCGGCAACCTGCGGGTCGACGATGCCGAGAGCAATTCCATCCGCGTGAACGGCACCGGCAACCGCATCGACCTGTTCTCGTTCCGCGCCGAATTCTACAACCGTTTGAACGATGGCTCGGCCTCCATCCACCTGGCCAACGTGCCGGCCGGTGCGCCCAATGCGGTCTTCCTCGGCAGCCCGGCCCTGCTGGGCAGCGGCAATGGCGGGCCGCTGCTCAACGGCGCGACCAATTCCTTCATCGCGCTGGCCGGTCCGACCGGGCGCGCCGACCGGCCCGGCGTGATGGTGGGCGGCGAGACGACGGGCCTTTTCGCGCCCTCCGCCAACGACATCGCCGCCGTGGCCGCTGGGGTCGAGGTATTCCGCGCGACCTCCGCGGGCACCGTCACACTCGGTGGGACCTCCGGCGCGCATGGCTTCGGCGTCACCACGCCGGCGAATGCGGTCAACCGCGTGATCGCCACGGGCACCGCCGCCGCCGGCACGCCGAGCCTCGCAGTTGCTGGCACCGACACGAATATCGGCGTGGCCCTGGCCGCCAAGGGCACCGGCACGGTGCGCCTGCAGACGCGCGGCGCCACCGCGCTCGAGGTCAATGCCACCGGCACGCCCGGGAACTTCGTGCGGGTGAACGCAACGGCTTCCGGCGGCACGCCGCAGCTGCTGGCGCAGGGCACCGACGCCAATGTGGCGCTGCAGCTCTCGGCCAAGGGCGCGGCCGCGGTGAGCGCGACCAACCCGCTGCAGCTCCCGGGCTTCACGGTCGCGGCCCTGCCCGCGGCGGCGACCTACGTGCGCTGCATGATCTACGTCTCGGACGGCACGGCGAACAAGCGCCTGGCGATCAGCGACGGCACGTCCTGGCGCTGGCCGGACGGCGCGGTGGTCAGCTGAAGCGCGCAGAACAGCGAAGGACACCAGCCATGGCCTCCCTCACCGACTACGCCAAGAACCTGCTCGCACGCGCCCTGGTGGGCCGGCAGCCCTCCCTGCCGGTCGCCGCCTGGGCGGCGCTGGGCACCGGCGGCACGGATGCCGCGGGCCTCGCCGGGGAACCGGCGGCGGCCTCGGGCTACGCCCGCCAGCCGGTGGTCTTCACCGGCTCCGGCGCGCAGCGCAACACCGCGCCGCTGCGCTTCGCCTTCACCGCCAGCGTCGGCACGCTCACGCATGTCGGGCTGTACGATGCCGTGGCGGGGGGCAATGCGCTGGCATGGGGCACGCTCGGCACGCCCGCCACGCTCAATGCCGCGGGCACCGTGACCATTCCGGCGGAAAGCCTCACCATCCTGGCGGATTGACGCCGCGCGTCATTCCTGCGGCGTGCGGCCGCGAATGCCCGCACCCGCCGAACGCCCGGCATCGAGCAGCGCCTGGGTGCGGTCGCGCGCCCAGGTCGCGCCCATGTTCGGGCGCAGGTCCATGTCACGTTCATCGACCACGGCGTAGGTCACCAGGAACCCCTGCCCCGCCCGCCCGGCGATGATGGCGAGCTCCACCACCATGAAGCTCACATGCAGCTCGGGCGTGCAGGACCCGCCGCGGTCGATCTGCATGCGCACCTCGCGCTGCAGCCCGGCTGTGAAGGCCAGCGCATCGTCGCGTGCCTCGTTGTGGCGCACGACATGGACGCAGGAAGCGGCCGCGCCGCCTGCCCAGACCATTCCCAACAGCATCGCCAGCGCCGCGCGCACCGAAGCCTCCTGTCGCCCATTCGCCGCGAAGGATGCCCGGAACCGCCGCGCCCCGCACCCCCTTCGAAGGAGCCCGCCATGGACCCGCGCCAGACCCGCGGCTATCGCAACCGCAATCCTGGCAACATCGACCACCTGCCATCGAACCGCTGGCAGGGCTTGGCCGATCCGCCGATCGAACCACCGCCGGCCGGCGGCGGGCGCCCGCGCTTCGCGCGCTTCACCAGCCATGAATTCGGCATCCGCGCGCTGGCCGCGCTGCTGACAACCTACCAGGACCGCCACGGGCTGCGCACCATCCGCGGCATCGTCTCGCGCTGGGCGCCTGGCAACGAGAACGACACCGAGGCCTACATCGCCGCGGTGGCGCGGCGGATGGACCGCCATCCGCGCGCCGTGCTCGACCTGCACACCCATGCCGACCTGCGCCCGCTGGTCGAGGCGATCATCCACCACGAGATCGGCGGCAACCCCTATGACCGCGCCACCATCGACGCCGGGCTGCGCCTGGCGGGCGTGACGCCGCAGGGCCGCGCGGCCGTGGTGCGCAGCGACACGGTGCGTGCGGCGGCCGGCACCGCGGCGGCGGGCGTCGCCGCGACCGCTGTCGTGCAGCCGATGGCCGAGGCCGCCGCGCAGGCCGCTCCGGCGTTGTCGGCGTTGCAGGGCCTCGCACCCTGGGTCGCGGCGCTGATCGTCATCGGCGTGGCCGGGTGGTTCATCTGGCAGCGCGTGCGGCGGCCGGCATGACGGCGCTGCTCGGCCTGCTCGGCACCGCCTGGTCGCGCGCGGCGGGGTGGCTCACGGCGATCGGCGCGGCGCTGGCGGTGCTGACGGCGCTTTATGCCGCCGGGCGGCGCGACGGGCGCGCGCTTGCCGATGCACGGACACAACGGCGCGCGGCCCGCGCGCGGGAGATTCGCGATGAGGTGGACCGCGACGTGGATCGCGCTGGCGATCCTGCTGGCGAGCTGCGCCGGGACTGGCGGCGCGAATGACTGCGCCACCTGGCGGCCGATCCTGGTGCATGACGCGGACGCGCTGACACCGGAGACGGCGCGCGCCATCCTCGCGCACAACCGCACGGGGCGGCGGCTGTGTGGCTGGTAGTCAGCCCGCCTGGATCGCCGCGATCATCGCCATGGCTTCCGCCGGCAGGGCCCCGCGATTGATCGCGGCGACCGCGTGGTCGAGTTCCTCGATGCTCGACGTGCCGACGATGGCGGTGGCGAGCTGCGGCGGCATGGCGGCGTAGCGCAGCGCGAGCTCCACCAGGTCGGCGGCGTGGCCGGCCTCGATCACCGGCAGCAGGCGCCGCGCCGCCGCCACGTCGTCGGCATAGCTGGCACCCGAGGCGATGGGTGCGACCGTCGGCACGCCATAGGCGCTGCGCGCCTCGGTCCCGCTCAGCGCACCGCCGGCGAGGATCCGGATCGCCATCACCCCCACATCCGCCGCCGCCGCGTGCGCAATCACGCCGCCGAGGTCGGGCATGGCGGAGCGCGCCGGCAGTGGCGCCACGCCGCTCGGGTTCAGGATGTTGTAGGGCATCTGCGCGGTCGAGAATCCACCCTCCGCGAGCACGCGGCGGATCTCGGGCGCGTCGCCCAACCCCGTGATGCCATAGAAGCGGAACCGGCCCTGGTCGCGCAGCCTTTGCAGAGCGGGCACCGCTTCGTTCAGGAATGCGCCGGCGGTGTAATCCGGCGCCGCGCCCGCGCGCGTGATGGGTTCGTGCAGGTGCAGGATGTCGACGCTGTCGCGTTGCAGGCGCTTCAGGCTCTCGTCGACGGACGCCACGATGGTGCCGGCGATGTCGGCACGCTGCGCGCCGCGGATGCGCACCTTGGTCGCGACCGTCACCGTCGCGCGCAGCGCCTTCAACGCACGCCCGAGATTGGTCTCGGACACGCCATCCCCATAGGCGGAGGCGGTGTCGAAATAGGTGATGCCCTGGTCGATCGCGCGGCCGATCGCACGGTCCTGCTCGGCCGCCGTGCCCTTCACCATCAGGCCACCGATGGCGCCGCACCCATAGCCGAGGACGGAGACCGCGATCCCCGTCCTGCCCAACCGTCGGTGTTCCATGGCGCCGCCTCCGTGACTTCGCCGCCGATGCTGGGGCAGGTGCCACGGCGCGGCAAGCCGCCCCCCCGGCCGCGCGTCCCGCGGCGGCGTTTGCCCTGCGCGCCGCACGATGCGACGCTTCCCGCCAGGCCGCACAGGCTGTCGGGAGGAAACCACATGACCACACGCCGCGCGATCCTGGTCGCCGCCACATCCGCGCCCTTCGCGCGCCCCGCCTTTGCGGCGTATCCGGACCGGTCCATTCGCGTGGTCGTGCCCTTCGCCGCCGGTGGCAATACCGACATCCTGGCGCGCATCGTGGCCGCGCGCATGGCCGAACGGCTCGGCCGGCCGATGGTGATCGACAACCGTACCGGCGCCGGCGGTTCCGTCGGCGCCGAGGCCGTCGCGAAGGCGGCACCGGATGGCTACACGCTGCTGTTCGGCGCTGGCGGGCCGCTCACCGCCAACCCAGTGCTCCAGGCCAACCTGCCCTATGACGTGGCGCGCGACTTCCGCCCGATCGGCCTGGTCGGAATCCTCCCCATGATCTGCCAGGTCGGCCCGCGCATCGCGGCGCGCACGCTGACCGACTTCATCACGATCCTGCGCCAGCGCCCCAATCAGGTGACGATAGCGACGCCGGGGGCCGGCAGCGCGGCGCATCTTGCCCTGGAACTGCTCATGGCGGGCGCGAATGTGCGCGCGGTGCACGTCCCCTATCGCGGCGGTAGCGCCATGATCGCGGACCTTATCAGCGGCACGGTCGATGCCGGGATGGTCGAACTGCCCTCCGCCCTGCAGCTGCACCTGGATGGCAAGGCGCCGATCATCGCCATCGCGACGCAGCAGCGATCCCCCGTCCTGCCGAACGTGCAGACCTTCATCGAGGCCGGGCTGCCCGGCTTTACCGCCGGATCCTATGGCGGGCTGCTGGCACCCGCCGCGACGCCCGCCGACGTGGTCGCGACACTGCATGCCGCCCTGGCCGCGACGCTGGCCGAACCCGCCGTGCAGGCGCGCATCGCCGAGATCGGCGCGATTCCCGCCGCCGCAGCGCAGCGCTCGCCCGATGGCTTCGCGGCGTTCCTGGCGAGCGAGCTGGCCAATGCGCGCCGCGCGGCGGAGCTCGCGGGGCTGCGGCCGTCCTGACCGCTCCGCCGCCCCCCAGTGGACACGCCGACGCCGACGGAGAAGGATCGGGCCAGGTCCGGAGGACGACAGCATGAAGTTCAAGCGCATCGAACATGTGGCGATCGCGGTGCGGAACCTCGACGCCGTGCGCGACACGCTCGCGCGCATCGGCATCGCCTGCGACCACGAGGAGACGCTGCCCGCCGCCGGCGTCAGGCTCGCCATGCTGCCGATCGGCGAATCCGCGCTGGAACTGCTCGAGCCGCAGCGCGAGGACGGCCGTACCGCCGAATGGATCCGCGACCGCGGCGAGGGCCTGTTCCACATCTGCCTGGAAGTCGACGACATCGACGCCGCGCTGGACGACATGCGCGCCAAGGGCGTGAAGCTGCGCGACGAGGTGCCGCGCATCGGCCATGGCGGCCACCGGATCGCCTTCCTGGACCCGGACAGCACGGCCGGCATCCTGATCGAACTGGTGGAGATGACGGGGACGCATTGACGCGCGTGCTTGAGCCGGCATCGCCGCTTGGCTAGCCTGCGCGCGCCATGACCACAGCGCTTCATCCGCCGCGCCGACACGCCCGAACCGCATGAAGCCGCGCCAACCGGCTGGGGCGGCGCCGGCGCCATCCCCCGCCGAGGAAGCGACGCTCCGGCAGCGCCTGGAGGCGCGCCCCGACAGCGCGGTCGACTGGCAGCGGCTCGGCCTGGTGCTCGCCGCGACGCAGCGCCCGGCGGAGGCTGCCACGGCCTTCGACCGTGCCATCGCCGCGGGGGCCTCGGCCACCGCGATCGCCACCCCCCGCGCGCTCGCGCTCAGCGATGCCGGCCGTGCGGAGGACGCGGTGCAGGTCGCGGCCGAGGCGCAGAAGCGCCGGCCCAAGGATTTCGCGCTGACCAACCTGCTCGGCGTGCTGCTCAAGCGCGCCGGGCGGCTGCAGGAGGCGATCCCGGTGCTGGAGGCGGCACGGCGGCTCGAACCGCGCAGCGTCTCGCCCTGGCAGAATCTCGGCAATGTGTTCAACCTGCTCAGCCGCCACGCCGAAGCCGCGGCGGCCTTCGCCGGCGGGGTGCGCGTCGCGCCGCGCGATGCCGAGCTGCTCCGCCTGCATGGCCGCGCCCTGCGCGCGACCGGCGACCACACGGGCGCGGCCACGAGCCTCGAGCGCGCCTTCGCCATCGATCCGCGCGGCCGCAGCATCCTGTCCGACCTGGTCGGCGTGCTGGTCGACCTCGGCCAGCCCGAGCGCGCATTGGAGACGATAGAGCGTGCGCGCCGCGCCAACCCCTCCGCCGCGGCCCTGCACGAGCTGATGGCGGCGCGCGTCGCGCTGCGCGGCGGCAATGTCGAGGATGCGCGGCGTGGCCTGGAGGCGGCGATCGCCGCCGACCCCTCCGATGCCCATGCGCATGTGCTGCTCGCGCGGGCCCATGGCGATAGCGACCGCCGTGCCGCCAATGATGCGCTGCGCCGCGGCCTCGCGCACAATCCCGGCTCGGCCGTACTGACAGGCGAATTGATCGAGAGCCTGTCGCGCAGCCGCTACGACGACGAGGCGGCGCATGTCGAGGAAGCCTACGGCCTGGCCTGCCGGGTGCTCGGTGGCCCATCCGCCGGTTGGCGCGACCACGTCAAGGCGCTGCGCACCGTGTTCCAGCGCTGCCTCGACCACGACCGGCTCGAAGCGACCGGGACGCTCGACGACCTCGCGCCGCGGTGGCTCGCCGAGGGGGCGATCGCGCCGTTGCACTATGAGCTGGGGAATGTCCGCTCGATCGAGGACCGTGTCAGCATCGTCGGCTGGCATCGCGACTGGGGTCGACGGCAATCGGCGAGCATCAGGCCGATCGCGCCGATGGCCATGCCGGCGCTCGCGACCGGCCGGCCGATCCGCATCGGCTTCATGTCGAGCGACCTGCGCAACCACCCGGTCTCCTACTTCGCGCTGCCGCTGCTCGAAGGCCACGACCGCGAACGCTTCGCGGTGCATTGCTATTCCTTCTACGAGCGCGAGCGCGACGAGGTTCAGGCGCATATCGAAGGCAAGGTCGCCGCCTTCCGCTGGTGGCCGCGCCGCCCGACCGCCGAGATCGCCGCCGGCATCGCCGCCGACGGTCTCGACATCCTGTTCGAACTCGGCGGCAGCACGGCGATGAACCGGCTCGAGGTGATGGCCCACCGGCCGGCGCGGATCGGCGCGAGCTGGCTCGGCTACCCGCATTCCGCCGGCTTCGAGCAGATCGACCTGATCCTCACGGACCCCTACGTCCGCCCCGAGGATCCGCGCCTGCTGATCGAGCGCCCCTTCGAACTGCCCGAGACCTGGGTCGCCCTCGGGCGCATCGGATTCCATGAAACGCCGATCGACGCCGACCTGCCGGAACGCCGCCAGGGCCACCTGACCTTCGGCACGATGAACAACCCCTACAAGTACACGCGCGCCTGCATCGACGCCTGGGCGGCGGTGCTGCGCGCCGTGCCGGGCGCGCATTTCCTGTTCGTGCGGCCGGAGGCGCGCACCCCGGCCTTCGTGGCGAATGCGCGCGCCGCCTTCGCGGCGCGCGACGTCGATCCCGACCGGCTGGACTTCATCGGCATCCGCGGCGACCACCTCAGGCACTACAACAGCATCGACATCGCGCTGGACACGCTGCCGCATACCGGCGGCACCACCACCTGCGAGACGCTGTGGATGGGCGTGCCGGTGGTCTCGATGATCGGGCCGGGCTTCGCCGAACGCCTCAGCTATTCCAACCTGTCCAATGCCGGGCTCGGCGAGTTCGCGGTGCGCAGCGTGGAGGCGTTCGTCGCCACCGCGGCGGCGCTGGCCGCCGACCGGCCGCGGCGCTGGGCGCTGCGCCACGGGCTGCGGCCGATGATCCGCGACCGGCCGCTGGGCCAGGTGGATCGCTTCGTGCGCGCCTTCTACGACAAGGTCGACGATGTCGTCCGGCAGTGACAGCCGCCCCCAGGCGATGCACGGCGCCCATGCCGTGACCGCGTGCCGCGCCTGCGGCGGCGCGCTGGGCGCGGTGTTCTGCGACCTGGGGATCATGTCGGTCGCCAATGCCTATGTGCGGCCGGAACACGCGGCGCAGCCCGAGCCCGCCTACCCGCTGCGCGCGATGGTCTGCACCGCCTGCCGCCTGGTGCAGCTCGACACCGTGGTGGACGAGACCGGCATCTTTACCGACTACGCCTACTTCTCCTCGGCCTCGAGCACCTGGATCGACCATGCGGCGCGCTACTGCGCGGCGATCACGCGGCGGCTCGGCCTCGATGCCGGCAGCTTCGTGGTCGAGGTGGCAAGCAATGACGGCTACCTGCTGCGCAACTTCGTCGCGGCCGGCATTCCCTGCCTTGGTGTCGAGCCCGCCACCAATGTCGCCACCATGGCGCACGCCGCCGGCATCCCGACCCTGGCGCGCTTCTTCGGCCGCGCCGCCGCCGCCGATATCCTGGCCGAACGCGGCGGCCAGCCGGCCGACCTGGTCATCGGCAACAACGTGCTGGCGCATGTGCCGGACCTCGACGATTTCATCGGCGGGCTCGCGCTGTTGGCCGGCATCACCGGGGTCGTCACCATCGAATCGCCGCACCTGCTCTCGCTGGTCGATGGCGTGCAGTTCGACACGATCTATCACGAGCACTACGCCTACTGGTCGCTGCTGTCGGTCGAACGCGCGCTGGGCCGGCACGGGCTGCTGGTGCATGACATCGAACACCTGCCCACGCATGGCGGGTCGCTGCGCATCCATGCGGCGGCGCGCGCCCGCGAACCCGGCGCCGCGCTGGTCGCGCTGCGGGCGGAGGAAGCCAGGCGCGGCCTCGACGACGACGCCTTCTATCGCGGCTTCGACGCGCGCGCGGCGGAGGTGGTGGCGGGCCTGCGCGCCTGGCTTGCCGAGGGCAGGCAGGCGGGGCGGCGCATCGCCGCCTATGGCGCGGCGGCCAAGGGCAATACGCTGCTCAATGCAGCCGGCGTCACGGCCGCCGACCTGCTGGCCGTGGCCGACCTCAGCACCGCCAAGCAGGGGCGGCTGCTGCCCGG
Source organism: Rhodospirillales bacterium Ga0074136 (assembly GCA_001464375.1). GTDB lineage: Bacteria > Pseudomonadota > Alphaproteobacteria > Acetobacterales > Acetobacteraceae > Neoroseomonas. The sequence goes on along the minus strand of LNEW01000078.1, from coordinate 59,953 downwards.
CAGCCATGTGCCGGTGGTGACGCCGCAGGCGCTGCTGGCGCTGCAGCCCGACGACATCCTGATCCTGCCTTGGAACATCGCCGGCGAGGTGGCGCGGCAATTGCGCGACGCCGGCTTCCGCGGCCGGCTGGCGACGGCGGTGCCGCGCATCGCGTATCACGACGGCGCGGGCCCGTGAGGTTCAACGCCACCGCCCTGCCGGGCGTGATCGAGATCCTGGCCGACCCGGCCTTCGACGACCGCGGCGCCTTCCTGCGCAGTTGGTCGCGCGCAGGTTTCGCCGCGGCGGGCATCGACTTCGAACCCAGCGAGGTCAGCCTGTCGGAGAACCCGCGCCGCCACACGCTGCGCGGATTGCATTTCCAGGCGCCGCCCGCCGCGGAATGCAAGCTGGTGCGCTGCCTGCGCGGCGCCGTGCACGACGTCGCGCTGGACCTGCGGGAGGATTCGCCGACCTTCCGCCGGTCCGTCGCGATCCTGCTCTCGGCGGAGCGGCGCAACGCGGTGTTCATCCCGCGCGGCTGCGCGCATGGCTTCCTGACACTGACCGACGATGCCGTGCTGGAATACATGATCGACGTGCCGCATGCGCCGGCGCTGGCAGGCGGGGTGCGCTGGGACGATCCGGCCTTCGCCATCGCCTGGCCGGCGGCGCCAGCCGTGATCTCCCAGCGGGACCTGGCCTGGCCGGACCATGGCTGAACGCGTACTGCTGACGGGGGCGGCCGGCTTCGTCGGGCGCGCGCTGCTGGCACCGCTGGCTGCGCGGGGGTTCGAGGTGCATGCGGTGGCGCATCGCGCGGCCCCTGTCGCCGGCGGCGCCGTGTGGCACCAGGCCGATCTGCTGGAGGAAGCCGCCGCCCGCCGGCTGGTCGCGGATGTACGCCCGGCGCTGCTGGTGCATGCCGCCTGGTATGTCGAGCACGGCCGCTTCTGGACCGCACCGGAGAACCAGGACTGGCTGGAGGCGTCCAGCGCCCTGGCCGCCGCCTTCGCCGAGGCCGGCGGCCGTCGCATCCTGGGCATCGGGACCTGCGCCGAATATGCCGAGGCGGCGGAGGGCGACGGCATGCCCTGGCCCGAGACGCGCCCTGTCGCGCCCGCCACGCCCTATGGCCGCGCCAAGGCGGCGCTGGCGTCCCGGCTGGCGGCGCTGGAAGCGCGCACGGCTCGGCTCGGCTGCGCCTGGGCGCGGCTGTTCCACCTGTTCGGGCCGGGCGAGGCGCCGGGGCGCCTGGTGCCCTCGGTGCTGCGCGCGCTGGCGGAGGGGCGGGAGGCCGCCTGCGCCTCCGGCCGCCCGGTGCGCGATTTCGCCGATACCGGGCATGTGGGGCGCGCGCTGGCGGCGCTGGCGGCCAGCGACGTCACCGGCCCGGTCAATGTTGCGTCCGGGCAGGGGCGGTCGGTGCGCGACCTGGTCGAGACGATTGGCAGGCATGCCGGGCGGGCGGGCCTGCTGCGGTTCGGCGCCAGGCCGGACCCCCCGGGGGAGGCGCCCTTCATGGTGGCGTGCATCCGGCGGCTGGAGGCGGAGGCGGGGTTCACCGAGGAAGCGCGCATCGATGCCGCGCTGGCGGCGATGTGGCGGGATGTTGAGTCGGCGCAGGGGCGGGGGAATGGTGCTGTTGGAGAGGATTGAACTCTCGACCTCTCCCTTACCAAGGGAGTGCTCTACCACTGAGCTACAACAGCGCCGGGCCCGGGGGCGGCGCGTTGTCTAGGCGGATGGGCCGGTCAGCGCAAGCCCGGACTGATCGCCCGGGCACCTGGCCCAGGATGCACGCGCCAAGGCGAATTATCGAGAACACGTGAACGCGTGGCGTGTGGTGGCTTGCGCCACTGGGCGCGAAACGCGACGATGAGGCATGGCCAAGGCGCCCGCACCCCCGCCGCCACCGATCATGGCGCCCGACCGCGCGGCCCGCCTGGCCGCCGCGCTGCGGGAGAACCTCAAGCGCCGCAAGGCCCAGGCCCGCGCGCGGGGCGATGCCGCCCTGGCCAATCAAGCGCCGAAGGTTGCCCGCGAAAAGCCCATGGGTTAATCCGGCCGCCCCGGGGCGCCCTGGGCGCCCAGCGGCCGCCGCGTCGCCAGGCCCCCGCCCGCCCGCCCTCGACGCACAGGCCGCCCGAACACCATGCCCATCATGCCCGACACCTGGATCCGCCGCATGGCGACGGAACACGGCATGATCGACCCCTTCGTCGAGGCGCAGCGGCGCGAGGGCGTGATCTCCTACGGCCTGTCCTCCTACGGCTACGACGCGCGCGCGGCCGAGGAGTTCAAGATCTTCACCAATGTCGACAACGCTTTGGTCGACCCGAAATCCTTCAACGAGGACGGCTTCGTCACCCGCAGCGGGCCGGTCTGCATCATCCCGCCCAATTCCTTCGTGCTGACCCACACGGTCGAATACTTCCGCATCCCGCGCGACATCCTGGTGATCTGCCTCGGCAAATCCACCTATGCGCGCTGCGGGCTGATCGTGAACGTCACGCCCCTGGAACCCGAATGGGAAGGCCAGGTCACCATCGAGATCAGCAACACCACGCCGCTCCCCGCCAAGGTCTATGCAAACGAGGGCGTGTGCCAGTTCCTGTTCCTGCAGGGCGCGGCGCCGCCCGAGGTCAGCTACGCCGACCGTCGCGGCAAATACATGGGACAGCGCGGCGTCGCGCTGCCGAGGCTCTAGACCATGGATCGCATTCGCATTCGCGGTGGCCGCGCGCTGTCGGGCACCATCCCGATTTCCGGCGCCAAGAACGCCGCCCTGCCGCTGATGGCGACCGCGCTGCTGACCGACGGTCCGCTCACGCTCACCAATGCGCCGGACCTGGCGGACGTGACCACGATGTCCGGGCTGCTCGCGCAGCACGGGCTGGAGGTCACGCGCGACAAGGTGGCACGGACCATCACGATGTCGGGTGGCGCAACGAATCTCGAGGCGCCCTACGACCTGGTGCGCAAGATGCGCGCATCCGTGCTGGTGCTCGGCCCGCTGGTGGCGCGCTTCGGCCAGGCGCGCGTCTCGCTGCCCGGCGGCTGCGCCATCGGCACGCGGCCGGTCGACCTGCACCTCAAGGCGCTCGAGCAGATGGGCGCGCAGATCGAGATCACCTCGGGCTACATCGAGGCGAAGGCGCCCGGCGGCCTGAAGGGCGCGCGCATCATCTTCCCGCAGGTCTCGGTCGGCGCCACCGAGAACATCCTGATGGCCGCCACGCTGGCGCAGGGCACCAGCGAGATCGTCAACGCGGCGCGCGAGCCCGAGATCACCGACCTCGCCGCCTGCCTGATGCGCATGGGCGCACGGATCGAGGGGCTGGGCACCGACCGCCTGGTGGTCGAGGGCGTGCCCGCGCTGGGCGCCGCCGTGCATCCCATCATCCCCGACCGGATCGAGGCCGGCACCTTCGCCTGCGCCGCCGCCATCACCGGCGGGCAGGTGCTGCTGGGCGGCGCGCGGCTGGATCACCTCGGCGCCGTGGTGCGCATCCTGCGCGATGCCGGCGTCGATGTGGCCGAAGTCGATGGCGGGCTGAAGGTCTCGCGCCTGAACGGGCTGCGCGGTACGGATGTCGTGACAGAACCCTTCCCCGGCTTCGCCACCGACATGCAGGCGCAGTTCATGGCGCTGATGTGCGTGGCCGAGGGTGCGGCGATGATCACCGAGACCATCTTCGAGAACCGCTTCATGCACGTGCCCGAACTGGCCCGCATGGGCGCGCGCATCAATTTCCACGGGGCCTCGGCCATCGTGCGCGGCGTGCCGAAGCTGGCCGGCGCCCCGGTCATGGCGACCGACCTGCGCGCCTCGGTCTCGCTGGTGCTGGCAGGACTGGCGGCGGAGGGCGAGACGATCGTCAACCGCGTCTATCACCTCGACCGCGGCTACGAGCATGTCGAGGCGAAGCTGGCGGCCGTCGGCGCCGACATCGAACGGTTGCCGGGCTGACACCGAATCGCGATGACAAATTTCCGGCGCAAGCGGTGATAGACTCCGCCATGGACCACCCGATTCCGACCCCGCTCTCCCCCACCACGCCCGAGGATGCCGGCCCCATCGTGCTGGCGCTGCCGAAGGGGCGCATCCTGGACGAACTCGGCCCCGTGCTGGCGCGCGCCGGAATCGTGCCGGCGCCGGACTACGCGAATGAGAGCAGCCGCCGCCTGCGCTTTCCCACCGATGACCCGTCGCTGGACGTGATCCGCGTGCGGTCCTTCGATGTCGCGACCTTCGTGGCGCATGGCGCGGCGCAGATCGGCATCTGCGGTGCCGATGTGCTGATGGAATTCGACTATCCGGAGATCTACGCGCCGCTGGATCTCGGCATCGGCCGGTGCCGCGTCTCGGTGGCGGAACCGGTGGTGGCCCAGGCCGACGATCCGTCGCGCTGGTCGCGCATCACGGTGGCGACGAAATACCCCAACATCGCCCAGCGCCACTTCGCCGCGCGCGGCGTGCAGGCCGAGATCGTGCACCTGAACGGCGCGATGGAGCTGGCGCCGTCCATGGGATTGGCGCGCCTGATCGTGGACCTGGTGCAGACCGGATCGACGCTGAAGGCGAATGGCCTGCGCGAGGGCGAGGTGATCGCCCATGTCACCTCCCGCCTGGTGGTGAACCGCACGGCGCTCAAGACACGCCCCGAGGCGATCGGCGCCTGGATCGCGCGCTTCCGCGCCGCGCTGGCGGAGCGCGACGCACGATGACGCGCACGCTTCGCCATGTGTTCCCGGGTTCCAGAAAAAGCAGCGGGTTCGGGGGAGTTCCCTCCCCCGACATTCTGCCATGAAGCGTCTCTCGACCGCCGCCGCTGATTTCGAAGCCGCCTTCCTGGCCCTGCTCGACGAAGCACGCGAGACGACGGCCCGTGTCGATGCGGCCGTCTCGGACATCATCGCCGCCGTGCGCGCGCGCGGCGATGCGGCGCTGCTCGACCTCACCGCCCGCTTCGACCGCTGGACGCCCCGGGATGCCGCGGCGCTGCGCGTGGCGCCTGCCGAGATCGATGCCGCGGATGCCACGATCAACGACGAACTGCGCGCCGCGCTGAACCTCGCCGCCGAGCGGATCGAGGCCTTCCACCGCGCCCAGATGCCGCGCGACCTCGAGATGACGGACGCCGCCGGCCTCACGCTCGGCATGCGCTGGGGTGCGCTGGATGCGGTGGGCATCTACGTCCCCGGCGGCAAGGCGGCCTATCCGTCCTCGGTGCTGATGAATGCGATCCCGGCGCGTGCGGCGGGCGTCGGGCGTATCGCGATGGTGGTGCCCACGCCCGATGGCGTGCTGAACCCGCTGGTGCTGGCCGCCGCGAAGCGCGCCGGCGTCAGCGAGATCTTCCGCATCGGTGGCGCCCAGGCGGTGGCCGCGCTGGCCTGGGGCACCGACAGCATCGCGCCGGTCGACCGCATCGTCGGTCCGGGCAATGCCTATGTGGCCGAAGCCAAGCGCCAAGTCTTCGGCCGGGTGGGCATCGATTCCATCGCCGGCCCGTCCGAGGTCGTGGTGATCGCCGACGCCGCCAACGACCCGCGCCACGTTGCGGTGGACCTCCTGGCGCAGGCCGAGCACGACGAGAGTGCGCAATCCATCCTGGTCACACCGGACGCCGCCCTGGCCGATACCGTCGCGGCCGCGGTGCAGGCCGAGCTGAAGCACCTGCCGCGTGCCGCCATCGCCGGCGAATCCTGGTCGCGCCATGGCGCCATCATCCTCGTGCGGGACCTGGCCGAAGCCGCGGCGCTGACCAACCGGCTGGCGCCGGAGCACCTGCAACTCATGGTGGAAGATCCCCGCGCGCTGCTGGGCCAGATCCGCCATGCCGGCGCGGCCTTCCTGGGCCGCTACTGCCCCGAGGCCATTGGCGACTACGTCGCCGGACCCAACCACGTGCTGCCCACCGGGCGCACGGCGCGCTTCGCTTCAGGCCTGTCGGTGTTCGATTTCCTCAAGCGCACCACCTGGGTCGCGGCCGATGCCGCCGCGCTCGCCGCGGTGGGCCCCGCGGCGGTCACATTGGCCGAGGCCGAGGGCCTGACCGCCCATGCGCGCAGCGTGGCGTTGCGCCTGGGCGGCTGACACCAGGGTTCCTCGACGACGGGCGCCGCGCGTCCGCGACCCCTGGCTTCGCCGGACGACCTTCAGGCCCCATCGGGCGCCCGGCGCGAGGCATGCGACCGCGCCACTGGCATGAATCCCTTCCCGCGCTTGACCCGGCGGGGTTCGGGGATCATGTTCCGGCCGATTTCCGGCGGCGCGTCCTCGCGCTGCGTCACCCCCTGCGCGCTGCGCACCCCAAGCACGAGGCCCGATGTCGAAGGAAGACATGATCGAGTTCAGCGGCCAGGTCGTTGAACTCCTCCCCAACGCCATGTTCCGCGTGAAGTTGGACAACGAGCACCTCGTGCTCGCCCACACCAGCGGCAAGATGCGCAAGAACCGCATCCGCGTGCTCGCAGGCGACCGCGTGAACGTGGAAATGACGCCCTACGACCTGACCAAGGGCCGCATCACGTTCCGATTCAAATAGCCGCCGCCGTGCCGGACCAGCGCCCGGCGCTGGTGCTGGCCAGCGCCAGCCCCCGGCGCCTCGACCTCCTGGCCCGCCTGGGAGTCATTCCCGCCCGGGTCATCGCCACCGACATCGACGAGACGCCTGGCACGCGCGAGGTGCCGCGCCCGCACGCCGCGCGCCTGGCGCTTGCGAAGGCGGAGGCCGCCGCGGCGCAGGCCCCGGATGCGCTCGTGCTGGCCGCCGACACCGTCGTCGGCGTCGGTCGCCGCATCCTGCCGAAGGCTGAGACCGAGGCGCAGGCGCGCGACTGCCTGGCGCTGATCTCGGGCCGGCGCCATCGCGTGCTGACCGCCGTGGTGCTGGCGCTGCCCGACGGGCGGCGGCTGAAGCGCGTGGTGGAAAGTGCGGTCACCTTCCAGCGCCTGACCGAACAGCAGGTCGATGCCTACCTGGCCGGTGGGGAATGGCGCGGCAAGGCCGGCGGCTACGCCATCCAGGGCCGCGCGGAGGCCTTCATCCGGTTCCTGTCCGGCAGCCATTCCAATGTGGTGGGCCTGCCGCTGTTCGAGACGGCGCAGTTGCTGCGCGGCATCGGATGGCTACGGCCATAGGCGCGCCGGGCGGCGCGACCGCCGGGGCGGCTTCTACGGGCGCGCCTTCCGGCGCGACTTTTACGGGCGCGCCTTCCGGCGCGACTTTTACGGGCGCGCCCTCCGGCGCGACGGGCGCAACTCCCGGCGCGACCATCCTCATCAGCGCCTCGCCCGGCGAGCGGCGCATCGCACTGCTGCAAGGCGGCGCGCTGGTCGAAGCCTGGGTCGAGCGCCCCGCCCATCCCGACGGTGTCGGCGACCTCCAGCGCGGCCGCATCGCCGCCGTGGCGCCCGCCATGGCCGGCGCCTTCGTCGCGCTGGCCGACGCGCAGACCGGCTTCCTGCCCGAGAGCGAATCCGGCGACACACGCCGCCCCATCGCGCAGGCGGTGAATGACGGCATGGTCCTGCCGCTGCGCATCACCCGCGCCGCCCAGGGCGGCAAGGGCCCGCGCGTCACGGCACGGCTGACGCCTGCGGAGGTTGCGCGCATCGCCGCCGCGCCACCGGGCGCACCCCGCCTGGTCGCACGCGGCCCGGATGCCGCGACGCGCCTCGCCACGCGCCACGCGCGGGCGGCCATCATCGTCGATGACCTGGCACTCGCCGCCACGCTGCGCGCGGCATTCGGCGATCGCGTGCGACACCAGCACGCCCCCGCCTTCGACGACACGCTCGAAGCGGCCTTCGACGAACTGGCCGGCCCCGAGGTACCGCTGCCCGGCGGTGGCCGGCTGCTGATCCACCCGACCCCGGCGCTGACCGCGATCGACATGGATGCCGGCAGCGCCGCGGGCGCACGCGGTGTCGGCGCGGTCGCGGCGCTGAACCTGGACGCCTTGCCCGCCCTGGCGCGGCAGATCCGCGCGCGCAACCTCGCCGGCCCCATCCTGGTGGATTTCGCGGGGCTGTCGCCGCGCAAGCGGGCCGCGCTCGGGGATCCGCTGAAGGCGGCGCTGGCGCCGGACCGGTTGGTGCGTCTGCTGGGCTTCACGCAGCTGGGCCTGGCGGAGATCGTGCGCGACCGCATCCATCCACCGCTGCATGAGGTGCTGGGCTGGCCCCCGTCTGCGCTGACGCGGGGCCTGGCCGCGCTGCGCCAGGCGGCACGCGAGGCTGCGGCCCGGCCCGGCCGGCGGCTTGTGCTGCGCGCCACGCCGGCGGTGCACGCGGCGCTGGAAGCGCAACCCGGAGCACTTTCCGCCTTCGCCGCGGCCGCCGGCTTCGCCCTTCGCCTGGTGCCCGACGCCACGGCGCATCTGCCCGCCGTCGAGGAAGCGCCGGATGTCTGACCCACCGCGGCCACGCCCAGTGCTGCGCTGCCCGATCTGCCGCCGCCCGGCGGCAGAAGCGACGCGGCCCTTCTGTTCGGAGCGATGCGCACAGGCCGACCTGGGTCGCTGGCTGACCGAGAGCTACGCCATCCCCGCGAGCGCCCCGGAGGAGACTGAGGATTGACCCGCTGGACAGGCCGCACCGGCTCGGCTATTTCCCGCGGCCTCTCCGGCGTGCGTTGCAACGCCATGGGCCCAGGTAGCTCAGTTGGTAGAGCATGCGACTGAAAATCGCAGTGTCGCTGGTTCGATTCCGGCCCTGGGCACCATCCATCTTTTCTTGCCTTTCGAATCAACATCTTGCGTTGCGTTTTCGTCCCACTCAGGCGTTGCCGCGCCCGGGTGGGACTTTTCTTGTCCGGCCATAAGCGCCATCGCGCTCTCCGCCATCGCCTTCTGCGTTGCCGAGCGGGTGTATCGATCCACCTCCTTGAGCGTGGTGTGGCCTGTCACGGCCATGATTTGGTGGGGGCTGGCGCCCAGCTCGGCGAGCCGGCTTGCCGCGGCCTTGCGCAGCCCGTGCGGAGAGCACTGCGGCAGGCCGGCCTCCCTGCACCAAGCGCGGAACCGATTCCCGAAGGTATCGGGCGTGAAGGCGGTTCCGCGCTCGCTGGTGAGGAAGGTCAGCCCGCGCGAAGACGTCGCCGCGATCGTCTCGGCCAGATCGGGAATGACTGGCAGCATGAGGCGCACCGGCTTGCGAGCGCGGTTCTTCTGTTGCGTGAAGGTGAGCGTCCCGTCACGCAGGTGCTGACGGCCGAATAGCACCACGTCCGATCGGCGCTGCCCGGTGTAGAGCAGGAGCGCCAGTGCCAGACGCGCCATGGTGCCGATCGGATGCCGCGCCTCGAATTGTTCCACTTCCTCGATTGACCAGGCGTGGATGCCCTCGGGGTTCGCGGATGGCAGGTAGGGCACCGCCGCGGCCGGGTTGCTCGGCACCATGCGCAGCGCCACACCAGCGTTGAATGCGGCGCGCAGGGCCTTCAGAAGGCTGTTCGCGCCCTCGGGCGTCTCGGCTCGCGCGTCGCGGATGCGTAGCAGATGATGCGGCTCCAGGCGCGCGGCCGCCTTGGTGCCGTGTGTCATGCGGAACTTGTCCAGGATCGCGCGGCGAACCCGCTGCGCGCGCGGGTCCATCCGCTTGAAGGTGGCGGAGCCGAAATAGGCCACGCAAAGGGCATCGATGCTGCCGGGCGGTACAGCGCCGATCACCGGCTTGATCGGCTTCACCGGCGCATGGAGCGCAGTGCGATACTCGGCTTCGAAGGCGTCGGTGCCGGGTTCCTCGCGCAGGCGAATCTTGGGCCGGCCGGGCAGGCGCAGATAGGTTCGGACGTTCCCGTGCTTGTCGGCGTCCTGCACCGTGTATTTCCAGCGGCGGGGCTTGGTGATCATGCGGCGTCCCACTCGTTTGGGACGTTCTCGGATGCTGCGCGGCGATCCTCGGCCCACGCCTCCAGGTCGGCCCGGTGCCAGGCCTTCACGCTGCCCACCAGCGGCAAGGCGCGCGGAAGCAGTCCGTCCTTCACCGCGTTGTCGAAGGTCGCCGGCGACAGGCCGAGGAAGGCCGCGGCCATCTCCCTGCGGAGAAACAGCGGCCAGCCCGGCATGGCGGCGCCATCCTTCATCGCTCGTAAGCCGTCACGGTGCGTGCGATCTCGCCATCGGCATCGCGCTCTACAGTCTGCACCGCACGCGCCGGATGGTTGTCCACCACCGTCACCGGCGCGGGCTCCACGTTGACGTTCACCACCGGCCGGAACTGGATTGCCGGCGCGGCATCGTCGGCGCGGCGCTCACTGCGCTGGCGGGGCTCCTGCACGGCGGGCGGCGCCGTCTCGGCCCGCGGGTTCCATCCTTCGATTTCGCGCACCTCGTTCGCGTCCAGGATACCGTTGCGGACCGCGATTTCGTGCGCCTGCCAGCGCGCCGCGTAGTCGCCGCGCATAAGGCCCGACAAGTCGATCTCCAGGTGCAGCGCAGGGTCGGTGAAGACGCTGCGCGCGAACTCCGCTTCGATCTTGCGCGCCCATGGGCCAAGCGCGAACTGCGCGAACCAGAGGGCCGCCTGCGCCGAATTGGTGAAGGTGTTGTTGCTGTAGTCCTGCACCAGCGGCGGCGGCACCTGGTAGACGCGGCACAGCTCCTCCACGCTGAAGCGCCGGCTCGCCAGCACCTCGGCATCCTCGGGGCTCACGCTGATGGACTGCCACTCGGCGCCAGATTCCAGGATCAGCGCCTTGCGCGCATTGTGCGTACCAGTGAAGCCCTGCTCAAGCTGCCACCGAATGCGGTCCACCTGTTCCTTCGTCAGCGCGCTGGGGAACTTCAGCGCGCCGGCCGGCGTCGCCGCGTTTCGCCACATGGCGCCGGTCCATTCCTGAAGCGCGAGGGCGTTGCCCAGCACCTCGGGCGCGCGGGACAGGCGGGACCGACCGAGCAACCCATCGTCGCTGCGGTCGCGCAGGTGGAACACCTCGCCGGCCAGGAAGCGCCGCGGCTGGCCCGTGCCGCCCCATGGCGCCGTGTGGGCCACCACGTCGAAGGCAAGGGTGCCGTTCGCCAGTAGGATCGGCTGCACGTTGCCCCATGGGATCGGGCGCAGCGCGAGCGGCCGGCCGGCGCCATCGTAGTCGATGACGGACAGTGCGTTGCCGTGGAGCAATGCCTGCGCGACGGTCCATTCGATCCAGTCGGGCCAGGTCTGCGCGTCGTTTGGCCGACGCGTCAGCCGGCTGACGGGATGGTCGTTCACCTCGGTGCGGCCGCGCCCCTCGCGCCGGTAGACATAGGCCGGCAGGCTCGCCAGCGCGCTGGCATTGGCGCCGACGCACGCCATGACGGTGGAGAGGTTCTCCACGATCCGCGCGTTTACCAGGTGCCCGGCGGACGTGGCGCCCGGCGCAAAGGCCGAACCGAGGGAAGAACCAGCTGTCGCAGCGCGCGTCTCGCCGCGGCGAAGGATGCGATCGAAAATCCCCATCACAGCGCCTCCACCAGGCGGCGGCGCCACGCCACCCGCGCGCCGCGCGATCGCGCCTGCACGCTGGTTGCGGAATACGCAGGGAACGCCTGCACCACCGAGACTTCGATCAAGTCCACCGCGCGCAGCTCGCGCCGATCGGCAGCGGGCCAGCCCTCGGCCTTTGTGCGGAAGCTGAAGGACATGCCGCCGAGGTCGCGACGCTCGGCCAGCGCCAGCACGTCGCGGCCGAGCTGCGTGTCGGGAACGTCGATCGCGAAGGACAGCCCGCGCGAATCCTCGGCCAGGCGCAGGGTGCCCGATGCGGTGCGCGCCAGAAGGCGGGCCGGATCGTGGTCGACCAGGGCAAGCACGTCTGCACGCGCCTCCAGTGTCGCGCGGAAGGCGCCAGGCTTGATGATCTCGGTGAAGCCGCCGATCCGCGCGGGGCTATCGAATACGGCCGCGTAGCCTTCCAGCCGGCGGCCGGCGGCGCGCAGCTCGGTCGCTGCGCGCCTTTCCATCCCATCGGGGAACCGGCTCGGGGTCACGGCGTGGTCAGGTCCTGGATCGCCGCGAAGGACTGCGGGTAGCGCACCGCCACGTCCATGGTGAGCATCGCGCGCACCTGCACGTTGCCCTTGGCGTAGGCCGTCGTCTCGAACGGGTTCACCAGGATATCCAGCTCGGACCAGTAGCCGAGGATCAGGTCCGACCACCGGCCGAAGATCAGAGCCGAGCACACGGCGCCAGACGATCCCTTGACCAGATTCGACGGGACCATGTTCGTCACCGCCGCCGGATAGCCGGCGAGCTGGTCCGGGCGTTCCATGACATAGACCGGCTGGCCCGACACCTTCACGGTCCGCATGGCGTTGCGACGCACCAGCGCGTTGGTGAGGAAGGCGCCGCCCTCCACGTTGTCGATATCCAGCTCGGCGGCGAGGTTCACCACTGCATCCCAGGTGATCGGGCCGCCGTTGGCGCCGATCGCCACGGAGCCGATGCCCGCGGTGTTCAAGATCCCGCGCGGCACCGGCGCCGTGCCGCTGCCGTTGATGGCGGCTTGGTCCACCGCCTCGGCAAGGATGGCGGCGAAGTCCCCGCGCACCAGGTTCTCCACGTCGACGCTGGGCTGCTGAAGCATGTTGCGCGACAGCTCGGTGAGCGCGCCCGCGTGCTTGGGGGTCATGCTCACCTTTTCGAACTGGTGGTCGCTGGCGGTCAGCGCGGTGTTCTCGTTCACCCACCCGGTTGTCGCGCTGGCCTTCAGCTTGGGGATATCGAGGTTGCCCATCAGCCCGGTGAGCACGCGGGCGCCGAGGCGGCGCGTCACCAGCGCGTTGCGCAGGCGATCGATGAACTGCCCGCCGGCAAGGTCGGTCTGGATCAGGTTCGAGCCCGGCCCGCCGCCCGGCAGGGTGGTGGTGAGAACGCGCTGTTCCACCGGCTGGTGGAACACGCTCATGGGCACCGCGATGCCCTGGAAGGGCCGGCCGGCGCGCTGCGCGATTTCCTGCGACAGCTCGCGCTCGCGCGCGGCGTCCACGCCAGGGATGCCGGCCTGCCCGGCGATGGCGCGCACCAGGGAGAAGTTGCGCAGCTCGCGATCGAGGTTGCGGTCGCCGGTGCCGCCATAGGGCTGGCCCTGCATCCGGCGCTCGGCATCTTCGAGGGCGGACTGCCGGCCGATGCGCGTCTCAAGCTGCGCCAGCTCGGTGCGCAGCGCATCGAAGCGCCCGGCCTGGTCGCCGGACAGGTCGTTGTCGCCGGCGGCGTCGTTGATGGAGCGCATTTCCGCCGTGATGGCGGCGCGGCGCTCCAGAAGGGCGCGGAGGTGATTCATGGTGTGTCCTTCATGGGATCGGCCGCCGTCTCGGCGGGCGTGGTGGTGGATGGGCGTCCTTCTGAGGGACGGGGCGCCTCGCGGCGCTCCATGCCGTGCCCAGCGGCATCGGTGGGAAGGGTGCTCGCCGACAGGGAGAAGGGCACCGTCACTCCTCCTCGTCCCTGCCTTCGTTCACGCTTTCGTCGGCACGCTCGAAAGCCGCGCGAAGCACCGCTTCAACGTCGATGGAGAGATAGACGGGCGCCGGCTCGATTTCGCGGCGCAGCTCCGAAACGCTGCTTGGCAGCTCAGTGACGAAGCCCTCGGTGAGGGTCAGCTTCGTGCCCCAGAGGTCGACCAAGCGAATCTGCCAATCTTCGCCCGCCTGGAAGAGATGGATGCGTCGGTTGCTCCAGGAAACCGCCAGAACGCCGGCAGGCATTTCCTCAGCATTCCTAACGTCCAGCACGTCCGGGAAGAACTCGCGCATGACGCTGTTTGCCAGTGCGCTAGCGGTCGGCACGTTCACTCCGAAGTTGGCGAAGGTGCGGACAAGCGAGAGGATCGCGATATCGACGAAGCTGTATTCGGTCCACCCGCCGCCGGCAGGCTTCGGCGTATGGATGTTCACGAGACCGCGCTGAAGCCAAAGGCGAAGCGACTTCGGCGTGGTGCCGATGGCATACACGGCGTCGGAGAATCGCAGCTTCTTCGCCAGCGTCGCGTTCATACCAAAGGGCCTCCAGTGAGCACGGAATCTCTTGTGCTCCTTTGAGGCTGTCTCTGTCAACAAATTCGTGCTCGCTGGAGCATTTTCAACGCGGACCGAGCCCCGCCTCGCCAACGGCGAGGCGGGGCGTTGGGCGGTCAGGCGGCTGGCGTCGGCTCGGCCAGACTGCGCAATTCGTCAAGCTCCAGGTCGAGCGTTGTCCGCGCCTCGTCCAGGCCGGCCAGGACGTGGTCGACGCACCACGCAATGTGGTCGTTGTCGATTTCGCCTTCGCCCTCGGTCGCGTTGATCAGCAGCGCCAAGCCCTTCCTGGCATAGCTCAGCTTGTCGATCGCATCGATGATGCGGTCGGTGGCGCGGGACCGATTCGGGGCGGTAGCTTGGCTGTCAGCCATGGTCGTGATCTCCAGATGATCGCGGTTGTGGTCAGCCTCCCGGATGGCGTTGGCGCGCCACCGGGAGGCGCCTAACGATAGACTGCGCGCGCGTTGCGTCGCAACGATCAAGCTGCCCATGGGGAGCCCTGATGCCGGTGAACGAGGCGGAGCGTCCATTTCTAGAGGAAATGCGAATGCTCAAAACGGACGAAGACGGTCGGGAGGTTCTTGTCGGTCTGACCTTCGATGAGTCCGAGTGGTATTTCGCATACGTCGCGAAGCTATTTGCTTCTGACGATGACGAGGCACAAGGACGGTCGGCCGCGACGCGCACAGAGCGGAGCCGCTACGGCGAACTACACAGCCGCCACGAGGCGGCGCGGCAGCAAATCATCATGGCAGAAGCCGAGGGCCGGCAGCACCCGATCAAACACTGAATCACCCGATCCACCCGACATTTGCGAACGTCGCCGGCGCCGGTTCCTTCGCTGCCAGGCCTACCGCCGTCACTGCCGCCACCAGGGGATCGATGCGCCCGCGCGCGCGGTCCTTGGACAGCTTTCTATTGCCCGCCGGGTCCATATCGACCGCGGCATTCGCCACAGACCAGCGCAAGAGCGGGTTGCCCGCGTGGTACAGCTTCGCCTCCAACACCAGCGCCTCGAAGGCCGTAATCGCCGGGGACATGTCTTTGTAGCCCGCCCCGTGCGGGCGCAGCGCCAGCGGGATGCCCTCGCGGTCGAGCACCGCCTGCACGTCCGCCAACCCCCAGCGGTCGCAGGCGATGCCCACCAGGTCGAGCCCCTCCACCGCCTGCGCGATCCACGTCAGCAGCCAAGGCCGATCGATCGCGCGGCCGGGCATCTCCACCACCAGGCCGCGGCCGATCCACTCGCGATAGGGCGCGTGATCCTCGCGCTGCTTCACCTCCACCGCCGCCGCCGGCAGGAAGGCCGTGACCTTCAGCCGCCCCGTCTCCGGCCAGTAGAGCGCGAAGGCTGTCAGGTCCGCCGCGCCCGAGGACAGGTCCAGCCCGCCGAAGCACGGGCCGCGCGCTTCTGCCTCGCCGGCACACCCATCCCAATCCGCCGGGCCGATGAACCGCTCATCCGGCGTGACCGGCTGGTTGAGCACATAGGCGCGGAAGGCCGATTCCATGCTCGGCAGACGCTGCGCCTGCACCGCCTGCACCTCGATATCCGCGATGCGGACCGAATCGGCGTCCGGGTTCGCCATGCGCCAGGTCGCCTCGGCCCATGGGTCCGCGTCGATCGGCGCGCTGAAGACGGCGCCAGTGAAGGTGCGGTCTTCGATCGTCCCATCCTCCACCTGCCCAGCGTAGCGGATCAGCTCCTCCAGCGGATTATCAGGGTCCGGGGATCGGGTGCTGATTGCGAGCAGCAACGGCTCGGCGTGCGCGCCCTGGCCGGTGCGCAGCGCGTCCAGCAGCTCGCGCCCGCGCCACTGCGCCACCTCATCGCAAATCGCCACGGTCGGGGACAGGCCGTGCGCCTTGCGATGGTCCGCCGACAGCGCGCTGAAGACGCTGCCCGTGATCGCGTCCTCCACGGTCGCGTTGTAGTCCCGGAAGATCAACCTGTCGGCGATCGTCGGCTCGGCCATCGCGAAGGCCTTCAGCTCGTTGAACAGGATGCGCGCCTGCCCGCGATCGGCCGCGGCGCTCACCACCTGCCCCCGCTGCACCGATTCCGGCCCGACCAGGTGGCAGAGCGCCAGCGCAGCGCACAACGTCGTCTTGCCGCCCTTCCTGCCCATGCTGATTACCGCAGTGCGGATCGGCCGGCGCCCGTCCGGGCCAGCCGCGTAGATGCGGCGCAGGATCACCTTCTGCCACGGCCGCAGGCGCAGTTTCCGGCCCGCCTGCGCCCCGCTGGTGATAGTCAGGGCCTCGCACCACCGGATGACACGCTCAGCCCGTGTGGCGCCACCAGCGCGGCGCCGTGGCGGCTTCCGCGCAGGCGATGGGGGCACCTTCACCGGCTTGGCGCCGGGTCCGCGCTTGCCCATCAATCGAAGTCCTGAATATCCGACTTCGACAGTCGGAAACTAACCACTTTGGGACCGGGCAGTGCGGTCCCGGCCGGCCAGCTGTGAGAGATTCCTTCCCGCGTCGGCGCGCGCCACCAGTGCCCGCGGTCGCGCGGAGTGCCATCCGCATCGCAGCCGGCCAGGCGGGGCTCGCCTGTGCCCCTGCGCGCGTTGTGGCAGGTGATGCACCGGCCCACCAGGTTATCGAGGCTGTCCTGCCCGCCCTTGCTGCGCGGGATGATGTGGTCCGCCACCACCGCGGCCTTCCCGCACCCGGCGGTGACGCATAGGGGCGAGCGAGCCAGCGCGGCCAAGCGCAGGCGGCGCCAGAAGGCCGTCCGGTAGAAGGGATTGCTCATGCCGCCTCCATCGCCCGTGCCAGCGCGCGCAGCTCGCTGGCGAGGGTGTGCTTGTCCATGTGAAAGGCTTCCGGGTCGCGGTGCGACGGGGACAGGCGGGCCACGCGATCGGCGATTTCGGCCACCAGGCGGGCCAGCGCGACCGGGCATGACGCATGACGCACATGACGCACATGACGCATTTCGCCAACGTGTTCCTGCGCGGGTGTGCGGGTGTGCGTGCCCCTGTGTGCCCCTCCCCTGTGTCCTTCACACTCAGGTACTAGGAAGGGAAGTGCGTCATTGTGCGTCATGCGTCATTCCCCCGAACCCAGGGGCGGCCGTGCGTGGTTCGCTTGCCGTGAACCCAGCCCATGCGCTCAAGAATGGCGGCGATCCGGCGTTGTTCGCTGGTTCCGACCTTGCCTTTTTCGATGCTAAGCGCGCTCACCGCGACTTCAAGGACCGTCACGCGGGGCTTGCCGGCCAGCCATTCACCGATAGCCTGTTCCCAGGCATCCGCCTCAAACCGCGCATCCTGCTGGGGCTGGATATGCTGCGCCTCGAAGTCGCCATCGGGCCACCAGGTGGTGCCGCGGCGGAACTCATGGACGGCCTCCGCGAATAGCTGATCACGGTCCTGGCGCAGCGCGTGGGTGTCGACGGCGCCCACCTTCACGGGCCAGAACCGGCGCGCGCCGGTTGCGTCGCGCAGATACGCCGAGGCGTTGGTCGTGCCAATGAACACGCATTGCCGCGGCTCGATGACTTCCTTGCGGCCATAGCTCGGCCGATATCGTTCCTCCGACCGAGTGACGAATGCCTTCAGCGCCGCGGCCTCGGCCTTATCGAGGGCGGACAGCTCGGCCACCTCGATCAGCCACTTGCCGTTGAGGTGCTGAGACACGTCCTTGCCGGCGCGAATGTCCGGCAGGTTGTCAGAGAACCACCCGCCGCCGAGAATCGCGCACGCGGTCGATTTCCGCGCACCCTGCGGACCTTCCAGGATCAGCATGTAGTCGCACTTGCAGCCCGGCTTGAAGATGCGGGCCACCATTGCGATCAGGAACATGCGGCCGATGCCGCTGGCGTAGGCCGTGTGATCGGCGCCGAGGTATGTGTGAAGCCACCCGTGCAAGCGCCGCTCCCCATCCCATCGCAGCCCGTCCAGGTAGTCGCGCACGGGATGGAAGGCGCATTCACTGGCGCGCAGGTCGACCGCCTGGTGGGCCGTGTCTCGGCTTAGCGTCTCAAGCCCAGCCTGCTGAAGCCATTCCTGAAGCCTGGACACGTCGCCATCAGTGACAGGGCGCAGCTCAGCCGGGCGATCGTCCGCGGCCGTCACGGTGGCGCGAAGCATGTCATCGAAGCGGAACACGCCGGCGACGCGGGGATCTTCGCGCAGCGCCAGCATGGCGTTGTGCAGGTTGCCGCGCGGCTCGCCGTCGCGCGTAGCCTGGCACCGTTCCAGCCATTTGGGCGGCGCGCTGGTGGCGCATCGCTCCCAAAGCCTGCGGAGCTCGCGCCCGCCGCCGGCCTGCCCCTTTTCCTCAAGCCATTCACGGGCCAGCGGCTCGGCCTCAAGCGCGCGGACCATCTCCTCGAACCCGTCGCCGGCGCGCTGCACGTTGCGGGCGATCCTGAAGGCGACGGCGCTGCGGCTGCCATCGGCTGGCGCGCTGCCCCGGCGTGCGCCTGCCGGGCGCGCCTTCGTCGCCGCTGGTTGCCCAGCGAAGGCCGGGCCAGCTTCGAGAACCAGCCATAGCAGCGTGTCCAGGTCGACGTGGCGAAGCTCGGCCGGCATGTCGGGTAGCCGTTGGTCAGTGACCGCGAAGAACCGATTGCCAACATAGAGCTCGATGGCCGGCGGGTGATCGGTGCCGGTGCGGCGCTTGAACTGGCGCCCGTGCTCAGACCCCATTGCCTTGCGAATCTGCACCAGCTCGGCACCGTCGAACGCGAAGAACACCTTCACGCCGGTGCCCGATGGCGACACCTCGGTGTAGGAGCTGAAGCGTTGCATCACGTCATTGGCCCAGGGCGCGAGCTCGCCGGCGGCATCGCGGCAGGTGTCCAGGTCGATACCGCCGATTGCCATACCGAGGTGATCGCCCAGCATAATGCCGACACCCCCGGTCCCGTAGGGCTTCGCAAGGACCGCGGCGCAGTCCTCTGCCCTTTGCCGGATGCACCAGGTGGCCGGGTCGTCTGACTTGGCCATGCCCCCGCCCGCGCGGTGCGGCACCTTGGTGGGCTTCCTGTTGCGGTCCTGCGTCTGCCAGGCGACCCAGCGGGGGACCGTGGCGAGGGATGCCGGCGTGTTCAGCGTGAAAGCGCCCTCAGGCATCACATGCCCTCCCGCTGCCAGGTCGCGCGCACGCGGGAAGCAGCGACGCAAGGCGTCTCGCCGGGTGTCAGCAGCACCTCCAGCAGGAAGCGCCGCTCGTTCGGCGTCAGTCGCTCGGCCACCCACAACAGCAGCCAGCGGGCGGCGTGGCGCGGATTGAAACGCTGCCCCTCGGCCATTGATGGGACAAACGCATTCTGAAGGCCGCGGAATCCTTGGCCTTCCCGATTGTCCCGCTGCCCGCTATGTATTGGATTCAGCGGCCGTTCTTCATGCCGGCCCTGGGCACCACTTCTTCCTGCGCGATGCCGCCCACCAACCCATCGCGCCGGTGCGATTTCGCTCCGCTCAACCGCACCGTAACTTTCCCACGCGAACCCGCCTACCAACCCATCTGGCGCCGCGCGCCCGCTGCGATTGGCGCAGCGCGCCCCGCACCGTGGCGAATCCGCTTTCGACCCTGCACCGCCTGCCGTAGCGTCCACTCAAGCAGGGGGCCATCCAAGGCCGCCGACAGGGGGTTTTCGTGGCCTATGCGCTGCAGCAACTGATCAACGGCATCAGCCTGGGCATGATCTACGGCCTGATCGCGGTGGGCTACACCATGGTCTACGGCATCATCGGCATGATCAACTTCGCCCATGGCGACATCTTCATGGTGGGCGCCTTCATCGCGCTGATCTCGATCGTGATGCTGATCTCGGGCGGGATCATGGACGGGCCGGCGGCGATCCTGATCGTGCTGCTGGTCTCGATGTGCGTGACCGCGCTGTACGGCTGGACGGTCGAGCGTGTCGCCTATCGCCCGCTGCGCGGGTCGTTCCGCCTGGCGCCGCTGATCAGCGCCATCGGCATGTCGATCGTCCTGCAGAACTACGTGCAGGTGGCGCAGGGCGCCCGCGTGAAGCCCATCGAACCGCTGCTCCCCGGCGGCGTGGAGGTGCTGCGCGCCGACAGCTTCATCGTGCAGTTCTCCTACATGCAGATGCTGATCATCGCGGTGACGCTCGGCGTGCTCGCGATGTTCACCTGGCTGGTGACCCGCACGCCGCTCGGCCGTGCGATGCGCGCCTGCGAACAGGACCGCAAGATGGCCTCGCTGCTGGGCATCGACACCGACCGCACCATCAGCCTGACCTTCGTGATCGGCGCCGCACTCGCAGCGGTGGCCGGCAGCATGTACCTGCTGCGCTATGGCGTGATCGACTTCTACATCGGCTTCCTCGCCGGCGTGAAAGCCTTCACCGCGGCCGTGCTGGGCGGCATCGGCTCGCTGCCCGGCGCTGTGCTCGGCGGGCTGCTGATCGGGCTGATCGAGACCTTCTGGTCGGCCTATTTCTCCGTCCAGTACAAGGATGTCGCAGCCTTCTCGATCCTGGTGCTGGTGCTGATCTTCATGCCGACCGGCCTGCTCGGCCGTGCCGAGGTCGAGAAGGTATGAGCGGCGAGATCGCCGCCATCACCATGGCGGCGCGGCCGAAAGTCGCGGCCGCCGCCGTGAAGGACGCGTCCATCACCGCGCTCATCGCCTTCGGCCTGTTCTTCATGCTGGTCGGGCTGCGCACCGATGTCGGGCCGTCCGGCGGCCTGGTGCTGCGGCAGCGTTGGGGCGAGGTGGCGATCCTGGTCGTGCTCGCCTTCGTATTGCGCCTCGGCCTCGTCACCTGGCGCGGGTTGCGCGGCGATGCGAAGCCCGCGACCGCGGCGCGCACCGAGGCGCTGCGCAAGGTCGGGCGGCTGGTCGCGCCGGTCTTCATCCTGCTGGCGGTCGCATTGCCCTTCATCCCCGGCACCGGGCGCTACGAGCTCGACCTCGGCATCCTGGTGCTGACCTACGTGATGCTGGGCTGGGGGCTGAACATCGTGGTCGGGCTCGCCGGGCTGCTCGACCTCGGCTACGTCGCCTTCTACGCGGTCGGTGCGTATTCCTACGCACTGCTGGCCACCACCTTCGGGCTGTCCTTCTGGATCTGCCTGCCGCTGGCCGGAATCCTCGCCGCCTTCGCCGGCGTGCTGCTGGGCTTCCCGGTGCTGCGGCTTCGTGGCGACTACCTGGCGATCGTGACCCTGGCCTTCGGCGAGATCATCCGCGTCGTGCTGATCAACTGGGCGTCGCTCACCGGTGGCCCGAACGGCATCACCGGCATCCCGCGCCCGACCTTCTTCGGCCTGCCCTTCTCCATGTCGGGCGAGCCCGACACCTTCGCCGGCTTCTTCGGGATCGAGCCCTCGCCGGTGCATCGGGTGATCTTCCTGTACTACCTGATCCTGGTGCTGGCGCTGCTGACCAACTGGGTGAGCATCCGCCTGCGCCGCCAGCCGCTCGGCCGCGCCTGGGAAGCGCTGCGCGAGGACGAGATCGCCTGCCGCGCCTTGGGGATCAACGTCACCACCACCAAACTCACGGCCTTCGCGCTGGGGGCGATGTTCGCCGGCATCGCCGGGTCCTTCTTCGCCACGCGGCAGGGCTTCATCAGCCCGGAATCCTTCACCTTCATCGAGAGCGCGATCATCCTCGCGATCGTCGTGCTCGGCGGCATGGGCAGCCAGATCGGCATCGCCATCGCCGCACTGGTGATGATCGGCGGGTTCGAGGTGTTCCGCGACCTCGATGAATGGCGGATGCTGGTGTTCGGCGGGGCGATGGTGCTGATCATGGTGGTGCGCCCGCGCGGCCTGGTGGGCAGCCGCACGCCGACCGTGGCGCTGGGGACCCGCCGCGCGATCGGGGCGGAACACGTGGCCGAAGGGCGGGGCTGAACGGTGGCGCAGCCGATCCTGGAAGCCAGCGCTTTGACCATGCGCTTCGGCGGCCTCACCGCCGTCGATGCCGTGACCTTCACCGCCATGCGCGGCGACATCACCGCCATCATCGGCCCGAACGGCGCGGGCAAGACCACGATGTTCAACTGCATCACCGGCTTCTATCGGCCGACCGGCGGCACGCTGCGGCTGTTCCGCGACGGCATGCCGGTCGAACTGCAATCCCTGCCCGGCCACCGCATCGCGCAGGCCGGCGTGGCGCGCACCTTCCAGAACATCCGGCTGTTCCCCGGCATGACGGCGCTCGAGAACCTGCTGGTCGCGCAGCACAACACGCTGATGGCCTCGACCGGCTTCGGCTTCGGGGCATTGTTCGGCGCTCCGGGCTATCGGCGGGCCGAGACACTGGCGATCGAGAAGGCGCGCCACTGGCTCGACGCCACCGCCCTGGTCGAACGGGCGGACGACCCTGCCGGCGCCCTGCCCTATGGCCAGCAGCGGCGGCTCGAGATCGCGCGCGCCATGTGCACGGACCCTCTGCTGCTGTGCCTGGATGAGCCCGCCGCCGGCCTGAACCCGCGCGAGTCCGACGAACTGTCCGCCCTGCTGCGCCGCATCCGCGATGGCGGCTGTTCGCTGCTGCTGATCGAACACGACATGGGCGTGGTGATGGGCATCTCGGACCGCGTGGTGGTGCTCGACCACGGCAAGAAGATCGCCGACGGCACGCCGGCGGCGGTGCGGGCCGACCTGCGCGTCATCGCCGCCTACCTGGGCGAGGGCGACGAGGAATGACCGCCCCCATGCTGTCCATCGAGGGCGTGTCGGCCGCCTATGGCGCCGTCCAGGCTTTGCGCGACGTGTCCATCACCGTCGCACCGCGCGAGATCGTCACGCTGGTCGGCGCCAATGGCGCCGGCAAGTCCACGCTGCTGATGACCATCTGCGGGGATCCCCGTGCGCGCGCCGGGCGCATCACCTTCGAAGGCCGCGACATCACCACCCTGCCGACGCACGAGATCATGCGCCTGGGTCTCGCGCAGGTGCCGGAAGGCCGGCGCGTCTTCCCGCGCATGTCGGTGCTGGAGAACCTGCTGATGGGCGCGCAAGTCGCCGGCCATGACCCCGCGCCACTTCTGGCGCAGGTCTTCGCGCTGTTCCCGCGCCTGCAGGAACGCCAGGCGCAGCGCGGCGGCACGCTCTCGGGCGGGGAGCAGCAGATGTTGGCCATCGCCCGCGCGTTGATGAGCAAGCCGCGGCTGCTGCTGCTGGACGAACCCTCGCTCGGTCTCGCACCGCTGATCGTGCGGCAGATCTTCTCCGCCATCCGTGACCTGAACGAACGCGAGGGCCTGACGGTGCTGCTGGTGGAGCAGAACGCCAACCAGGCGCTGCGCCTCGCGCATCGCGGCTACGTGCTGGTGAACGGGCGGATCACCCTGGCCGGGACCGGGCGCGAATTGCTGGCCATGCCCGAGGTGCGCGACGCCTACCTGGGCGGCGGCCGCTGACGCGCCGCCATGCTATAGGGCGCCCATGTTGCGGCTGACGGACCTGAAACTCCCGCTGGACCACGCGCCCGAGGCATTGGCCCAGGCGGTGTGCTTGCGCCTTGGCCTGCGCGCCGACGAACTGCGCGCCGTCCACGTCGCGCGGCGCGCCTGGGATGCCCGCCGGCGCACCGACATTCACCTGGTCTATTCGCTGGACATCGAGGTCGCGGACGAAGCCGCCGTGCTGCTGCGCACCGCGCGCGACGCGGCGCTGGCGCGCACCCTCGGCCCGACGCCGGATACGCGCTACCGCCAGGTTGCGCGCGCGCCGGCGTCGGGCTGGCGGCGCCCGGTGGTGATCGGCACCGGCCCCTGCGGGATTTTCGCAGCCCTGATCCTGGCCGAGATGGGCTTCCGCCCCATCATCCTCGACCGCGGCAAGGTGGTGCGCGAACGCACCAAGGACACCTGGGCGCTGTGGCGCCGCCATGTGCTCACGCCGGAATCCAACGTGCAGTTCGGCGAGGGCGGCGCGGGCACCTTCTCCGACGGCAAGCTCTATTCCGGCATCAGGGCGCCGGAATCCGTCTCGCGAAAGGTTCTGACGGAATTCGTGCAGGCCGGCGCGCCGGAGGAAATCCTGTTCGTCGCCAAGCCGCATATCGGCACCTTCCGCCTGGTGACGATGGTGGAATCCCTGCGCGCCAAGATCATCGCGCTTGGCGGCGAATATCGGTTCGGCACGCGCGCCGACGACTTCGTCATCGAGACCGGCCGCGACGGCACCCGCCGCATGCGCGGCGTGGTGACGCAAAACGGCGAGACGATCGACACCGACCACGTCGTGCTCGCCATTGGTCATTCGGCGCGTGATACATTCCAGGTGCTGCACGACCGCGGCGTGTTCATCGAGGCCAAGCCCTTCTCCATCGGCGTGCGCATCGAACACCCGCAATCCATCATCGACCGCGCGCGCTTCGGGGATTTCGCGAAGCACCCGATCCTGGGCGCGGCCGACTACAAGCTGGTGCATCACGGCGGCGACGGGCGGTCTGTCTATTCCTTCTGCATGTGCCCGGGTGGCACCGTGGTCGCGGCCGCGTCCGAACCCGGCCGCGTCGTGACCAACGGCATGAGCCAGTATTCGCGCGCCGAACGGAATGCCAATGCCGGCATCGTCGTCGGCGTCACACCCGAACGGGACTATCCCGGCCATCCGCTCGCCGGCATCGCCTTCCAGCGGCATTGGGAGGAACGCGCCTTCGCGGCCGGCGGGGGCGACTACAGCGCGCCGGCGCAGCTGGTGGGGGATTTCCTGGCGGGGCGCGCATCGACGTCGCTCGGCGCCGTGACGCCATCCTACAAGCCAGGGGTCACGCCGACGGACCTGGCACTCTGCCTGCCGGATTTCGCGGTGGCCGCGATCCGCGAGGCCCTGCCCGCCTTCGGCAAGCAGATCCGCGGCTTCGACATGGCCGATGCGGTGATGACGGGGGTGGAGACGCGGACCTCCTCGCCCATCCGCATCCGGCGCGACGCGTCCTGCCGCAGCGTCAACACGCTCGGGCTTTATCCCGCCGGCGAGGGAGCCGGCTATGCGGGCGGCATCTACTCGGCCGGCGTCGATGGCATCCGCGTGGCGGAAGCCGTCGGGCGCGACATGGCGGGCGCGGACGCGGCCGCCGCGTGACCCGCTTCGATGTCGTCGTCATCGGTGCCGGCGCGGCGGGCCTGTTCGCCGCCATGCGCGCGGGCCAGCGCGGGCGTCGCGTCCTGCTGCTCGATCACGCCGACGAACCCGGCAAGAAAATTCTCATCAGCGGCGGCGGACGCTGCAACTTCACGAACGCGGGCTGCGTGCCGGAGCGCTTCCTCTCGGCCAATCCGCACTTCGCGCGCTCGGCGCTGGCGCGCTACACGCAGCATGACTTCATCGCGCTGGTGCGCCGCCACGGCATCGCGTTTCACGAAAAGACGCTCGGCCAGTTGTTCTGCGACGGATCGGCGCGGCAGGTGGTGGCGATGCTGGTGGCGGAATGCACGGCGGCCGGCGTGGACCTGCGCCTGCGCCACCGCGTCACCGACATCACCCGGGCCGACGGCTTCACCATCACCACCGACCATGGCGAATTCGGCGCCGAGAGCCTGGTGCTCGCGACCGGCGGCTTGTCCATCCCGAAGATGGGCGCGACGGGATTCGCGCATGATGTGGCGCGGCGCTTCGGCCTGCCGATCATCGAACCACGCCCGGGCCTGGTGCCCTTCACCTTCGATGGCGCGCTGCTCGACCTGATGCGTCCGCTCGCCGGCGTGGCGCTGCCGGTGGTCGCGCGGGCCGGGCGCGCTGCCTTTCCCGAAGCGATGCTGTTCACCCATCGCGGCCTGTCGGGGCCGGCCGTGCTGCAGGCCTCGTCCTACTGGATGCCTGGCGACATGGTGACCTTCGACCTTGCGCCCGGCCGAGATGCCACGACCGAACTGCTGGCCGCCAAGCGCGCGCGGCCGAAGGCGGAAGCCCGCACCATCCTGGCTGGCCTGCTGCCGCAGCGCCTGGCGCAGGCGCTGGCCGCGCTGCACCTGCCGCCGCGAATCATCGGAGAGACCGCCGACGCGCCGCTGAAATCCCTCGGCGCGCTGCTCAACCGCTGGACCCTCACGCCCGCCGGCACCGAGGGCTACGCCAAGGCCGAGGTCACGCTGGGCGGCATCGACACCGCCGCGCTGTCGCAGCAGACCATGGCGGCGAAATCCGTTCCCGGCCTGTTCGTGGTGGGCGAGGCGGTGGACGTCACCGGCTGGCTCGGCGGCTACAACTTCCAGTGGGCCTGGTCGAGCGGCTGGGTCGCCGGCGAGGCCGCCTAGATTCCGCCGCGCGCGCACCCCATGCTGTGGTCCATGCGCGCAATCCTGCTCTCGGCCGCCCTGGTCCTGTCCGCCTGCGCCACCCAGGCCGGCTTCGACGCCCGCATGCAAGGCTTCGTCGGCATGCCCGAGGGCGACCTGGTGCAGGCCATCGGCGTGCCGGATGGCGATTTCACCACGCCGGAAGGCCGGCGCTTCCTGCAATACGAACGGCTCGGCACCGCCGCACCCACGCCAGCGCCGGTGCTGGGCGTGGGGGTCGGCGGCTTCGGCTGGCGCGGCGGGTTCGGGTCCGGGGTTGGGATCGGCGCCACCTATCCGGTCGTCACGCTGCCGCCGCCCTGTTCCGTCACCTTCGAGATCCGCGCGGCGCGCGTGGCGTCCTTCTCGCGGCGCGGCACCGGCTGCGTGGCGACGCCGCCGGACTGATGCCACCGGCACGAAGGTTTCACCTTCGCGCCCCTCAGACGCCGGGCGGGCCGCAACCGCGGCCCCTGGCGACGCGACACAGGCCGCGGCGCTCATTCGGGCGCTCGGCCCCGCGGGCCGCAGGTCGGATCTTCATGCCCTCCGTAGGAGGCACCCGACGCCGTTGCGCGCTTCGGCCTCCGGTCGGGATCGGGCCTACCGCTGCACCACCGCCAGCGGGAAGGACCGCAAATCCCGCTGCGCCGCCCGGAACACCGCGTTCTGCTGATGCCCCTTCTCGCGCGCCAGCTGCGGCACGCGGCGCATGACCCATTCGCCCAACGCCAGGGCCGTCACCCGCCCCTCGGCATCCACCGCCGCGCGCCCGCGCAGCCCCTCCATCAGGGCATAGGCAAACACGCCATTGCGGTCGTCGTAGGAATCCAGCGCTTCCTGCACCGAGGACGATGCCGCCAGCAGGAACCGCCCGGTGTCGTTGCCGATCGCCGCCAGCTGGTCGATGTCGATCTGCCCGGCGTAGCAGGTGTCGATCATGATGAAGGCGTCGCGCGCGCGAATGCGCGCCAGCGACGCCACCAGCGTTGCGTCATCCAGCCCCTGCTGGCGCAGCACCGTCATGGACGACGTGTCGCGCACATCCGCCGGCAGGAACAGGAAGCGGTTGCCCGGCTGCGCCACGATGCCGTGCCCCGCGATGTAAAGGATGAAGGTATCCGCCGGCGCGGTGTCGCGTGCGGCGGCCGCCAGCGCGTCCAGCACGCCGCGGCGTGTCGCGCGGTCATTCGGCACCACGCGCACATCCACGTCGCGGAACAGCCCGACACCCCCTGCCCGCATCGCATCGCCCACCGCGCGCGCATCCGGCGCCGCGAAGCGCAGGTTCAGGTCCGCCAGCGCATATTCGTTCACGCCGATCGCCAGCACCACCAGGCGCCCGGCCCCGGGTGGCGCCTCGGGCTCGCCGGGCCGGCGCAGCACCATCGACGGGCCTTCCGCGAACAGCGTCCCGTCGCCGGCATACAGCCGCGTCGCCAGCCGGTTGGTGCCGGGATCGAGCGGCACCTCGACGCTCGCCTCCCCCACCGAGGGTTCGGCGCGCGCGGCGATGCGGTCGTTCACCAGCACATCGAGCGGCCCGAAGCCGAGCCCGCGATCGGTCGCCGCGAAGGTCATGCGCAGCGCGCTCGCCCCTTCCGGCAGGGCGCGCGCATCCCAGGCAAGGCTGCGGCACTCGGTTCCCACCATGGCGCACAGCGTGCCCGGCGCCAGCGAAGGCAGCCGCCCGATCCGCTGCCGCACCTCGCCCAGTTGCACCAGGCGCTCGGCCGCCGGCGCGTAGTCGCCAGCGATCTTCCCGCGCACCGCGCGCGGCGCATACAGCGCGCGATAGGCCTGCTGGAAGGATGCCCATTCCGGCGTCTCGTTGCGCTTGCCGTTCAGGTGGACGCCGACCAGCTCCTGCCCGCCATTGGGCGCGTGATCGAACAGCCCCTCGGGCGTCCAGAGCACCCAGCGCAGCGTCTCGGCATGAACGAACAACGCCGCCTGCTCGCGCAGCGCACCGGCTTCGAAGCGGTACCAGCGGATGGTGCCATCACCCAGCGCCGCGACGCCCATATCGCCCGCGACCGTCACACCCCAGACCGCACCGGGCGTCGGCACGGAATCGACCAGCCTGCCTTGCGCGTCGAACAGTCGCAGGTGGTTGTCGGTGCCCAGCAGGAACCCGTCATCGCGCACCAGCAGGGCCAGGCTGCGGGCGAATTCGCCCTCGCCCAGGCGCAGCGGCACATTGCCCAGGCGCGGGCGGTTGGAATTCTGCCAGTCCAGCACGCGGATGCGCGGGCTTTCCGTGCGCGCGGCGTTGAACCCGGCTTCGCCGGTCCAGGCCGACAGGTTGCCCGTCAACGGGTCGAAGACCAGCGGCGCGCCGCCGGCGCGCAGCGTGAAGCGAACCTGCGTGCCATCCGCCGACAGCGCCAGCGTGACGCCGGTATTGCGGAAATCCCCGCCCGGTGGCCGCGGCGCGATCGCCACCGCGCCATCGGGTGCGAGGCGCCCCCAACCCGGATCGGCCGCCGCGAAGGCCAGCCCGCCCTGCGGCAGCGCCAACAGATGCGAGATCGCATCGCGCGACGCCGGGATGTCGGTGAAGGGACCATGGCCGAAATCGGCCCAGCGGCGGATCACGAATTCACGGCGCGTCTCGGGCGGTGCGACGGCGGCTGGCGCCGGCGCTGGGGCAGGTGCGGGCTGCTGTTCGCGCACCGTCAGCCCGCGCGCCCCCTGGCTCGACGAGGATGAACCGCTGGCCGGTGGCGCGCTGCGCATCGGCGTCCCTGCCGCCGGCGCAGCTGGCCCCGGCGCGCGCGCGTGGCGCGCATAGCCCGCGGCATGCAGCTGCACGCCGCCGCGCCCGTCATGCGCCCAGGTCACCGCCGGCAGGCCCTCGCCACCCAGGCCCGAGACATCCGGAACGAACACGGTGCGCAGGTCGGCGGTGGCCAGGACCTCGATCCGCAGCCGGTCCTCGTAGCCCACCGCGACCAGGGCGCCGTCCGGCGAGAAGGCGATGCCGAAGGCACGCGCGCCCTGCACCGGCGTGCGCTGCGCAACGCGCCGCCCCTCGACGTTGTATATGCGCACCGCGCCATCGGCTGAGCTGGAGGCGAGGCGCCCCTGCCCGTCGAAGGCGACCATGCGCGCCGGCGCGGTATACGACGTGTCCTCGAACAGCAGGCGACCGTTGCGCGCGTCCCACACCTTGATGCCCGCGCGCCCGCCGAGCGCGGCGGCCAGCCGCGTGCCGTCCTGCGAATAGGCCAGATGCTGCACCGGCGCCTGCAGCCCCGGCAGCCGCGCGAACAACCGCCCGGTGCGCGCGTCGAAGATATAGACCGCGAAGCGCCCAGCCGCCGGCGGCCACGCGCCCGCCATCGGGCGCCATGGCCACGGCATAGAGCTCACCCTCCGGCCCCGGCCCCATCGGCGGGCGGATCACCAGCCGCGGCGTACCTTCCGGCAGGTTCCACAGCCGCAGCGTCTTGTCGTCCGAGACCGAGGCCAGCACCGCGCCCGCCGCATCGATCGCCAGGCGCCCGACCGAGGCGATATGCCCCTCGGCCTCGATCAGCAGGAAGGGCTGCTGCGGCGGTTCGGCCACCGCCTGGACCTGCGCTGGCGTGGCCGGCAGCACCGCCAGAGCCACCGCAAGGCAAAGGGCGCCGAGCCAGGATCCTGGCCGGCGCCCGATCGCCCGCACCTCACACGAGGCGTTCAATCGCAGGGGCCGCCTCAGGCCCCGGCCAGCTCGAAGCCCTGCCCCTGGGCCAGGCGGTCGGCGTTCTGCACGCTCTCGGAGAAGTTGTCGCGCCGGGCGATGTTGGTCGCGGCCAATTGGCGGAACTCGCCATCCTGCCCGCGGCCGCCGACGCCCGCGGTCGGGCTGCCCAGGCCACGCACGCCGACCGAACTGGCGGGCACGTAGCCGACCACGCCGGAGGACGTCTCGACCTGCGCGAAATTGCCCTCCGCCGGGCGCACCGTCACGCGCTCGTTCGGCGCCAGCTGGCCGACCTGCGCGGAGCCGCCATCCGGGCGGATGCGGATGGGGGCGGAGACACGGGCCGAGGTGGGCTGCGGCGCGGCGGCGCGGCGTGCCTGCACCTGGCCCTTGGTGCCTGGCGCGAGGGTCTCGATCGCGGTGTCGAACTCGCCGCCGCGGGTGCCGATCTTTTCGTTGATGCTGCGCGCCAATGCGACGTCGCGGCGCATCAGGTCGCGCTGGTAGGCCATCAGCGCCATGCCCTGGTCGCGCGCCATGCGCCCGCCGCGCACGTCGGCTCGGATGCGGCTGGCGGTGTTCACGCGGCAATCGACCAGCTGGTTGAACGCGAGCTGCGTGGCGGCGAGCTGCCGGTTCTCGTTCGCGAGGTCGCCGCCCACCGCCTGCACCAGCGCGCCCTGGTTCTGCGCCTGGCGCTGGCGTGCGGTGATGTAGCCGGCGGTGCCGCCGATCACGCCGCCGGCCACGGCGCCGATTGCCGCACCGGCCAGGATGTCGCTGCCGCGCCGCCCGGTGGCGGCCGCCAGGAGGCCGCCCGCGATGGCGCCCGTGCCGGCGCCGATGGCGGCGCCGCGCAGGATGTCCTCGCCGTAGAAATCGCCGGTGGAGTCCAGCTGGACCACATAGGCCCGGCAGGCGTCGCGCCCGTCATCCGCGCCGATCCGGCCCATCTGGGTCGTGCAGCCGGCAAGCATGGCCGCGGCGGTGATGCTGGCCACGGAACGACGGAACGAGGAGCGCATCAAAAATACTCCCGAGGGAAGGACTGCGAGACAGACTATCAGGGCGCCGCTCATCCTGCCAGTGCATCGACGTCAGGTCCGTGTGCAAGGTCACGCTGGGCAAGCCGGGCCGCCGTCCATTAGCCTGCGACGCACGGGGCCGGGCGTGCGCCATCGGGGCCGCAGGGCCGGCCGGCTGCAACGAAGGGAAACAGGAATGCTCACGACACGCAGGCTGGTGCTGGGTGCGGGCCTCGGCACGCTGGCCATCGGGCGCGATGCCTTCGCGCAGGGTGCGACGGGGCCCATTCGCATCGCCACCGCCGGCCCGATGACCGGCCAATACGCCGCCTTCGGGACGCAGATGCGCGAAGGCGCGACCCAGGCGGTCACCGACATCAACGCCGCCGGCGGCGTGCTCGGCCGGCAGCTGGCGCTCGAAGTGGGCGACGATGCCTGTGACCCGCGCCAGGCGGTCAGCGTCGCGAACCAGCTGGCCGGGCGGCGCGTGTCCTTCGTGGCAGGGCATTTCTGCTCCGGGTCGTCGATCCCGGCGCGCGATGTCTACGCCGAGGAAGGCGTGCTGCAGATGTCGCCGGCGTCCACCAATCCGCGCTTCACCGACGAAGGCAAGTGGAACACCTTCCGGGTGTGCGGCCGCGACGACCAGCAGGGCCAGGTGGCCGGGCGCTACATCCTGCAGAACATGCGCAACCGCCGCGTCGCCATCCTTCATGACAACTCCGCCTACGGTAAGGGCCTGGCGGACGAGACCAAGAAGGCGCTCAACGCCGGCGGCCTGACCGAGGCGATGTACGCCGCCTATACCCCTGGCGAGCGGGACTACAACGCGCTGGTGTCCCGCATGAAGGCGGCCAACATCGATGTCATCTACCTCGGCGGCTACCACACCGAAGGCGGGCTGATCATCCGCCAGGCCAAGGAGCAGGGGATGAACGTCACCCTGATCGGCGGCGATGCGCTGGTGACGAACGAGTTCTGGCAGATCAGCGGCGCCGCCGGCGAAGGCACGCTGATGACCTTCTCCTCCGACCCGCGTCGCCGCCCAACGGCGGCCGAGGTGGTGGCCCGCTTCCGCGCGCGCAACGTCGATCCCGAGGGCTACGTGCTCTACACCTATGCGGCGATCCAGATCTTCGCCGCCGCCGCGACGAAGGCGAACAGCACCGATGCGCGGCGCCTCGCCGCCATCCTGAAGTCGGACGGGCCGTGGCAATCCGTGCTCGGCCCGATCAGCTTCGACGCCAAGGGCGACGTGACCACGCCGGACTACGTGTTCTACGTCTGGCGGAACGGGACCTACGCCGAGATCTCCTGATGGCCGAGGCGAGGCGAGGCGGCGCTGTTCGTTCGCCTCGACCAGACGCATTTTTGTTTGCACCGACGCGGCGCATTTCATTTGCGCCGACACGACGCTTTTCATTTGCGCCGACACGACGCTTTTCATTTGCGCCGACACGGCGACGCGATGCAGCATCGTCGCGTCAACAATCGAAAGGAGGTGATCCGGTGTCTCATCGCTTCATTCGGGCCGTCGCGCCCGTGGCCCGGATCACCGCGGGCATCTGAGCCGCGGGTCACCAGGGTTTCGCGGGCCGGCAACCGGCCGCGCGATGGGAAGGCCTCGGGGGGAAACCCCGGGGCCTTCTGCGTTCAGCGCGCCCCCGCCGTCCTGTGCGGCACTTCACCCGGAGCGGTGGCGGCCACGCCGACGCCGAACCCGCCCGTGCGGCGAAGGGTGCGAGCGTCGCGCAGACATGCGGCGCGCGGTCAGGCCAGCGTTCGGCGGGCGGCTGAGGCATCCCGGCGCGACGTTCGGCAACGCCGCGCCAGGCGGCGCCGAGGGCTGGGGCTCGAGCGCGCCAGAGCCCCGCGCGCCGGTCGAATTGCCGAACCCCGGCTGCGGCGCGCTCGCGGCGAACCCTATGGCGGAGTCAGCGCGGGACATCCTCGCCCCAACGGCGGCGTGAGGGATTCGGCGGCGCGCCGCTGATGCCCACGGCGGTGATGGTCGTTGGCGATCCGCGTCGCGAACACCATCCGTCCTCCCGGACGGATGTCGTGCCCGAGAAACCCTTGGTTCTACGGCGCGCCCGCACCCGTTCAGTGTGATCGGATCGTGCTGTACGCTGCGCGGGGACCACCGGGGACAGCGCATGGCCATCCGCAACGTGCTCTACATCATGTGCGACCAGCTGCGCTGGGACCACCTCGGTTGCGCCGGGCATCCCTTCCTGCGCACACCCAACATCGATGCGCTGGCGGCGCGCGGCGTGCGCTTCGCGCAGGCCTACGTGCAGTCGGGCATCTGCGGGCCGTCGCGCATGTCGGCCTATACCGGGCGCTACGTCTCCTCGCACGGGGCCACGCACAACCGGGTGCCGCTGTCGGTCGGCGAGGTCACGCTCGGCTGGCACCTGCGCGAGAGCGGCCGGACGCTGGCACTCGCCGGCAAGACGCACATGCTGCCCGATGCGCGCGGCATGAAGCGGCTGCTGATCGATGGCCAGGACGAACTGGCCGTGCTGCTGCGCGAGGGCTGGTTCACGCTGGTGGACCGCCACGACGGCCACCATGCCGAGACCGACAGCGCCTATGCCGATTGGCTGCGCGCGCAGGGCTATGACAGCGCCGACCCCTGGACCGACTACGTGATCGCGGTGACCGACGAGTCCGGCGCCACGCGCAACGGCTGGAAGATGCGCCATGCCCGCCTGCCCGCGCGCGTGCAGGAACGCCACAGCGAGACCGCCTACACCACCGATCGCGCCATCGCCTTCATGGCGGCGCAGGGCGACGCGCCCTGGGTGCTGCACCTGTCCTACGTGAAGCCGCACTGGCCCTACATCGCCCCGGCGCCCTACCACGCGATGTATGCGCCCGAGCAATGCCTGCCGGTCGCGCGCCACGACGCCGAGCGCGGCAATGCCGCCCACCCCATCCTGCGCGAATTCCAGGCCGAGGAGGTCGCGCAATCCTTCCAGAACGACGACTGCATCGCGACCGTGCGCCCGGCCTACCAGGGGCTGATCGCGCAGCTCGACCACCATCTCGGTCGCGTGTGGGAGACGCTGGAGCGCCTCGGCCGCTCGGACGACACGCTGGTGGTCTTCACCTCCGACCATGGCGACTACCTGGGTGACCATTGGCTGGGCGAGAAGGAGTTGTTCCACGACTGCATCCAGCGCGTGCCGATGATCGTGTTCGACCCGTCGCGCGAAGCCGATGCGACGCGCGGCACGGTGGACCAGCGCTTCGTCGAGGCCATCGACGTGGTGCCGACCATCCTCGATGGCCTCGGCGTCGATCCCGCCGATCACCTGGTGGAAGGCCGGTCCCTGCTGCCGCTCACGCGCGGCGCGGCGCCGGAATGGCGCGACGCGGTGTTCAGCGAACTGGACTGGACCTTCCGCGGCGCGCGCCGGCGGCTGGGCCTGAAGACCGGCCAGCACCACGCCTGGATGGTGCGCACCGACCGCTGGAAATACGTGCACTGGACGGATGGCTTCCGCCCGATGCTGTTCGACCTGGTGGCCGACCCGCAGGAATTCCACGACCTCGGCGCCGACCCGGCGCTGGAGGGCGTGCGCGAGGCGATGCGGCAGCGCCTGCTGGCCTGGTTCACCCGCCTGAAGCGCCGCACCACCCTGACCTGGGCCGAGGCGGAGCTGCGCACCGACCGCCACAAGGCGGCCGGGGTGTTCTACGGGGAGTGGTAGCGCTCACCGCGCGATCCGTTCCCCCACGCGCGTCACCGCGGGATCAGTTCCCGACGCGCGTCACCGCGCGATCAGTTCCCGACGCGCGTCACCGCGCGATGAAGCAATCCGGCCCGTCAACGGTTTCGTCCGGCAGGTCCGCGGCAAGGTCCTGCACCACCGCGGCCACCCATTCCTCGGCCGTGGTGCCGAGCGCGGCGGCGCGGCGCGCGATCTCCTGGGCCAATTCGTCGGGTAGTTCCACTTTCACTTCGGTCATCCAGGCTGCTCCTGCGGCGCGACTCGACGCAGGATAGACTGCAATGCGTTTACGGCGCCTTTGCGACCTCGGCATGGGTGCCGCGTGCGCAGCGTGTGATCCAGCGCATGGCAGCCCGGCGCCGGAACATCCCCGCCGCAACGGGCCCCGGCCGCAAACGCGGCCCGCCGGTCCTAGCGAAGCCGAAGGCTTGCGAATGGCCGCGGGCGGTCGCCGCATTCCGCCGCCGGCATCAGCCCGCGCCGATCGGATGATAGTCGCGGCTGAACCAGATCAACCCGCGCGACGCCGCACCCTGGCGCACCGCCTCCACCTCGCAGAACAGCACCGAATGCGTGCCGCGCTCCACCACCTCGACGATGCGGCAGTCGAAGGCGACCGTGGCTCCGTCCAGCGATGGCGCGCCGGTCTCGATGATGCCCCAGCTGGCGTGGGAGAAGCGCTCGACCATGTCGGCCTCGGCGCTGCGCCCGGCGAAGCGGGCCGACAGCGCCTCCTGCCCTGGCGCCAGGGTGTTCACGCAGAGCACGCCATTGTCCTTGAACAGCCGGTTCTGCGGGCTGCCGCGATTGAGGCAGACCAGCAGCGTCGGCGGATCGTCGGTGACCGAGCACACCGCGCTCACGGTCAGCCCGCCCAGGCCCGCCGGGCCGTCGGTGGTCACGATGTTCACCGCCGCTGCCAGCCGGGCCATGGCGTCGCGGAAATCCTGTCGGGTCACGGTCATGCTGGCAGTCCTGATGCAGCCGCCATCCTGGCCGTGGCGGCGCGCCGGGGAAAGGGCACCCCGCCGAGCGGGACGGTCACGAAGGGCTTCCGCAGGGGCCGAAGCGGATCGCATCGACCCGCGCCTCGACACGGCTGCCGGTATCGTCGGAATCCACCGAGATGGCGATCTTCTCCACCGGCGGCACCGGGCCGCCGAAGGTGTCGCGCCACAGCGCAGGCAGGTTGACCCGTTCCTCCTTCCACACGCCGCGCCGCGCATCCGCCGGGCGCAGCACCCACACGCGCCCGAGCCCGGCCATGTAGGGGCTCTCGAAGCCACGCGGCTCCTCGCCTGTGCCACCCCAGACGAACACCAGCGCGGCGCGCGGCAACGGGCGCGCGCCGGCGCCGGCCTGTGCCATGGCATGCTGGGTGCGCTGCCAGGCGCTGGCGCGGGCGGGCCAGCCGGCGAAGCCGATGGTGACGGACAGCGCGCGGTCGTCGCCGCCGCGCCGGTCGAGCCGCGTGGCCGGCGGCCCATGGTCGACCCGCCAGCGCCACGACAGGCATTCCGCGGCCCGCCGTTCATATCGCCAGACGAAGCCGCCCTGGCCGCGCGCCCAGACGGCCACCGAATCCTCGCCAGCCGGGGTCAGGCGGGCGCGCGGGATGCCCGACCAGCCGCCCTCATGCCAGGTCGGCGCGGGCCCGGCGGCGCACAGCACGCCGGCAGCCATGGCGAGGGCGAGGCCGCGCAGGCGGCCAGCCCGCCGCGTCGATGCCGGCCGAGCAGGTCGGTGCGGGCTCAGCGCTTCACGACGCCGCCGCCGCCGCCGCCGCCGCCGAAATTGCCGGGCCCGAGGTTGCCGCCGCCGAGGTTGCCGCCCGGGGCGGGACCGCCGCCGCCCACCATGCCGCGGTTGCGGTAGGCGGAGGTCACCGCCTCGACCAGCGGGCCGCTGTCATTGGCCTGGTCGGTGACCCAGGCGAAGACCACCGCGATGCGGCTGCCCGAGATGCACCGGACGGTCAGCGCCTCCTCACCGCGCCATCCGAAGATGGTCTGCCGGTCCTGCGAGATGCTGGCGCGAAAGCCCGCCGCCTCCACCGCCCGGCTGCCGATCGCCAGGCATTCCTCCTGGTTGTTCGAGGGCAGCTGCGTCCAGGCGGTCGAGACCGAGGACGCCATCGCGGGCGTGGCGGCCAGGGCCAGCGCGACGGCGGCCATGCGGATCGGGTTGCGGATCATGGAAACCTCCTGCCGGGTCGGTCGTCGACCTTCGACGACGATGCTAGCGCATGATGGTGGCAGGTCGAGCATCCTGTCGGCCATGCAGCGGTTCAGTCAGGCGCATCCCCGCGCAAGCCGGGCTGGTGCCGCTGCGCCGGCGCCACCCGGTACAGCAGGTGCTGGCGCAGCGGATGGCCCTCCGGCAGGCGCGGATGGTCGAACACGCCATCGTCGCGCATGCCAAGGCGCTCCATCAGCCGGCGCGATGGCACGTTACCCGGTACGGTGAAGGCGACCACCTCGGCCAGCCCGAGCGCGCCGAAGGCGAAGTCGAGGGCGACGCGCGCCGCCTCCTCCGCGAAGCCGCGGCGCCGGAAGCCAGGCGCGATCCGCCAGCCGATCTCGACCGCCGGCGTGAAGCGCGCTTCCCACGGGATGGTCATCAGCCCCACGACGCCGACGAAGGGCGCTCCGGCGCGTTCCTCGACCACCCAGAAGCCCCAGCCATGGGCTTCCATGTGGGTCTGCATGCGTTCGGCCCAGGCATCGCTCTCGGCGCGCGTCATGGGCGCGGCGAAGTACCGCATGCTGTCGGTGTCGCCGTTGATGGCGAAGAGCGGGTCGAGATCCTCCGGCCTCCAGCGACGGAGGATCAGGCGGGGACCATGCAGCGTCCGCGGTCTCATGGGCCGGGGAGGCTAGCCCCGTCCCGCCGGCGACGGGAGTGCGCCAAGTCACACCACGGCGGCCGGCGGCTGGACGGCAGAGTCCGTTCCCGGCGTAATGCCGATAACGTGAAGCCGTCGTCCCACCTTCGTCCGGGAGCCGCTCAATGGCCAACTACGCGCTGACCGCTTCGGCCGTCGACTATCTCGTCGGCGCAAACGCCCTGGCCGACTCCTTTCTGATCGGCGCGGCCGGGCGGCTCGTCGGGACAGACACCGTCCGCGGCGGCTCCGGCGCGGCCATCGATACGCTGCTGGTACAGGCGGCGATGACGCTGACCGCCGCCAGTTTCGCCAATGTCAGCCAGATCGAGAGGGTCAACATCACCGCCGCCGCGGGCGCCTCGGTCACGCTGGGCAATGCAATGGTCGAGAGCAGCGACGCCGCGGTCTTCCAGGCCTTCGGCGGGGCCGGGAACGACACGATCTCGGGGGCGGGCATCGTGTCGCGCGGGCTGAACCTGCAGGGCGGCGGCGGCAATGATTCGCTGCTGGGCGGCGGCGGCAACGACCTGCTGGCGTTCGGCGCCGGCAACGACACGGTGTTCGGTGGTGCCGGCAACGACACCTTCACCTCGACGCTGGCCGAACTCGGCGCCGGCGACGTGCTGGACGGCGGCGAGGGGGTGCTCGATGTCCTTCGCCTGACCACGGCCGGCGGCATGCTGAGCGGCGTCACGTTGCGCGGTATCGAAAGGATCGAGCTGGCCGCGGCGCTGACCACCGCCCTCACGTTCCGGGTCTCGGCCGAGGCCGCGGCAACCGCGGCGGCCCCGCTGACCGTCGCCGGCGCGGGCGGAGCGGACTGGCTGGTTCGCGTCGGGGGTCGTGCTGCGGGGCGAAGGCGGCGCGGACTGGCTGGTCGGCGGCACGGCCGCGGACCTGCTGCTCGGCGGCGCCGACAACGACACGGTGAACGGCTTCCACGGCGACGACACGCTCGACGGCGGCGAGGGCAACGACCGCCTGGTCGGCGGCCTGGGCAACGACCTGCTGCTCGGTGGCGCGGGGGACGACGTGCTGATCGGCAATGCCGGGGACGACACGCTCGACCCGGGCGCGGGCACGGACCGCGCGGATGGGGGCGCGGGCAACGATCTCTATCGCGTGGCGGCCACCGACCTCACCTCCGCCGACCTGATCTCGGACGAGAGCGGGGCGGCGGACGCCCTCATCATCCGGGACGTCTTCGACACCCTGGCGGGGGCGTTCGCGGGCTTCAGCTTCAGCGGCCCGGTAGCCGGGCGGGTGCAGGGGATCGAGCGCTTCGAATTCGGCTCCGGCAACGACGTCTTCCTGCCGGGCAACATGACCGGCGACAGCGCCGGCGCCAATGTCGTCACCGTCTCGGGCGGCGCGGGCAACGATCTGCTGAACGTCTCGCAGGTGGCGCGGCTGACTACGCCGCTGGCCTTCCTGCTGGATGGCGGGGACGGCGCGGATTCGCTGGTCGGCGGGCGCGGCGCGGACACGATCTCGACCGGCACCGGCGACGACCGTGCCACAGGCGGGATCGGGAACGACCTGTTCCTAGTGCTTGCGGGCGACTTCACCGGCGCTGACACGCTGAACGGCGAGGACGGCTTCGACAGGCTGCGCTTCATCGGCAACGAGGCGATCGGCCCGGCGGCCTTCGCCAATGTCTCCGGCATCGAGGTCATCGAGCTCGACCAGGAGGGGCAGCAGGTCACGCTGCCCGGCGCCTTCCCCGATGGGCTGGTGGGTGGCCAAACAGTGAACATCCGCGGCGGGGCGGGCGACGACCTGATTGACGTCAGCGCCTTCGCCAGCAACCGACGCGTCGTTGTCGAGCTCGGCGCCGGCAACGACACGCTGTTCGGCGGGGCGGGCGAGGACAAGGTCTCCGCGGGGGCGGGCGTGGACGAGATCCATGTCGGGAACGGGCTGAACCAAGTGACCTTCGGACCGGGCGAGCTTTCCGGGCTCGACATCGTGACCGCCGGGACCGGCGCCCCCATCATCGTCTTGGGAATTTACGGTGACACGCTGAAGGTGGGCGTCGCGGCCGGGCAAACACTGACGCAGGGCGTCTTCGCCGGCGTCTCCGGCTTCGACAGCTTCTTGTTCGAGGGCGGCGCGAATTCCGCCGTGCGACTGCCGTCGACGCTGGTGAGCCAGAGCGGCCAGGCCAAAGTGGAAGTCACGGCGGTGGGCGACGGGATGGTGGTGGATGGCCGTGCCCTGCTCACGGGGATCGAAATGAATGGCTCGGGTAACGCGCAAGTGCTGTTCGGCGGCAGCGGCGCCGACACGCTCTTCGGCAGTGGCGACGACATGCTAATCGGGGGGCCGGGCGGCGACCGTATCTTTCTCCTCGGTGGAGGCCGGACGGCCGCGGTGATCCGCGCGGTCTCCGACGGGACGGCGGATATCAACAGCATCGTCAGCACGGCGGGCGCGGACAGCGTGTCCGGCACGGAGTTCGACGGCAACTTCATCATGGTGGACACCCTCGCCCTCGGCCGGTCCCCCACCTTCATCCATTACGTCGCCAACGGCGCGAACCTCAACCTCAACGCTTCTTCGAACGTGCTGCCGACGCAGTACGAGATCGCGGGCGACGCCTTCGGCTCGCTGACCGCCGTGCGCAACGCGGTGGGCGCAAGGCTGGTGGACAACGACCCGCGGTTGTTCGAGAAGCTCATCCTGGTGATCGGTGGCGCGAGCAACGACCGCTTCGGTGTGTATTACTTCGAGGACCGCGACCACAACGCCACCGTGGACAGCACGGACATCCTGCGGCTGCTGGCGATCGGCACCGGCGACGTGCCAGTCAACGACGACCGCGGCTTCCGGCAGCTCAACGATTTCGACCTGGTGTAGCCGATGGAGCCGTAGTGCAGTCGCGCGAGACCTGCAAAGGAGCCGCCCCATGCTGCTGCCATCCGCCGATGACCTCGCCGCGCGCATTCCCGATGGCGCGCTGGTCGCGCTTCCGCCCGACAATTCCCTGCCTTCGGTTGCCATCGCCAAGGCGCTGATCCGGCGCGGGGCGCGGCGCTTGCGCCTGCTGGGCGTGCCGGTGAGCGGCTTCGCCACCGACATCCTGATCGGCGCCGGCTGCGTGGCGGAGGTCGAGACCTCGGCCGTCTCGCTCGGCGAGGCCGGCTTCGCGCCGCGGTTTTCCGCCGCGCTCAAGGCCGGGTCCATCACGGTGCGCGACGCCACCTGCCCGGCCATCCACACCATGCTGCAGGCGGCCGAGAAGGGCGTGCCCTTCATGCCGCTGCGCGGGCTGATCGGCTCCGACATCCTGGCCAACCGCCCCGACTGGAAGGTCGTGCCGAACCCGTTTGCGGAAGACGGCGCCGACCCGGTCGTGCTGCTGCCGGCGAAGCAGCCCGATTTCGCGATCTTCCACGCCGCGATGGCCGATGACGAGGGGAACGTCTGGCTCGGCCGGCGGCGCGAATGCGCCACCATCGCCCACGCCGCGAAGGCCGCGCTGGTGACGGTGGAGCGCGTGGTGCCCGGCAATTTCCTGGAGGATGAACGGCTCGCCTCCGGGACCATCAGCGCGACCTACATCAATGCCGTCGCCATCGCCGAACGCGGCGCGCGCCCGGCCGCGCTGCTCGACGAATACGGCTTCGACGCCGCGTATGTCGCCGACTACGCCCGCGCGGCCAAGACCGCGGACGGCTTCCGCGCTTGGCTGGACCGCGAGGTCCTCGGCGCCGCGCAGAAGGTCGCCGCCGAATGATCGCGCCGGAAGAACGCATCATCGCCGCGCTGGCGCGCCTCATCCTCGACCCGTCGGCGCCGCCGGCGCGGCATATCGCGGTGGGCGCGGCATCGCCCATGCCGGCGGCCGCCTGCTGGCTGGTGAAGCTGCTCGGGCACGATGTGCGGCTGTCCCTGCTGCACAGGCGATCGGGCAACCCCTTCACCGAGGGCACGCGCGAATTGTTCGACCTGACCGGCCAGGGGCGGATCGACCTGTTCTTCCTGGGTGGCGGCCAGATCGACGGCCAGGCCAACCTGAACCTGGTGGGCACCGGCGAATGGCCCGGGATGGGCGTGCGCTTCCCCGGGTCCTTCGGCTCAGCCTTCATGTATTTCATGACCCCGCGCACCATCCTGTTCCGCGAGGAACACTCCCCGCGCGTGCTGGTCGACAAGGTGGACAACATCTCGGCCCCGGGCGTCTCGGCACCCGGCGTGTTCCGCCGCGGCACGGCGCAGGCCCTGGTCACCGGCCGATGCGTGTTCCGTTTCCACCCGGACCGCGCGCGCTTCTCGCTGGCCAGCCTTCATCCGGGCGAGACGGTGGACAGCGTGCGCGCCGCCACCGGCTTCGCCTTCGATGCCGAGGGCGACATCCCAGCCACGCCCGACCCGACCGAGGCCGAACTGGCCCTGCTGCGCGGGCGCGTCTGCGACGAGATGGTCGAGACCTATCCCGAATTCTGCGCCCGGATCTGGGGGCGCAGCGCCGCCGCATGAACGACCCCGGGCTCGATGCCCTGGTGATGTGGCTGGTGCTGCCGGCCAGCCTGGTGCTCGGCGGGGTGTGCCTGGCGCTGTGGCGCGCGCGGCGCGGCTGGGTCGTGGTGGAAGGCGTGGTGCGAACCGCGCCCGACCCGCGTGACGCCGGCGCGTTGACCGAGATTGCCGTCGCCGACCCGGATGGGGCCGTGCGCACGGTGCGGCTGCATGTGCCCGCAGCGCGCGGGCGCGTGGCGGCGAGCCAGGCCATCACGCTGTGCCACCCGCCAGGCCAGCCCGCGGCTCTGCAGCCCGGCACGCCCATGCCGCTGCTGGTCGGTGCCATCGCCGGCGGGCTGATGGCGCTGCTCGCCCTGTCCATCCTACTGGGCGCCTGAGGTTCGACAAAGGACCGCGCCTGCCGCATCTTCCGCCGCGCGATCGGAGGAACCGGGACATGGACGACAACGCAGCACTCGGGAACGCGGCAGCGCTGTCGCCCGGCGCGCTGGCCGGGCTGCGCGTGGTGGACCTCACCCGCGTGCTGGGTGGGCCCTATTGCACCATGGTGCTGTCCGACCACGGGGCGGAGGTCATCAAGCTCGAACCGCCGCAGGGCGACGAGGTGCGCGACTGGGGCCCGCCCTTCAACGCCGATGGCGATGCGTCGTATTTTGTCGGCGTGAACCGCAACAAGCGGTCCGTCGGCCTCGACCTGTCCAAGCCGGCGGGGCGCGAGGTGCTGCTACGGCTGCTCGACGGCGCCGATATCCTGGTCGAGAACTTCAAGCCCGGGTCCATGGAGAAGTGGGGCCTGGGCTACGAAGCCGTGCTGTCGGAGAAGTTCCCGCGCCTGATCCATTGCCGCGTCTCCGGCTTCGGCGGCGAAGGCCCGCTCGGCGGCTTCCCCGGCTACGACGCGGTGTTGCAGGCGATGGTGGGCCTGATGTCCATCAACGGCACCGAGGATTCCGGCCCGACGCGGCTGGGCAACCCGATCGTGGATATCGCGACCGGCCTGTTCAGCACCATCGCCATCCTGATGGCCTTGCACGAACGCGAACGCTCCGGCCGCGGCCAGTATTGCGACATGACGCTGCATGATTGCGGCATGGCGCTGCTGCACCCGCATGCCGCCAATTTCTTCCTGTCCGGCAAGCGGCCGATGGCGACGGGCAATCCGCACCCGAACCTGGCGCCCTATTCCAAGTTCACCACGAAAACCTGCGAGATCTTCGTCGCCGCCGGCAACGACCCCGCCTTCCGCAAGTTCTGCGATTTCCTCGGCATTCCCGAGGTCGCGAAGGATCCCCGCTTCGCCACCAATGGCGAGCGCGTGGTCAACAAGGCCGCGCTGACCGAGGTGCTGAACACGCGCTTCGCGAACGAGGACGGGCACGAGCTGACCCGCCGCATGCTGGCCGCCGGGCTGCCTGCCGGCCCGGTTCTCCATGTGGATGAGGCACGGCGTTCCGCAACATGGTCGCGCAGATCGGCGACTTCCGCGCGCTGAACACGCCGATCAAGCTGTCGCGCACGCCA
Organism: Rhodospirillales bacterium Ga0074136; assembly: GCA_001464375.1. Taxonomy (GTDB): domain Bacteria; phylum Pseudomonadota; class Alphaproteobacteria; order Acetobacterales; family Acetobacteraceae; genus Neoroseomonas. Next base: position 16,385 of record LNEW01000078.1, on the reverse strand, counting down.
GGCGGCGCCCGCAGCGCGCCGCCGCGCTTCAATCAGCACGGGCGGGATGTGCTGGTGGCGCGCGGGTTCAGCGAGGCGGAGATCGCGGCGCTGGAGAGCGACGGCGTGATCGTGAAAGCCAGGAAGAAGTAAGAACGGGGGAGGACACCTCCCCCGAATCCCCCACCGTTGCTTGTCGTTCGGGAACTGACCTCGGCTGTCAGTTCCCAGGTGCCAGAAAAAGGAGGGGGATCGGGGGAGTTCCCTCCCCCGACCCGCCGCGACAGGCTCACCGCATACGCCGCCGCCCGCGCCTGCAGGATCGGATCGTCGCTCATCTCGATCCCCGGCGCCTGGTCCAGGATCATGAAGCTGATCGGGTCGCACGGCCCGCCCGGCCCGGCTTCCACCGCCGTCACCGCCAGCCGCCCCACCACCGTGCGCGGCCGGTCATCCGGCCAGGCGATGGTCGGGTTCAGCAGGTCATCCCCCTGCCCCGGGAATTGCAGCACCATGTCGAACTCCACCGGCCCGGCGGCAACGCGCCGGCGGAGCTCGTCGGCCAGGAAATTCGCACCCATGGACTGCATCTGCTCGGCCGTCAGGCGCATCACGCCCGCGCGCGGTTCGAACACCCAGCGGGCCGGGCGCACCTGGCCGTCCTGGCCGCGGAACAGGAAGGTGTTCACGCCCCAGTACGGCGTGGTCGCGAAGCTCACGGGCGGGGCGTTGGCTGCGATGTAGCGGCCCTGGTTGCCGACCGACGGGTTGGCCGCGAGGTAGGTGGCATAGGCGGCCGCGCGCTCGGGGTTCGGCCGGCCGGTGGCGGGGTCGTTGGCACGCGACAGCAGGCCGTCGACGAAGGCCTGCGGGTGCATCGCGCCGAACACCGGGGCGGAGATGTTCGCCATCTCGAACAGGTCGCCCGACGGCGATTCGAAGCGGATCGACAACCCACGCGTGCCCCGCGCGCTGTCGGACGCATTCGGGTTGGCGCCAGCCACGCCGAAGCGGATCAGCGCGGTGTTGCGCTGGCCGCTGAACACCGGCGCGACCGACAGCCGCGTGCCATCGGGTGTCGCGGTGAAATGCCCGGCGGCGCACAGGCCCTTGGGGTGGCTCGGGCGATGCGTGCGGATCGGGCCGAGCACGGCCTCGAAGGCATTGACGATGGTCTCGGGATCCGGCTGGGCGGCTGCCGGCGTGGCAGCGCCGAGCAGCACGGCCAGGGCGACAGCCCCGACGCGCAGGGCGGACGGACGGATCGACCTGGTCATGGTTCTGTCACTCCGTGGGGCTGGGCGGATCACCCGTTACGCAAGTGTGGCGACGCGCGGGGCTTGCCAAGTGCGACTTCGCCCCCGGCAGCGACGCGGTTACGCGCCTGGCACGGCGAAGCGCGCGACCAGCGCCGCCTGCGCCGGGGTCTCCACCGCCGCGGCATCGTAGGTGGCCCTTACCCAGGCGACGGGATCGGCCACGCCGGTCATGGCACCCAGGCAGGCCAGCGCCATGCCCGTACGGCCCAGCCCCGCGCGACAGCCGACATGATAGGCGCCGGCGGGATCGGTGCGCATCGCGGCCAGCATGGCGTCCAGCACGGCGCGCAGCGCGGCGTCCTCCGGTACGCCGAAATCGGGCACGTCCAGGCGCCAGGTGGCCTCGGCCACCCGGTCGGCGCGCGGCTCCAGGCACAGGCCGCGCGCGCCGGCCGGCAGGGAATCGAACGGCCCACCGGTGACGCGCACCGTGCTTCCATCGACCCTCAGCGTCACAGCGCCGCGCGGCGAAATCGCGCCCGTCGTCATGGCCCCTCCGTCGTGAAGTGCGGCGTCGCCCCGAGCCCATCGGGGGCGACGCCCGGCAGCGTGAGCGCCGAGACGGGTGGTGCTACGCGGCCCGGCCCGGCGGTGCGAAGCGCGGCGTCGGCGTCGTCCTCCGCGGGACAGTCAGCCGCTGGCGCCATGGCCTCCGGCGGCCACCACCACGGGTTCGATCATGCTCTCCGCCTCGCGCTTCAGGCGCAGGTAGGAGAGCACCGAAAACGGCACCATGCCGAGGTAGATCACCCCCGCCATCGCCAGCGCCGCCCAGGGTTCGGCCAGCAGCAGCGCGACGAAAAGCCCGGTGCCGAGCAGCAGCGGCAGCACGTATGGGCGCGGGATCTTGAAGTTCTTGAAGGACCAGGTCGGGATGGTGCTGACCAGCAGCCCCGCCACCAGCACCATCACCAGACCGACGAAGGCCGGGTGGCGCACCGCGGCCGCCATGCCCTCCCACCCCATCTGGGTCAGCCACAGGCCGAGGAACAGCGGGAACAGCGCGCAGCCCGCGCCCGCCGGCGCCGGCACGCCGGTGAAGAAGTTGTAGGCATAGGCCGGCTTCACGCCCGGCCCGACATCGAGCGTGGCGTTGAACCGCGCCAGTCGCAGCGCCATGCACACCGCGAACAGCAGGCAGGGCGCGAAGCCCAGCGCGCGGTAGTCCTGCATGGTCCAGAAATACAGGATCAGTCCCGGTGCCACGCCGAAGCACAGGAAGTCCGACAGGCTGTCGAACTCCGCCCCGAAGCGCGACGTGGCCTTGAGCAGCCGCGCCAGGCGCCCGTCCAGCCCGTCGATCACCATCGCCACCACGATCAGCACGGCGGCCTGGTCGAAGCGTCCCTCGAAGGCGAAGCGAATGGACACCAGCCCGCAGCACAGGCCGAGCATGGTGAGGATGTTCGGGATCAGCCGGTTGAATGACAGGCCTTCGAAGCGCGGGCGGGTGCGCGGGCGGAAGCGTCGGCGCAGGCGCCTCACGCGGCCCGGGTCGGTCATGGCGCGCCCGCGGCGCGACGGCGCCGATCCAGACCTCCGGTGCCCGCCGGCCCAGCCTTTCGGTCAGCGGGGCCGCCGCTCACGCGGCGCCCAGTTCGGCAATCACGGTCTCGCCACCGATCATGGTCTGGCCCTCGCTCACCAGCGCCTGCACGCCCTCGGGCAGGTACACGTCGGTGCGGCTGCCGAAGCGGATGATACCGAAGCGATCGCCCGCCTGCACGGCATCACCGACTTTTGCATCCGACAGGATGCGCCGCGCCACCAGCCCGGCGATCTGCACCACGGCCAGGTCGCGCCCATCGGGCAAGGCCAGGGCGATCGCGTTGCGCTCGTTCTCCTCGCTCGCCTTGTCGAGGTTGGCGCTGAGGAACTTGCCGTGGCGATACGCCACCCGCGTGACCGTGCCATCCACCGGCATGCGGTTCACGTGCACGTCCAGCACCGACAGGAAGATCGCGACGCGCCAGCGCGGCGCGGGACCGAGGCCCAGCTCCTCCGGCGGCACGGCGGGCACGATGCTGACCACCTTGCCGTCCGCTGGCGCGATCACCAGGCCCGGCCGCCCTGGAGCCACGCGTTCCGGGTCGCGGAAGAAATACAGGCAGAACGCCACGAAGGCGGTGCCCAGCCAGAACAGCCAGTTGCCGAGCAGCAGCAGGCCAAGCAACGCCGCCACCCCCCCGCCAATGAGGAAGGGCCGCCCCGCCGGATGCGGCGGTGCAAGCACGAGGCGAAGACTGTGTCCGAGGGCCATGCGGGGCCGGTTATGGTGTGTTCATCCCTCCTGGACAACCCTGCACCCATGGAGACCTTCGCCCTCGGCCCCTTCGCCGTCCTGTCGAACGGTGCGCTCGCGCCGCGCGACCCTTATCCCGCGCCCTGCCTGCGCTTCGCCTGGCGCGGCCGCGCCTGCCGGGCCGAACTCGGCGCCGAGGGGGTGCGCATGGCAGTGGACGCCGCCCGCATACCCTCGACCGCCGACCCCGGCGCCGACCGCAGGCGGGCCTTCGCGGCGCTGGCCCAGTTGCCGGCCAGCCTGCCGCCCGGCTGGCAGGCGCGGCTGCTGCCCGACCATCGCATCCGGGTCGAGGCGCTGTCGCGGCTCGGTGCGCCGGCGAATCCCATCGCCCTGGTCAGCGCCATGGTGCGCTTCGCGCTCGACCTCGATCCCTGGCTCGACCGGCTCGAGGCCGATGGCATGGACACGGCGCAGGCGGCCTGACGCAGGGGTCAGCGCAGCAGCAGCACGGCCCCCAGCGCCGGCGCCGCGGCCAGCGCGGGGCCCAGCCAGGGGCCGATCCGCCGCGGCAGGCGGGCGCCGATCCAGGGCCCGGCCAGCAGCGCCAAGGCCGGCGCGGCTGCCGCCGCCCAATCCGCCGGCGCCGCCCGGCCCAGCACCGGCACCGCCGCCACGCCGGCCAGCATGATGCCGAAGGGCACCCGCGCCGCCGCCAGCCCAAGGCTTCGGCCCGGCGCCGCGCCCAGCACCGCCCCCAGCCCCGCCAGCGCGAAGGCCACATGCGGACCGCGCGCCGCGGCCAGCGCGACGCCCGCCGCCAGCGCCGCCCAGGCGACCGCCATGACTACCCCGCCGCCCCGCCACGCCGCGAGGCCCATTGCCGCCGCCAGCCCGATCGCGACCGGTGCGGCCCGCAGCAGCGTGTCGGGATGCAACGGCGCGCCTGCCAGCCACCATGCCCCCGCCAGCACCCCGGCGACGGCGGCGACCAGCCGCAGCCACCGCCTGGGCAGGCTGGCCGCGACCGCGGCGCCGAGCGCGACCAGTGCCAGCATGGGCAGGCGTTCGGGCAGTTGCCGCGGCGATGCGCCGACCACCCCGGTCACCGCCACGAACCCCGCCGCGAGGCCCAGCGCGCCGGCCAGCCCGCGCAGCGCCGGCGAGCCCGCCAGCCGCGCCGCGACTAGCGCCACCAGCGCGACCGCGACCGCCACCAGCGCCCCCCTGGCATCCGCCGGCACCGCACCGAATCCCGTCATGCGGCGCCTGCCGGAGGCTTCGCGCCACCGCCCGCCCCATGGCAGGGTGCGCCTGCAGCAGGAGTGGTCGCATGCGCGAGAAGACGGTGCCGGTGAAGGTGTGGGATGGCTGGGTCAGGCTGTTCCACTGGGGCGCGGTGTCCTGCGTGCTGGTGTCCTATTTCAGTGCCAAGTCCGGTGCGTGGAACCTGCATTACGGGTCGGGCTACCTGCTGCTGACGCTGGTCGGGTTCCGCATCCTGTGGGGGCTGTTCGGGTCGGAGAATGCGCGCTTCTGGACCTTCCTGCGCGGCCCTGTCGCCGCCTTCCGCCAATTGGGAAAGTTCCGCCAGCCGGGCCCCGACACCGAGACCACGCACAACCCCGCCGGCGCCTGGATGGTGGTGGTGCTGCTGGTGCTGCTCGCGATGCAGGGCGTGTCGGGGCTGATGGCCAACCACGACGTCGGCTTCACCTATTCGCAGCACGGGCCGCTCGCCAACTGGGTCAGCGAGGCGACGTCGGAGCGCATGACCAACCTGCATGCCACGCTGATCAACGTGCTGCTGCTGGCGGTGCTGGTGCATGTGCTGGCGGTCTTCGCCTATCGGCTGGTGAAGGGGCACGACCTGGTGGTGCCCATGGTCACCGGCATGAAGGCCATCCAGGCCTCGCATCCGAAGGCGCCACGGCTGGCGCACCCCGCGCTGGGCGTGGTGCTGCTGGCCGTGGCGGCGTTCGGCGTGTGGTATGTCAGGCGCCTGGGCATGGGCGCCTGACGGGCGCGCTCAGCTCAGCGCGCCGGGCCGCGATAGGGGCGGTGGCAGGTGCCGCAGGTCGCCCCGGTCTGGCCGAAGGCGGCCGTGGTGGCCGCGACATCGCCCGAGGCCGCGGCCGCGCGCAGCGCCTGCAGCTGCGTGACCATGTTGGCGTTCACCTGCTCGAAGCCGGCGCGGTCGGACCAGATGGTCGGCAGAGCGCGCGTGTCCCCGGTGCCGCTGCCGGCGGGGAACATGGCGGGCAGGCCGCGGTAGAAGGTGATCATGGCATCCACGCGTTCGACCAGCGGGCGGGTATCCCCGCGCGCATCGGTCACGGCCTTGATCGCTTCCATCTGCCGCCCCATGCCGCGCAGGCCCTCGCGCCGCTGCGCAATGACGTCCTGCGCCAGGGCCGCGCCGGCCGTGCCCATCGCCGCAATTGCGACGCCCGCCAGAATCCACGACTTCATGAAGGTCCCCTCGATGTGTTCATGCGCCGCAGGATGACGCGCCGCTGACCTAATGGTGCCAGCCCGGATCGGCAATGACCCGTGACAAAGTCGCGCGCGCCGACCGGCTTGCGGGGCCGGGGGCGGGCCGCTATACCGCCGCCTCCGCAGCGCGGGCCGGCACCGGAGTGTAGCTCAGCCTGGTAGAGCACTGTGTTCGGGACGCAGGGGCCGGAGGTTCGAATCCTCTCACTCCGACCAGATCCCGCCCGCGCCGCGGCAAAGCCCCCTGAGCGATCAGGGGGCTTTTTTCGTGGCGGCGGCGGCGCGCACCTATCGCACCGCCCAGGTCAGCAGCTGCTTCGCCGGCCAGACCCAGGCGATCCCAGCCACCGCGAAGAACAGCGCTTCCACGGTCCAGTGCAGCGCGCGGACATGGTCCGCCAGCATCAGGACCACGACGACATAGGCGATGAAGCCGGCAATCCCGGCGATGGCGGCAAGGGCTGGACGCGACATGCCTGCGCATCTGCCGTGCCCGCGCCGTTTCGCCAAGGGGTACGGGCGAACATGGACAAGCCGAAGGGGCGATCCTTCACGCTGCTGGCATCAGGGCCCGGGCTGCTTCCTGCCGTCTCCGACCCGCCAGGCGATTCCGCCCGGCCTGAAAATGTTCTAGCGATGAGCCGGCGCGCCGCCGCGGCGCCCCCCCTCAACAGGACCGGCAGCACCCACCGTGACCACCGACAGCATCGACCTGAAGGCGCATATCCGCGGGATCCCGGATTTCCCCAAGCCCGGCATCCTGTTCTACGACATCTCGACCCTGCTGCGGCACGGCCCCGCCTGGCGCGCGGCGGTGGCGCGCATGGCGGCGGCGATCCGCCCGCACAAGCCCGACGTGCTGGCCGGAATCGAAAGCCGCGGCTTCCTGGTGGCGGCGCCGCTCGCGCTCGAACTCGGGCTCGGTTTCATCATGCTGCGCAAGCCGCGCAAGCTGCCGGGGCTTACCATCGGGCTGAACTACGCCCTGGAATACGGCACCGACCGGATCGAGATGCAGGCCGATGCCGTAGCGAAGGGCCAGCGCGTGGTGCTGCTGGACGACCTGCTGGCGACCGGCGGGACCATGGCGGCCGGGATCAGCCTGCTGCGCCAGGCGGGGGCCGAGGTGCCCTGCGCCGCCGCGCTGATCGAACTGACCTTCCTGGGGGGGCGAAGCAGGCTCGATGTGCCGTTCGAGGCGCTGGTCGCCTACGACGCATAGCCGCCGGGGCGGGCATGGCCCCACCCGGCGGTCAGACCACCGGGAGCTGCGCCTGCGGCACGTCGAGCTTGGCGTCCGGTCATCGCGCCGCGCCGAACAATCCCGCAAGCCGCCAGATCGGCCCGACCAGCAGGTTGCACAGCACCATCCGCACCAGGTGGAAGCCGAGCACCAGCGGCACCGCGAGGTCCAGCGCCTTGGCGGTGATCGCCATCTCCGGCATGCCGCCCGGCGCCATGCCGAGCATGACCGCCACCGGCGGCAACCCCGCCATCCAGCCCAGCGCCAGGCCGAGCAGCGCCAGCAGGGCCGAGATCGCCAGCGCCGAGGCGAGGCCCGCCACCGCATGGCGCCGCGGCCCCCCGGCCAGGGCGCGCGGCGTCAGGCGCAGGCCCAGGCTCGCCCCCATCGCCACCTGGGCCGCATCCACCAGCCAGCGCGGCACCGAGGACGGCAGCGTGCCGGTGCCGGACAGCAGCATCGCCAGCAGGCAGGGTGCGAGCATCGCCGCATTCGCAAGGCCGGCCCACATGCCCGCGGCCGCCACGGCCGCCCCGCCCACCAGCAACAGCGCCAGCCCGCCCCAGGCGAAGGGGGGCAACGCTGCGCTGAAGGCGGCGTCCCGCCCGCCCTCGGCAAAGACCGCGACCAGCGGCGGGAAGACCAGCACCACGGTGGCCATGCGCAGCGTCTGCGCCACCGTCACGGCCGGGACCAACGCACCCGCGCGTTCCGCCAGCACGGCCATGGTGACGATGCCGCCGGGCACCGATGCGTAATAGGCGGTGCGCGCATCGCTCCCGGCGATGCGGCGGTACAACGGTGCCACCACCAGCCCGGCCAGGATCGACAGGGTCCCGCCCGCCAGGATGGCCGGCAGCGCGCCGGACACCGCGCCGAGCACTGCCGGCGTGAAGCTCTGCCCCAGACCGAGCCCCAGGACCATCAGCCCGACCGGATGCACGGCGCGCGGCACCGCCGCCGCCTCCCGCCATCCGAGGTAGGCCGTCGCCAGCATGGCCCCGACCATCCAGCCCAGCGGCAACCCCAGCGCGTTCAGCAGCGCGCCCGCCATCACCGCGAGCAGCAGCGTGCGCAGGTAGGCATCGGGCGGGGGCGCAGGCGGTGGAGGATGGGGCACGGGAGGGGAGTAGCGTCGCCGCTTGGGGCGACGCGGTCAAAATGTGGCCTGACGGCGCGCGTCGGCCGCATCTGAGCATGGCCGGCGTCACCCTTCCTTAACCTTCGTCTTGCAGGATGGGATGGGAGCAACAGCCATGACCCCCGACCTCGCCCTTCGACCCGTATCCACCAGCGACCCGCCACGCGCGCCCGCGCGCGCCGCCGGCCCCGACCGCGATGCCGGTGCCGCACCGCCGCCGGCCGCCCCGGCCACGCCGAATCCGCGCATGCGGCTTGATGGCAGCCTGGGCATGGTCGTGATCGAGTTCCGCGACGCGGTCGGCGACGTGGCGAACACCATCCCCACGCCGCGCCAGATCGCTGCCTATCGTGCGGCGGTCGTGTCGGATGCGCCGGTACCGGTCGGCGTCGTCGCGCGCCCGACGCCGGGCGTCAGTGTCCCGGCGGCGCCCGACATGCCGGAGCCGGCACCAGCGCCGGCGCAGCCGGAGCCTGCCGCGGCGCAGTGACCTGCCCCGTAGCGCGTCATCCGCAGCGCGCGCGACGGCGCCGCATGACAATGCGCGGGCAGTTCGGCAGCAAGGTGCAGCACGCGGCCGGAGCGGCTCAGCCGCGGGCGACCAGGCCCTGCGCCACCTGCTCGTTCACTTCGATGAGAAAGGCGATGTCGGGATCGCCCAGGTCCATCTCGCGCTGCACGCAGCGGCCCAGCGAGATCAGCCCCGCGCGCATCTGTTGCGGCAGCTGGTTGGCGGGGTCGGCCAGCGCGGATTCGACCGCGAGCCAGAGCCGGCGGTTGTCGGCCACGGCACGCACCCGCGCCGGGCCGTCCAGGTCCTGCTGCACCGCGCGCAGCCCGCCGGTGACGCGGCGGAAGATGTCCGCCTCCTGCTCGCGCGGGTCGCGCGCCGCGCGTGCGGCGCCATAGGCGCGCACGATGTCGGCCATGGTCATGACGCGTCCTCCTCGGCCAGGGCCGAGGGGGGTGCCACGCCGAGCACCACCTCCTCATGTCGCATGACGCGGCGCGTGAGCTTGAGCGCCTGGTAGCATTCGTCGGATTCAGCCGCCGAAAGCGCCCTGTCGAGCAGATCCCGCGCGAGTGTCGAGGTGGTGGCCGCTTGGAAATCGGCGATCAGGCGGCGCGCGACGGACAGGCCGGCCTCGCGTTCATCCTCGTCGCCGATGTAGGCGGTTTGCAAGGCGAAGTAGATGCGTCGCGCGGGGCTGTTCGCCGCCTCCGGCGTCATCAGCTGCTTGCCGAAAAGAAAGCGCGCCTTTGCCGTCAGTTCGATCCGCGCGCGGTTGCGGAAGCGGATCGGCGCGCCGTTGACGACCATGAGGTCGCCCTGTCGGAGTTCGAGCACCAACGTGGACATCCTGTCCTCCCGGGGGGTTGGAAAAGATACGGCGCCGGCCGGGGGGCCGGCGCCGTCCGGGAGATCAGCGGAACAGGCTGAGCAGGGTCTGCGGCGCCTGGTTGGCGATGGACAGCGCCTGCGTGCCGAGCTGCTGGCGGATCTGCAGCGACTGCAGCCGAGCCGATTCCTTCGCCAGGTCGGCGTCGATCAGCGCGCCGAGGCCCGCTTCCAGGGAGTCCGCCTTGTCCTTGTTGTAGGAGATCTGGCTGTCGATGTAGCGGGCATCGGAGCCGAAGGTATTCAGTGCATTGCCGATCGCCGTCTGCACCGTGTCGAAGTCGCCGCCATCGGCCAGGGCGGCCTGAGCGCCGGCCGCGTCGGTCGGGGCGGCCGCGACGATCAGCGTGCCCGCACCGTCCACCGACGTGATGGTGTAGGTCGTGCCGCTCTCGTTGCGGGTGGTGGTGATGTCGCCGCCCGGCGCGGCTGTCGCGAGCAGCGTGCGGCCGTTGTAGGTGGCGTCCTCGATGAAGTTGGTCACCTGCGTCTGCAGCGCGGTGTACTGCGATTCATACTGCGCGCGCTGGTCGGCGTTCAGCGTGTCGTCGGCGAGGCGGACCAGTGTCTCGCGCACCTTGACCATGGTCTCGGAGACCTTGGTCAGGCCCGACAGCGAGGTGTCGAGAATTCCCTTCACGCCGCCCAGCTGTTCGTTGGCGGCGGACAGGCCCGCGACGTCGGCACGGACCGACTGCGCCACCGCGAAGGCGGCACCGTCATCCTTCGCGTCGTTGACGCGCAGGCCGGTCGAGATGCGCTTCTGGGTGACGTTCAGTGCCTCGTTCGTGCGATTGAGGGACTGCAGCGCCACCATGGCGCCCATGTTGGTGTTGACGGAATTGAGAGACATACGGGGTCTTCCCCTGGATCCGATGGCCCCCCAGGTCCCGACCAATGGGTCTTGACCGATGCAGGGGCCGGGTTGCGCGCCGCGTCTTGCGGTGTCGAGGGCAGGATGCCGTGGCCGCGGTTAAGGGAGGCTGAATCCGCGCGCCCCGATCACGACAGAAACCGCGTCAGCGTCAGTCCCGAGGTCACCGAGATCGCGCGGTAGGACGCTTCGAGCTGCGTCTGCGTCGCCGTCAGGCGGCTGATCGTCTCGGCCATGTCGACTTCCTCGATGGCGGCGACCTGGCCGGTCAGCGCGACGTTCACCTCGGCATGGCGACGTGCCGTGGCCTCCAGCCGCTGTTCCACGGCGCCCAGCGCGCCGCGTTCCTCCCCCAGCGCATCGATCGCGCTGCGCATGCCATCGCGCAGGCTGGCCACCAGGTCGGTGAAGTCGGTGCCCAGCTGCGCCTGCGCGGGGTCCAGCGCGGCGAAGGCCGCGAGCCCGCGCAGGATGTCGCGCGCCCAGGACCCGGTGGTCTCGCCCTCGCTGGTGGCCGCCGCGTTGCGGTTGGCGAGCACGCCATAGGCCACGCGTTCGCCATCGGCCGCCGGCACGGCGCGGCGCGCTTCGCCCAGGCCCTGCGCGGGGTCGGACAGGAAGGCCGAGAAGGGCGTGGTGCCGGTGGCGTCCGATTGCGCGGCGGCCAGCGTCGCCGCCACCACCGCGGCCGCGTTGCCGCCGCCCAGGGAGGCCACGGCGGCGGCGATGTCGGTCGCCATGCCGCTGGTGGCGATGCTGCGCGGGTCCGGCACGGGCGGGTTGGCGCTGTCGGTGCCGCCGAAGATGTAGTCGCCGGCGTAGCGCTCGTTCAGCAGGTTCGCCACTTCCTCCATCGCGGCGCGCGCCTGCGCGGCCACGGCCGAGATGCGCACGCCGCTGGTGCCGTCCATGCGGATGGCTTCCGTGTAGAACTGCGTCGCGATGTCCGAGATGCGGCCCAGCGCATCCTGCGTCACCTCGGTGCGCGCCAGCGTGCGGTCGATGGTGCCCTGCCAGGCTTCGCGCCGCGCGATGTCGGCGCGCAGGTCGACCGCGCGGCGCGCCTCGGGCGCGATGTCGCCATAGCCCGGACCCTTCCGGCCATCCGAGACCTGGCGCGTCAGCACATCGAGCTTCGCGCGCAGCGCCGCAGCGCCGCTGTCCAGTCGCCCAATGGATCCGATGCCGCTCATCGCCTCACCTCACCGCGCCCAGCAGCGCGTCCCACATCGCCTGCACCGTGCTCATCACCCGCGCATTCGCCGCGTAGGCATTCTGCAGCGTGACCATCGCCGCCATCTCGGTATCGACATCGACGCCCGATCGTTGGCTGAAGCGGGCTTCAAGCCCCTGCTTCATGGCCTCGGCACTCGCGAGCGCAGCGCTGGCCGAATTGCGGTCCGCCGTATGGGCGGCGGTCAGCAGCGCCGTGTAGCCCTCGAGCGTCGCCGGCGCGCCGAAGGGCGAGGCGAGCGTGCCATCCGGCCCGAGTCCGCCGGTGGCGATCGGCGCCCAGCCCACACTGGCCTGCGCCTGCGGCCCGAAGGTGAAGTCCAGCACGCGGTCGAGCATGGTGACGAAGGCTGCCGGCCCGCCGGACGGGTTGGGCGTGAAGGCGGACGGTCCGGCGGGGTCGCCCGCCACCGCATGCGTGCCGTCGCGCAGCAGCGCGGGATTCGCTTCCACCGCGGCGTTCACCCGGATGGTGCCGGCGAAGCCGATCATGGTGCTGGCGGCATAGGGCACGGACGGGTCGGGCACCGCGCCGGTGGCGTCGGTGAACAGGCGCAGCCCCTGCCCTTCGAAGCGCGCGGCGATGTTGGCCGCGGCCAGGTCCAGCTCCGACTGGTAGCGCGGCAAGGTCTGGTCACGCAGCGCGACATATTCCGCGAGCCGCCCGCCCGACAGCACGCCGGTCACATCCTGCCCGCCCAGCATGATGCCCGGGATCGACCCGCCGGCGCCGTGGAAGGCGGAGGGCCCGAGCATGGCATCGGCGGTCGTGAAGGCATCCGCCCGCGGGTCGAGCGGCAACACCACGCCGTTGCGCGCCACCAGCACCAGGGCGCCATCCTCGCGCTTGAGGGCCCGCACCTCGATCGATTCCGACAGCGTCGCGATGGCCGCGTCGCGCCGGTCCTCGAGCGCCGCCGCGCTGCCGGTCAGCGCGATCTCGTCGCGGATGCGCAGCGTAAGGTCGGCGATCTGGCGCAGCGTGTCGTTGATGCGCGACACCTCCGTGACCACGCCATCCTGCGCCTGCTGGCGGGCATCGCCGACGGCGCGAGAGACCTCGTTCAGCCGGGTGGCGAGCGCCGTCGCGTCCATCACCACGCTGGTCTGGCGGCCGGCCTCGGACGGGTCGGCGCGCAGATCCTCGAAGCCGGTGCGCAGCGCGGCAGTCAGGTCGCCAAGGCCATCGCCGTTCTCGGGATTGCCGTGCGCCGTCTCGATACCCTGCAGCAGGCGCAGGCGCACCTCGGCGCCGGCCGCGGCGGCGCGGCGGCTGTCGAGCTCGGTGACCAGCGCCTCGTCGACGTCGCGCGAGGGCGCCAGGCTGCGCACGCCGATGCCGTCCTGGCCGATCACCACGGCGCGCGCGGCGACGGTCTTCTTGGTGTGGCCGGCCGTCTCGGCATTGGCGACGTCGTTGGCCGAGGCGGCCAGGGCGCGCTGCGTGTGCAGCAGCCCCGATCGGGCGATGGCGAGGGCGGCGTCGAGGCCCATGGTGGTCGGTTCCTAAGCGGTGTGCATCAGCGGCACGCGAAGCCGTTTCTCGCCGCGTCGGCGGCGCATGTTGGCCACCGCGGAGCGGCAATTCGCCGCGTCAGTGGCGCATGTCGGCCACCACGGAGCGGCATCTCGGCACGTCAGCGGCGCATGTTGATCGTGTCCTGCAGCATCTCATCCGACGCCGTGACGATGCGGGTATTCGCCGTGTAGGCGCGCTGCGCCACGATCAGCTTCGAGAACTCCGCCGCGATGTCGACGTTGGATCGTTCGACCGACCCGACCGCGAGGCGCCCCGCCCCGTTCGATGCCGGGTCCGAGGTCCGGGCCTCGCCGCTCTCCAGGGTGCGCATGAAGGCCTGGCCATCGAGCCGCTGCAGCATGTCCGGCGCGTTGAAGGTCGTGATCGGCACCCGCGCGATCACCCGCGCCTGGCCATTGTCGTAGTTGATGGCGACATCGCCGTTCTCGCGCACGGTGGTCGAGGAATAGGCGCCGAGCGGCACGCCGTCCTGCGCCAGGTTGCGCAGTTCGTATTCATCCCCGGCATATTGCGTGACGCCGCGCGCCGCGCCGAAGGCGCCGACGTTCAGGATCATTGCCTGCGGCCCCTGCCCGAAATCCGCGGTGAAGGAGATCAGCGCCGGGTCGCCCAGGGTCGCCGCCGCGCCGGTCAGCGTGCCGGTGCCGTTGGCGAATTCGCCGATCGTGCCATCGGCCACCGGGGTCGTGGCAGCCTGGCCGAAATTCACATCAATGGTGCCGAGCGACCCGCCCGCCCCGGCCGCCGCGATGTCCAGCGTCCAGACATTGGCGACACCGGGCGTCCAGGTCAGCGTCATCGGCTGCAGCGTGCCCAGGCTGTCATAGACATTGAGCGTGGTGGTGACCGGGTCCGTGCCGCCCGCCGGCAGGTTGGCCGACAGTTCGATCGCGCCGGTCGAGATCGGGTTGAACACCAGTTCGCTGACGCGGATCGGCTGGATCTGCGTGCGGTCAGGCTCGCCGGCGGCATCGACGTTCCAGCCCTGCAGGAAATATCCTGCGCCATTCACCATGTAGCCGTTGCGGTCCATCTGGAAGTCGCCGCCGCGGGTGAAGAACTGGCGTTCGTCGAAGGTGGTCTGGCCATTCGCCGTGCCGGTGGGCAGCGCGACGGAGAAGAAGCCCTGCCCGGCGATGGCCAGCGCCAGCGGGCTTTCGGATTGCTCGATCGTGCCCTGAACGGTGTTGGTGTAGTCGGGCCGCGCCACGACCGAACCGGGCCGGTGCACCACCAGCGTGCTGTCGGTCAGGAACGACACGAAATTGGTGTCGGTGCGCTTGAAGCCGACCGTCTGGCTGTTGGCGACATTGTCCGAGACATGGCCGAGCGCGCGCGCCTGGGCCGTCAGGCCGCTGATCGCGGTGGTCATGGAACCGAACAGGGACATCGGGCTCTCCGTGGCGGGGGCGGGTGGTGGCGCGGCGCTGCCACCAGGTCTCCCGTGCGACAACGCACGCGCCATGCCAGCACCGCTGGGCCGATTGCCCGGTCCGCCTTGCCGCCGCTCGGCAGAAGCCTGCCGGCGCGCGGCAGATACTGCCGTGCCGCAAGCGCCCCCGGGCGGCATCACACCGGCCCGACGCTTGTCGGGACGCGCCGGCCCGACGCCTGCCGGGACGCGCTGGCCCGACGCTTGCCAGGACGCGCTGGCCCGCCACTCGCCGGGCACGGCGCGCGACGCCGCATCGTGATCGCTGCAGGAGGGCTCTGGCCCATGGATATTGCCGCCAGCGCCTTGCCCGCCCAGGCCACGCCGCAAGGCGGCATCGCCGCCGTCCCGCCGGCGCCCGATGGTGACTTCGCCGCGACGCTGGCGCAGGCCTGCGGCGCGGCGCTGGTTCCTCCGCCGGGTCAGGGCGCGACGCGCATCGCGCCCGGCCTGCTGGCGCCAGGGGCGGTCGCGCCGGCCCCGGCATCGGCGATGGCCCTGGCCTCGCCACCGGACGGTGCTGCTGCGCCTGACCCGGCGCCGCCGATACCTGCGGCCAACGCCGCCGGCCTCGCGCCCATGCCGCAGCCGACCGGAGAGGCCGCCGACGCCCCCCGGATCGTGCCGCCCACCCTGCCCGACACGCTGCCCGGCACCACCGGGCCCGGGCCGCCGACCGACGACACGTCGCAGTGCCCCTTCGATGCCTGCGCCGCGGACGGCGCCCGCGCCGAAACGCAGCCGCCGGAGGGCGACGATACGCCGGCCTGCGTCGGTGAAGGCGTCGTGCCGGCACCCGCGTTCGCCACGATCGCCCCCGACGGCGCGGGGTTGGCACCGCGGGAGCCGACGCAGCGCCGCGTCGCCGGCCCAGACCAGGCCTCCATCGAACAGCCCACCGGCACGGCCGCGGCCGTCGGATCGTCGGGCGGGACAGGGGCGCCGCAAGGCATGGCCCCGGCAGAACCGACCGGGCGGTTGCCGAACCTGGCGCCCCGGCCGCGTGCCGGCGAAACCCTCGGCACGAACACCGCCCCGCGCATCGCCGTCGACAGCGAGCCGCCCGCGCTCCAGGGCCCGCTCGACGCGCTGCCGCGCGTCGATGCCACGACATCGTCGCCCTTGCCCGCCGGCGATGCCCCCCTCGCCGGCATCGACCCCCGACGCGGTCTCGATCCGGCAGCGCCCGCGCCCGCCCAGGCCATGCCCGACCCGCGCATGGCATCCCCGATCGACGCCGCGGCCAAGCCGGCCGAGGCCGCCGTGCCTGACCCGCCCCGCGCGCCACCGCCATCCGCGCCGGCGCGCCAGGTTGTGCCGGCGGTGGTCGCGGTGGCGATTGGCGGCGCCGGGCGCATCACCGTCACGCTCGAACCCGGCGAGCTGGGCCGCGTGGAGATCAGTGTCGAACGCAACGGGGATGCGCCGCAGGTCGTCATCCTGGCTGAACGGCCCGAGACTCTCGCGCTGCTGCAACGCGATCAGCG